>JBKGZA010000133.1:0-9173 GCA_046545815.1 Bacteroidales bacterium
GGTGGAGAACAGTATTGATGCAGGTGCCTCCGGGATCAAGGTTGTAGTTAAAGATGCAGGAAAAACTTCTATCCAGGTAATAGACAATGGAGCTGGCATGTCGCCTACCGATGCCAGACTTGCTTTTGAGCGTCACTCTACCTCAAAAATCCATGCCGCAGAAGATTTGTTCTCCATTCAAACAATGGGTTTCAGAGGTGAAGCACTGGCCTCCATAGCAGCTATTGCCCATATTGAGCTCAAATCAAAACGGATGGAAGATGAGATCGGAACACAAATCCGGATCGAAGGCTCGCAGGTGATTGCACAGGAACCTGTTCAATGCCCGGCGGGAAGCAATTTATTAGTTAAAAATCTGTTTTACAACGTACCGGCAAGAAGAAAATTTCTTAAAAAAAACTCCACAGAACTGAATCATATCATCCAGGAATTTAAAAGGGTGGCACTCCCGCATTCCGATCTCTCATTTTCACTGATTCATAACAATGCCCTGCTTTATAAGCTAAATCCGGCCAAATTCGGTAAAAGGATAGTAGATGTTTTCGGAGAACCCATGAGAGAGAACCTCATTCCGGTGCGGTCCGAAACCCGCATCATTAATATACAGGGGTATATCGGGCATCCCGAGAAAGCAAAAAAAAGGGGATATGAACAATTCTTCTTTGTCAATTCCAGGTTTATGAAAAATCCTTACCTCCATAAAGCCATTATGGAAGCCTATGATAAACTTATTCCCCACGGAACCATACCAGCTTACTTCATTAATCTGACAGTGCCCGCTGATACGCTTGACATCAACATTCATCCCACCAAAACAGAGGTAAAATTTGAGGAACAGCAGGCCGTCTGGCAAATATTAAATGCTTCGGTAAAAGAAGCCCTGGGAAAAAATAACATTGTTCCCTCTATAGATTTTGATCAAAAAGGCAATATAGGCATCCCACCACTTAGAAAGGACAGAGAGGTATCACCCCCCTCCATTGAAGTGGACCCGGATTATAACCCTTTTGAAAAGGAAAATGCTGCACCGGAACATTCGCAGAAAAAACATGACTGGAAAGAAAAGCAGAATCTGAAAAACTGGGACAAATTATACAACGATTTTGAACAGCAGCCCGGGCAAAGAAGCATTACCCTGTCCTCAAAAGCCGGCGGTGATCAGAAAGAAAAGTCCGCAGCCACAAGCCAAAGTGATTCATCCAAATTCTTTCAGTTTAAGGAAAGCTATATCCTGACCCCCGTTAAGTCAGGTTTGATGATCATCAACCAACACCGCGCCCATACACGGATATTATATGAACATTACCTCCAAACCCAGCACAACAGATCAGGAGTCATTCAGAAACAATTGTACCCGGAAAAAATTCAATTGAACAATTCCGACTATAATTTGCTTAAAGAAATAAAGGATGAAGTGAAAAAAGTGGGCATTGAAATAGAATTGAGAACATCCCAGGTTGTGGAGATCATGGGCATACCTGCAGAGTCTGATATTACCAGTCCTTCCAGGGTGGTGGAGTCATTGCTTGAACAATATACAAACAACAAGGACTTTGGAAAACACTTACTGGAGCGGGTTGCGCTGAGCCTGGCCAATGCCACTGCCATTCAATATGGAAGGGTGCTTGAACAGGAAGAAATGCGTGAGTTGTTGGACAGGTTATTCGCTTGCTCTGCTCCAAATTACACCCCTGACGGGCAAAAAGTGATCTCTTTTATTAAAACAGAAGAAATCGAAAAGCTTTTCAAATAATTTTTATAAAATTTACGACAAATTAAATATAATGAATTACAGACAAAGTGCATTTGGTGGTACACCTCCGGTGGTTAAAAATCTTATTATTATCAATGCTTTAATGTTGCTCGGCTACTATGCATTTAGCGGCAGCATTAATCTCAACTGGAAGCTGGGTTTATTTTATTGGAGTTCAGACCAATTTGAGCCCTATCAGTTAATCACCCACATGTTCATGCACGGAGGGTTTGCTCACCTGTTCTTCAATATGTTTGCACTTTGGATGTTTGGCCGGGTATTGGAAAATGTATGGGGTCCCAAAAGATTTTTTATCTACTATTTTGTCACGGGTTTGGGGGCAGCATTTCTGCATTTAATGGTTAATCACATTCAGATTCAAAGCCTGATGGCACAAATGCCCCAGGAGCAAATCAATACGGTAATGGAAAAAGGTATCAGCACATTACAGAGCAACAAAAATTTTACCAATCCCGATATGGCCAAGCTCAACAGGTTTATGAATATTCCCACGGTAGGAGCTTCCGGGGCTGTTTTTGGCATACTGCTGGGATTTGGCATGCTTTTCCCAAATACACAGTTGCTGTTGATTTTTCCACCCATTCCCATTAAGGCAAAATTTTTCGTTATAGGATATGGTATCATTGAACTGCTGTTGGGATTCAGCCAGGCAGGCAGCAATGTGGCCCACTTTGCCCATGTCGGGGGAATGCTGTTTGGACTTATTCTAATCAAATACTGGAATTCAAGGAAAAATTCGTTTTACTGACGGAACCATTGCTTTTACCGCAAGCTTCTTATTAAATAATGCTATACAATTCTTTATAACTAAAAAACAAAAAAACCTGAAATATGGGTATTGCAGATCAAATACGAGAGACATTCAAAAGAGGCAGCAATGTGATCAAACTAATCTATATCAACGCCGCTGTATTTCTGGCTATTAAAATTATACAGGTGTTGGCATTTTTATTTGGCTTCAACGATATCAGCTCCATTACCGTACACTGGCTTTCTGTGCCTGCCGAATTGGGAACATTGGTTACCCGCCCCTGGACCCTGCTTACTTACATGTTCCTCCATGAGAGTTTTTTCCATATTCTTTTTAACTTGTTATGGCTATACGTATTCGGACGTATTTTTCTGATGTATCTCAATGAGAAAAAATTGTTAAGCGTATATCTGGTAGGAGGATTAGCAGGTGCCGCGCTCTATATTCTCTCCTTTAATATCTTTCCGGCCTTCCGGGACGTGGTAACCCTATCATTTGCCTTAGGCGCCTCAGCTTCCGTTATGGCCATAGTAATTGCCATTTCCGTCTATGTTCCCGATTTTTCCATCAATCTTCTCCTCCTGGGTCCGGTCAAATTAAAATACATCGCCTTATTTACAATTATTCTGGATGTTCTCAGCATCCCCTCTTCCAATTCCGGCGGACACATTGCACACCTGGGGGGCGCTTTATTTGGTTATCTTTACATCTCGCAATACCGAAAAGGAAAAATTATCACCAAAGGTTTTGATCGTTTTATGGATGAACTTTTCTCCCTGTTTAAACCAAAACCAAAATTTAAGGTAACACACAAACAACACAGGCCCAAAACGGATATTGAATACAACAAAGAGAAAGCCAAAAGACAGGAAAGAATCAACAAAATACTAGAAAAGATTTCTAAAAAAGGGTATGAAAGCCTGACAAAAGAAGAAAAAGAAATTTTATTCAAAGCGGGGGGAGGTAAAGATCAGTCGCAGTAAACCATTTCCCTTTAATTTGTCGGTATAAATAAAATTTTCGTGTCTTGAAAGTTCTTATTGACAAAATATTAAAGTTCTTAAACTATATATTGGCCATTGCCTTACTGCTGGCTTATGTATCGGTTTATATATCCCCAGAATTTTTCTGGCCCGTTGCCTTTTTAGGCCTTGTCTTTCCTTTTCTGATAATTGCCAATATCCTCTTTGGTATCTACTGGATAATCAAAAAGAAAATGTTTTTTTTGCTGTCCCTGATTGTTCTTTTAGTTGGGATTAAACCCATATCCCTCAGCTATCAGGTGGATTTTTCATCTGGCAGCGGAATCCCGACGGACTCATCGAAAACTATCAACATTATCTCCTATAATGTAAGAATCTTTAACCTGTTGGGTCAGTCTGAATTTGGTGAGGATCAGAAGAAAATTTTCTCTGTCATCCGAAAAAATAACCCCGATATTGTTTGCTTACAGGAATTTTATATCAGCGACCAGCAACAATTTAATCTGGACACAATCAGAAGGTATCTTCCAGATTTAAAATATAGCCATATATTCTGGTTATCTGAGGGCAGCGATTACAAATATGGAATAGCTACATTCAGCAAATATCCCATTGTAAAGAAGGGACGTATTGATTTCGAAAAAAATCTGAACGCTTCCATTTATACCGACATCCTTGTAAACAAGGAAAGAATAAGGATTTATAACAACCATCTTCAATCCATAGGTTTTAAACGAAACAACTATGAGTTTGTCTCCAACCAGAGCCGCTATACTGATCATCAGCGTTTAAAGGAAATTCAGGACATTTCTTACAGGTTAAAGGATGCTTTCATAAAGCGTTCAAAGCAGGCTGAAAAGATTTCTGCAAGCATCAACAGGTCGTCTTACCCTGTTGTTGTCTGTGGCGATTTCAACGATACACCGGTATCATATACCTATCGTACCATCAGTTCGGGATTGAACGATGCTTTTGTGAAAGGAGGCTCCGGTGTTGGCATCACCTATAAAGGAAAATTCCCCTCGTACCGGATAGATTATATCCTATACGATGATACTTTTAAGATAGAAGACTTTGATATTGTGAAAAAACTGCTTTCCGATCATTATCCCGTTAAAGCATCTCTGGGCATTAAAAACTGATCACCCCTCGTTTTCTGTTTTAAAGGGAAGATTATTCAGATCGGCGTTGCCTCCGGATAGGATGATCCCTACCTTTTTTGATCTGAAGACAAAACGGTTCTCCAGTATTGCCGCAAGTGCTACAGCAGCAGAAGGTTCGGCAATAATTTTCATACGTTCCCAAATCAGGCGCATGGCTTTAACAATGTTTTCTTCACCGGTGGTCAAAACATCAGTGAGGTGCTCACTTATAAGCCTGAAAGTAAGCGGGTTCAAAGAAGTCAGAAGTCCATCAGCAATGGTATTCGGGCGATCCACAGGGATCAGAAAACCCTGTTTAAAAGAACGGTATGCATCATCGGCCTTTTGGGGTTCGCCTGCATAAATCCGGATGTTTTTTTTCATTGCTTTTGCCGCTATTGCCGTGCCGCTTGTCAACCCTCCCCCGCCAACGGGAGCTACAATGGCTTCAAGACCGGGAACTTCTTCCAGTAGCTCTTTTGCTGCAGTACCTTGTCCGCAGATCACTTGAAAATCACCAGAAGGATGAATAAACTTCGCCCCCGTCTGCTGCTCAATTTCCCTGTATGCCGCTTCTCTTGCATCAAGACCAGTATCACAATAGGTAAGATGGGCCCCGTAATGTTCTACCGCCCGTTTTTTAAGCGGATTGGAATCGCGGGGCATAACTATATGGGCATCGATCCCTTTCAAAGCTGCAGCCAGTGACAAAGCAGCCGCATGGTTGCCGGAAGAATGGGTGCCCACTACATGGATGTTCTCTTTATCAATTAAATACTGTATGGCATTGTAGGCTCCTCTGAATTTGAAAGAACCTGTTTTTTGAAAATTCTCGCATTTAAAATATAGCTCTGCGCCACATAATTCATTAACAGAAGATGAAGTAAGCACCGGGGTATGGTGTGCCCAATTCGAGATGCGTTTATGGGCGTTTTCTATATCTTTTATTGAAGGTACCGTTTGGCTCATTGCTGTTTCATTTTTTCTGAATTCAGGGAATCCAGTTTCATAAACTGTTTATATTTCAGTTTCACCCTTTCCAGAATAAAATACTCCCTGGTATTGAGTATATATTCGTCCGTAAAATTACAAAATTCCATAAACCTATCAAGCTTCTCCCCTTCCAGGCCGGTTAGGTCGCCAACGATTTCCCTGTTGAATTTTGAACGGATTTTCTTCTCTCTGGTCTCCCTTTTTTGCAGTTCCTGAAATTTTCTCCTTTCTTTTCCCTCTTTGCTAAATAAATTATATATCATGCTTATCGGGGATGTAATGCCGGGTTCCTTCGGTTCAACTTCATCCGGCCTCTCCTCCAGGAATTTCCATGCCAGGGGATGTATTTTCTCCCGCGGTGTTTCCATATCAAGCTCAAGAAACTTTTCTTGAAAATCTTTATACGTGCCCCACGGAGTGACTGTTACCTCTGATATCTCATAAATCTTTTCTTCTAGCGGAATACTTTCAAATGCCACTTGCCTCCAGCCACCGTTGTACTGATAAAACTTTTGCTGATAGCCTATAGAACTAATCATTAAGGAGTCACCCTGTCTTAGCCTAATGTCAAAATTACCAAGGCTGTCGGAAATGGTGGCCCTGTTATTATTAATATTGATGATGTGGGCATTTTTCACTGGTTTAAATGTATCAGCATTGTATAAATTCCCAAAAAAATGGATGGTACTGTCCTGCTTTTGGGAATAAACGAACTGGCTCAGGCTTAGCAAGAGAATCATTATGTAGTATTTCCTGTTGATATCGACTGATTTTAACCTTATAAATTTAGTGCATATATAAATGATTTCAAACGGATACACCCTTCCATTAACAAAAATTAACAGCCATCATCATGATTCAATTCCGTTTTCGTAATATTGATTTTTCTGTATTTTTGTTGTGTTAAAAATATTTAATTATGGAACAATACGAGAATAAAATACAGGAAATCTGGAACAACCGGGAATTATTAAATGATCGGGAAAACCAGAAAATGATCAGAGAAGTAATTGATATGCTGGACAAGGGAAAAATAAGGGTTGCTGAGGTTTCTGATGGAGAATGGAAAGTCAATCAATGGATAAAGATGGCCGTTATTTTATATTTCCCCATTCAAAAGATGCAAAAAATCGAGACCGGGCCCTTTGAATTTCACGATAAGATTGATCTGAAACACGGATATGATAAGATGGGGGTACGGGTTGTGCCCCATGCCATAGCCCGGTATGGCTCCTACCTTTCTTCCAGTGTCATTATGATGCCTTCTTATGTAAATATTGGCGCATATGTGGACAGTGGTACAATGGTGGATACCTGGGCAACAGTGGGAAGTTGTGCCCAGGTCGGTAAAAACGTGCATCTAAGCGGGGGAGTAGGAATTGGCGGGGTTCTTGAACCGGTTCAGGCTGCTCCTGTAATTATTGAAGACAATTGTTTCATCGGCTCCCGTGCCATCATCGTTGAAGGTGTCAGGATAGAGAAAGAGGCCGTTATTGCCGCCAATGTATCCATCACCCAGTCTACCAAAATAATTGATGTTTCCGGAGATGAACCGGTAACTTACAGGGGGAGGGTGCCTGAACGCGCTGTTGTTATCCCGGGTACTTATACCAAGCAGTTTCCCGCCGGAGAATATCAGGTACAGTGTGCGCTGATTATAGGAAAAAGAAAAGAATCAACCGATCATAAAACATCCTTAAATCAAGCACTGAGGGATTTTAATGTGGAAGCATAGCCTGATATGAAACAGTTTTTGATCATTCAAACAGCATTCATCGGGGATGTGATTCTTGCTACCCCATTGATCGAAAAACTCAGCCAACATCATCCAAACGCCAAAATTGATTTTCTGCTCAGAAAGGGGAACGAAGAACTGCTAAAAAACAATCCCCACCTCCATCGGGTTTATGTGTTGGACAAAAACGCGCGGAAATATGTGAACGTGCTTCAGATGATAAAAAAAATAAGAAAAACACGCTATAATTATTTGATTAACCTTCAGCGTTTTACTACCACGGGAATCCTTTCACTTTTCGCCAGAGCCATTCATAAGAGCGGCTTTGATAAGAATCCTTTCTCCTTTGCATATGATCACAAGGTTACCCATGAAATAGGAAACGGGAAGCACGAAATAGAGCGGAATCTTGAGCTTGTGGCTCCCATTACCGATGCGGATTTTGTGAAACCACGGTTGTATCCATCAGAAGCAGACTATAAAAACATTCAGCCCCATAAAAAGCGGGCATATCTTACCGTTGCTCCGGCTTCAGTATGGTTTACCAAGCAGTTCCCGAAAGAAAAGTGGAAAGCTTTACTGGAGAAACTAGATGTGCAATATAACATTCACCTGCTCGGAGGTCCCGAGGACCATAACCTCTGTTGGCAGATCATACAGGAATCAGGGAGGGCCCGGCTATTCAATCTTGCAGGGCAGCTCAGTTTCCTGGAAACGGCAGCTTTGATGGAAGGCGCCCGGATGAATTATGTGAATGATTCTGCACCCCTGCATATAGCTTCTGCCATGAATGCCCCGGTAACTGCTATTTTTTGCTCAACAGTGCCGGAATTCGGTTTTTATCCAGTATCTGACCGCTCCAGGATTGTTGAAACCGATATTGACCTGTACTGCCGTCCCTGTGGCCTGCATGGATATAATGCCTGCCCGGAAGGACATTTCAGATGCGCACAAACCATAGATGTTAACAAATTATTGATCCACCAATAACAAAAAGATTTATGTTACCGATTTCACTGGTGATCATCACCTATAACGAAGAACAAAACATTGCCCGCTGCATAGAATCGGTCGGACCACTGGCCGATGAAATCGTGGTGGTGGATTCTTTTTCCACAGACAACACAGAAACGATCTGCAGAAAATACGGAGTGAAATTCGTTCAGCATGTTTTTGAGGGACATATTCAACAGAAAAACTACGCCATAACTCAGGCATCCCATCCCCACATCCTTTCTCTTGATGCAGATGAAGCCCTGTCTGACAAATTAAGGGATTCCATAAACAAGGTGAAGCAGCACTGGGAATGCGACGGATACTATTTTAACCGCCTGACCAATTATTGTGGCAAGTGGATACGGCATTCGGGATGGTATCCTGACCGGAAACTCAGGCTTTTTGACTCAAGAAAGGGGCGCTGGGCAGGTATAAACCCCCATGACAGTTATGAACTTAAGCAGGGAAGCACAGTATGCTGGCTTAAAGGCGATTTGCTGCATTATTGTTTCAGCAGCATACAGGAACATGTGGAACAGACCAACAAGTTTTCTGAAGAAGGAGCAAAGGCACTTTACAACAAAGGCAAGAGAAGCAATACATTAAAAATCATCGTTAAATCGGCGGCCAGGTTTTTTCGCAACTATTTTCTGAAACAAGGATTTCGGGATGGATATTATGGCTATCTCATCTGCAGTATATCAGCTTTTTCAGCTCTCCTCAAATATGCCAAGCTCAGGGAAATTCAAGAGGAGGTAAGACAAAGAAAGTATACCATCAAGTAATTATAATATCTTAA
>JBKGZA010000134.1:0-9154 GCA_046545815.1 Bacteroidales bacterium
GTGGTCGTACCTTCCACAACAATGTTCACACCCGGCAGGGGTTCGCCGCTCTGGGCGTCGGTTACTTGTCCGCTGACTTCATGTTGTTGCTGTTGTTGCTTTATTTTGGCAGTGACTTCTTCTTTTTCCAGATTGTCCGGACTTAAAATGATCTGCCGGTCAATGATGTAAGGTTTTATATTTTCTCCCCGGAACAGTTCCGCAAGAACCTGGTCAATTTTATCCTCACTGGCCTGAACGCTTACCTTGCGCTCCAGGTCCACCATCTTGCTGCTGTATAAAAAGAAGAATTCGCTGTTTGACTCGATCTCCTCGAGCACATCTTTTACAGCAACATTTTCCATTTCTAATGACAGCTCCGCACGTTGCGAATAACCCGGCGAGGCCATCATCTGGATGGTTCCGATCATCAATAGTAAAATTGATATTTTCATAACTTTTAGGTGTTTGTGCGACCAAAGCATTTTTAGCAAATGCCTGCACATGCATTGATAATTTTTCATAATTTTGCAAAGATTTTTGGTTAATAATTGTTTAATTGTCAAGATTGAGCATTTTATTAACTCAAATTCGGGGAAAGTGTGCCAGCACTTTCCCTTTTTTCATTTTTCATAGGATTTGTTTCATACACGTCTGTTTTTTTGGTTAGTATTTGGTTTATTATTATTATTAAATTGTATTAATTTCATATAAATTAGTTGGCAGTTGGCAATAGGCAGTTGGCAACGCTAAAGCCGCATTTGGCAGGCGATTTGATTGTTCATTGTTGGACATTCTAAAAATTTGGCAAAAGGCAAAGAACCCTTTTTCTTGCTTCAACAGCTTGCCAACTGCCCTTTGCCTTTTGCCAACTTTCCATTTTAGTTCAATCATAACTTCTTTTAATTTTTCATAGACATTATTTTGTTCCAATCAATACCTTCTTCCTGGAAAAGCTATTATCCGCCTGCTTTTTTCCCCTTTTGATCTCATAAGAGATGGGCGTTGCCATCGACAGGTACTTCATGGCCTGCTCTATGGATTCATGCGTAAAAGTAGCCGTATAGTTGTACTCATACACTTTATCGTTCACAACCTGAATTTCCACATTATACCAACGTTCCAGCTTCTTTTTTACGATGGTCATCGGATCGTCATCCAGGATAAGCCTTCCGTCCTTCCAACTGGTGTACTTTTTGGTATTTACTTGTTTTACAGGGGCTAGCCTGGCATCTTTGTGGAAAGCGGACTGCATGTTGGCTGTCAGCTCAGCAATATTTTTCCTTTGATTGTTCTTATTGCTCCGCTGTAATACTACTTTCCCCTCCTCAACGGTTGTGATTATTTTATTTTCGTCCTGATAGGCCGAGACATTGAAGGATGTGCCCTCTACCTTGATTCTCAGCTCACCGGTTTTGACCAGGAAAGGCCGCTTCTGATCTTCGGTGACCGAGAAATACCCTTCCCCACTGAGTTGCACCTGCCTGTTTTCTTGAGCAAACTGCTGGGGGTATTTCAACGAACTGCCATTGTTAAGCCAGGCTGTGGTTCCGTCAGGAAGCTGAATTTTCAACATTGAGTTCTGGGGGGCAAAAACTTCGGAGTAGGAAATCTCCCGGTCTTTCCAGGGCATACCTTGGTTCATGTAAACATATACGCTGAAAATCAGTAATGGAATGATAAGGATGGCCGCAGCCCTGCTGAAAGCCCTATAAAGATTCTGTAGGCTGAAAACAGGGGATGTTTCTTTTTTGGTTTTGGATTGTTCTACATTGATCCGGTGATGGATCTGGTCCAGCACCTGGCGGGGATCATAATAAGGATCGTTCTCCGAATCTTCTGGTAATTCTAGTGTTTCCCAGCACCGCTTCATGGAAATCCTTCTGACAAGGTCGTACCCTTTGTTTTCGAACCATTTCAAAATGGTTTTCATATCCTCCAGGGTATACTGATCCTTACAGTAGCGTTGGAATGATTCAATGTTTTTATCTTCTTCTTTCAAGGATTCTCGTTTGGTTTATAAAAGCTTTATATATATTTCTTTTAAAGTAATACGGGTGGGATATTCAATAGTATTACCCGGGTTTGAAGAAAAGTTTTATTTTTTATGAATGAATGTTTGGAACACTGATGACACGGATAAGATGGATTAACACGGATAATATATTTCATCTCCGGTTGCATCCGTGTTGTTTCTGTTCGATTCTTTATAAATATGCATGAGCCCAGTCAAAGAAAGGTTTTTACGGCCACTAATACACTAATCCATTAAAGCATCAACTTATACCTTCACGAACAGGATGGGGGGAGAAGTTAAATGGTGGGGTGTAAATTTCACTAAAATATTGATTATATGAGTTCTGTTTTAAAAGCTAATTTTTGCACTCGGCGCTTAGCGGCTATTATAGTTATCTGTCAATCAATGTAGTAATTTTATACCTTTAGATAAGAAAGCCGCTTAGCGCCTTTTTTCAACGATTCACACAAACAATGACAAAAACAGCAAACCTGCCAAGGTATGACCCCCGATCCTTTTTCTAAGGTAACTGATTGCCTTGTACATCTGGCTTCTTACTGTATTAACCGATAGTTCCAGTTGGTCGGCAATTTCTTCGTATTTCATATTCTCAAACCGCTGCAGTTTATAGATCTTTTTACGCTCTAAAGGCAGTTCTTCAACAGCGTTGTTATAGATTGTCCTCAACTCATTAAATTCCACTTCCTTCTCAACCTGTGATTCTTTGTCGATGGCATTTTTTTGAAGATAATCCCTGAAATTCCGGTCGGATACCTTCTTTCGCATGGTATCCACAATGATGTTGTAGGAAATGGTGAAAAGAAAAGACTGTAAAGAGGATTGCTCGTCGAGGTTTTCCCTGTTTTTCCATATCCTTAGAAATGCTTCCTGTACAACATCTCTGGCATCTTCATTGTCTTTTAATATGGAAAGGGCAAAATGGTAGAGCCTTTTTTGGTAACACCAGAATAACCGGTCAAAAGCTTCAAAATCTCCTTTTTTTAAGCTTTCTACAAGGGTTTTTTTATTTATGAGATGTGCATCATCCATAAACGTCGGGTATTTTTGGGTTTGGGTAAAAATATGCAGAAAGATTTGTACCTAATTCTTTCCAAAGCTTCTATTCCTGCAATTTTAACGAAAGATCAGGAGAATATCAAATTTATCTGAAAATTTTTCTCATATCCGTCCCACACAGATGGTAAATATTGTAACAGGCATCATCCATATAATTTTAACCCTTTTTGGGTTTTATCCATTGGGTTCCATATACAATAAATCACCCTGTTTGAAGCTGGTCTTTGGAACGCTTTAATGTGTATTACTTGTCAGGATTTGATAGCCGGTCATATGGGCTGTCATAACCAAATGACTATCACTGACCATTAACCCGATGTTTTATTGCCTGTCAATCCGGAAGCACGTCACGGCATATTCTGGAGGCATTTTTCGACAAACGCTTCATCCCGGTTCTCCTTGTTACAAATGCATGCCGCAATGGCCATGGCTGCTGCTGATCTACCGGCAAGATTGGCCACACCGGTGGCTTTACTTTTGTGTTCGCGCAAGCTCTGCGGTTTGCCATTGGCAAAATGCGCTGCCCGGTAGCTGTTGGGTCCCTACCCGTAATTTGAGCTGTCGCGGCTGGGCATTTTCCATCCAATATGATCCCGGCCATAGGCTACCTGGTGATACAGATGATCCGGCCGGATGCATCTTGTGTATCCAGTCCAGACCCCATTTGGCTTCCTTTTGATCATCGGGCAGATATCCGGTCTGGTTGATGAGGATGGGTATATCCTGGTTCTGGCTATCGAAGGGGTTTACAAACATTAGAAAAGGCAAAAGGAACAGCAAAACAAGTTTTTTCATGTTTTTCCGTTTTTTATTTGATCGTGGGCTAAAAGTAGGCACTTTTCAAATGAATGAAAGGGGTCTTGGTGAAAATATATTTTCCCCGGTCAAAAATTAAGGAGTGTAGGTTTCGATGGACATCGATTTTTTTGTAACATTGCTTTTTATGGATAAAAGTCGGCCCACATACGAATCATTAAGAAAGGAGCAAGAAGAACGGCGCATTCTTCTCGATAACATTCCCACTCAGATATGGTATCTTACAGATGAATCTACCTATGGGGCAGTTAATAAAGCCCATGCCGAATTTAACGGTTATACTCCGGAAGAGATGTCTTTTAAGCGGTTATATGATATTTATCCGGATGATGTGACTGAAATATGCCGGCAAGGTAACCGTGAAGTTTTTGTTAGCAGCAGGCCGTTGCACACCGAAGAATGGATACCGGACGGCTCAGGCGAGTTTCGGCTTCTTTCCATAATTAAAAATCCGAAACTGGATGAACATGGGAAGGTTGAGTATGTGGTGTGTTCAGCGGAAGACATTACTGAGAGGAAGCAGATGGAACAGGCCCTGGAGGAGTCGGAGGAGCGTTACAAGAGCCTGGTAGAAAAAGCCGGTATAGGGGTTCTGATAGATGATAAAGCAGGCAATATCCGGTATTTCAACAGTAAGCTGGCCGCGTTATTCGCATATGATGCCGGTGAGCTCGAAAATCAATCCATACGGAAGCTTGTTCATCCCGATGACGTGGATCGGGTGATGCACCATCATAAAACACGAATGAAAGGCGGGAATATCCCATCCCACTATGAGTTCAGGGGAATCAGAAAGGACGGATCTATCATCTTTCTGGAAGTTGATGCGGTTGAGCTTTGGGAGGGAGATGAAATTAAAGGGTCGCGTTCCTATTTTTGGGATGTTACCCAACGAAAGCAAACCGAAGAAGCCTTGAAAAAAGCCAAAGAAAAAGCGGAAGAAAGCGACCGGCTGAAATCTGCTTTTCTGGCCAACATGTCACACGAGATCCGCACCCCGCTAAATGCCATCATGGGATTTGCACAATTACTGAATCACAATAAGCTATCCCCGGATAAGCAGAACAAATATCTGAACATAATTCAGAACCGGTCGCATTTGCTGTTGCAGCTTATTAACGACATCATTGACCTCTCCAGAATCGATGCCGATCAGATCACCCTGGAGAAGCAGACTTTTTCACTTAATAGTCTTTTATCCGAGCTTTACAGTTCATTCCGGATTAAAATGGAGCATGAGGGGAAGGCTCATCTGGATATCAGCCTGAAGAAAGGTTTGAAAGATAGCCAAAGTTACATTTACTCGGATTCTTCCCGGCTGGAGCAGATTTTTTCCAATCTCCTGAGCAATGCGATTAAATTTACAGAGGATGGAGGCATTGAATTCGGTTATCAAAAAAGGGATAAGAATACCCTGTTGTTTTATGTAGAAGATACAGGTATAGGAATTTCCGGGGAACACCAGGGTCGGATATTCGATCGTTTCAGCCAGGGTGATCCTTCGATGGCAAAAATATACGGAGGAACCGGTTTGGGGCTGGCCATCTCCAAATCGCTCATTGTATTGCTCGGCGGTGAAATGTGGGTTGAATCCCGGCTAAACGAGGGCAGCACGTTTTATTTCACCCTTCCGTATAAGAAAAATAAAGCATTTAAGGAACAGGGCACTTCAGAAGATAGAACCGATATGGATTCATGGGAGGGCAAATCCATCCTTCTCATAGAGGATGATTATTCCAGTATACAATTGGTAAAGGAGGTGCTTGAGCCCACCGGTGTGGTTTTGTATTTGTGCGAGACCGGAACGGAAGGCCTCAAAGCCTTCAGTGAAAATCCCGGGATTGATCTTGTACTGATAGATATCAAACTGCCAGATATCAGTGGTTTAGAGGTAGCCCGGAGAATAAGGGCTTTTTCTTCAGGCCGGGAAGTAACGCTGATTGCTCAGACTGCTTATGCCATGTACGGCGATGCCCAAAAAAGTCTGGAAGCCGGATGTGATGATTATATCAGTAAGCCCGTCGATACACAGAAGTTGATGGCGAAGATTGCGAAATATTTTTGAAATGGAAATCTGAGACTGGATTGAATTAGAATAAACTTTCATTTTTGGTCATTGGCCAATTGGCAATTGGTCCCGCCAGCGGGAGCAGACCATAAAATTCTGAAGTAGGTATGGAAATGAAGTGATCATTGATTAAAATACATAGCGTTAACCATAGAGGGCACAGAGAAAAATCACAGAGAAACACTATTTATTTTTTTCCTCAATATTGAAAAAATCTTCCCTTTTAAACATTTGGGGAAAGAAACCCAGGTCCAGTGCTCCATAATGCTCCAGTCTCCTGTAATATTTAAGGGGATTGATCAGTTCATCTTTCCTTGGAGGCGGGTTGGTCAGCAGGATTTTGGTTCCTTCTTCAAGGCCGAAAAAGTCCAGAAATGCTTTCAGGTAATAAAGCGCATACTCATACTTCAATTCTGAAGATTTCTCAGCAATCAGATTTTTCAGGCTATCTGAAGGTTGGTATTGTTTGGGGGTGATCATTTCTTTCATCTTATAGGTACAATACTGGGCAATTCCTTCTGCAATAAAAGATTGGCTAAAAAAGAACTTATTGAAATCGTGATAATGATGTTCAATGCTTTTTTCTTCCAACCGGGATTTAGTCTGATAAAAAAATGCATGGGCTTTTTCATGGATCATGGTTCCTCTCACAGACCCATATAATATGGCAATAGAATCTTTCTTTTTTTCCGGAATGGTTTTCAATGAATAATGGCCGAAACTCCCCACTGTGTCTATTATTGCCTGATTTTTACCATTCCGCCCCATGTAGAGCCCTCTTTCGTCGCTGTAATGATCAACATATTGATCTATGGAGTCGGGAACAAAGTCCGTAAAAGATGTATTGACACCAAATTCCTGGTCAAACCGTTTATTGATCAGACTGGCCTTATCTTTTATGTATTGAACCACACCTGCGCTTGTAGGATTGTCCTTGTCATTTAAGGGGTAATCCTGGGCTTTTAATGATAAAGCAGCCAAAGAGAGGGTTGATATTGTTAAAATCTTTAAAAGTTTCATAATAGGGAAACGAATGAAAGAGATGTGTTGTTTTTACCAGCCATAAATTACTGTTGGCTGAAGTAATATGATTGTCCTTCGCTTGTAATGAAACGTTTGAGTTGGCAGCCCTGCCGTCAGGGACTGCAGATAGCGACAGAAACACCGGGGGTCATGTCTGAAGTTGTTATCATTCGAGATGGAGTATCTGGCATTCTCCGGGATTATAAGGCACTGTCAGCTTTTTACCATCGACAGAAAGGGTTATGGAGCCGGTATAATCTGTGAAATCGGTTCGTCTTACAAGCACCCGGTCGTTCCGCTTCACCCCGGAAACCACGGACTTCTCCTGGCCGGGTACATTGAAAGTGATGGGCCGGCCATTTTGGATCCACTCATTGTATTCAAGGGATTTGTTATAAACCTCCTGCAACAAACTCATTTCTGTAGCCAATTCTGATCTCCTGCACCAGGAAAACAACATATCATGTCCCCGGAAAAGCAAGTGCCAGAGCAGTTCTTTATAACTTTCCCGGCTCATTTGTTGAACATCTGGATCTGGCTTGTCAGGGGGAGAAGTGGTATGCCAGTGCACAAAGTTAGCTATGGGGATGCCGGAAGGAGTGGATTTGGCGGCATTGCTTCCTACCTTGAGCATATTATAGAACCAGCGGTAATCGGAACTGTATTCGGGATACCATTGGTATATAGGATACCAGGTATAGGTCACCGGCATGGCCATAGTGAGACCTGATTCCGTAAACTCATCATACCAGGGACGGTATAATGCTTGCTGATCTTTGCGATGGGGCAAATCCGGACGGGGAGATTCAAAATAATCATACCAATACCGCCAGCCATCGTTGGGATAGTAAGCATAGTTTGAAATTAAAGCCTCCGGAAATTTTTGTAAAATGGGGCCGGTGTAAACTTTTTTAATCAGGTTGCTTCGTAAGGAGCGGAGTTTGGCCTGAAAAGCTTTGAAATCTTCTATGTTGGGAATGTTTTCCTGACATCGTACACACCGTCTGGCATGTTCCCATGCCTGGTTCCATTCATGGGGCCCGTCAATCTCCCAGTCTGCTGTGACAATATCTATATCTGCCCCTGCTGCATGGTAAGCTTCTACATAAGCTGCAACCCGGCTTTTGATGACCGGTAATCGTTTATGCAGTGTAAAAGGACATCCCATAGTACGACCTGCGAAAGAACTGTCGAAAAAAGCTTTTCCTTCTTTGTCTATATGGGCGGTAGATGGGGAGGCATCATAAAATCTGTACAAAATTCGGGTGGCATCCACTGCGACACGCAGTCCCAACTCTTCCTGAATTTTCGCGATTCGAATGCCTTCCTCAATACGGGATTCTCTTGCTTCACCTTTCTGCCAGAATGTGATCACTCCAACTCCCCGTTTGGCCAATTCCCGGATAACCCACCTGGCGTCATTATTGGAAAGATTGCTCAAATCCCCTACAGAATATTGATACAACAGGGGACGCTCCTGTCTGTCATGACTTAAAGGAGGCAGCGTATCCAGCAGAACGCGAATATTGCCGGGAGTATCCCCGGGTATCTTTTGAGAATATGCCCTGTGAAATAATGAACTGCCGCTCCAAAGCAAAATGGATATCAAGAATGCCCCGATAATGGCACGCTTTTTTCTTACGAATATACCGGCTCTTTCCATAAGCAAATAGTTCAAAAATCTCCTTTTATACTTTTTATAATGGACGCATGATTTGCACTTCCAAAATACGATTTAATTTTTGGATTTTCAAGGGGTGTATATTTATTTATACACTACTTCTTCGCTGTTGCTGGTTTAAATAGAGTCTGTCTAGAATATCCGCTGGCTGCGTTACGCTCGTTTTTAATGCCAGTCGATTACATCAAGTAAACTCCTGTCATCCAAAACTCGCAAGCCTTGCCAGCGGATATTCTAGACGAGACTCTATCAATTTTTTTTAACTTTATGGAGAAACATTAAATAGCGAAGAGCTAAGGGCATAGAGCAAAGCGGCTCCGGGTTTTCGGGACCGAGGTCCCGGGATGGATTTAGCATGATTGGGTGCTTATTTTACTATTCAAAACTTGAAACGCACTACGGAAAACTCATTTATTTATTTGGCTTTTTCTTTACTTATATTTAAGTTTGGTTAGTAAATTAATTGAGATTTAAATATGAAAAAGAGAATACA
>JBKGZA010000135.1:0-9131 GCA_046545815.1 Bacteroidales bacterium
ATTATGGGTTTTATTGAGGATAAAGATGCCGATAAAATTGATAAGGTATTAAATAAGGTTCATATTTCAGGATTTATAAGGAGATCTTATGATACCGATAAAGAAACGATGCGCATTATTGAAAAAGCTCGTATTCTAAATTTAATTAAAAGAGCCTCTGATGGAAATTTTGTATTTTCCACACATGGTAAAGAAGTATTTTTTGAATGCGGAGGGTATAAAAATTATTTATTCATCCGTTATCTTTACCCTGAAATATTTCAATAACAGTATTCAAAAAATTTTTCCTTTAACATGAAATCTTTTCAAACCAGCCGCTTCAGCGTTTTTTACTTTCTGAGTTGATGGTAAGGTTATGTAAACGTTGTAAACGCATATCGGTAGTGGCAATAATATCTGCACAGGCTTTAAGTTCACGGCTGATATACTCGTTTTTGCCATCGGAAACCTTATAAGCCAATTCATGTTCCAGTGAGGCCCAAAAATCCATGGCAATGGTCCGTATTTGAATTTCAACCTTCACATGTTGATTCTCATTTGATAAAAACACCGGAATTGTAACAACAAGATGGAGACTGCGATAGCCATTTTGTTTAGGTGCTTTAATATAGTCAGAGGCTCGGATAATTTTTATATCATCTTGAGCAGTTAAAAGATCGGCTATCAAATAAATATCGTCAATATAAGAACATATAACACGAACGCCCGCTATATCAGAAATATTTTCGCGGGCAGACTTCACACTAAGCTCATAGCCTCTTTTTCGTAATTTATTTATAATACTCTGGGGTGTTTTAATTCTTGTAATTATCTGATGGATGGGATTACGTGCTCTTCTATATTTAAATTCATCATTCAGGTTTTCCAGTTTTGTTGCGATTCCTCGTGCTGCAGATAAATAAAGGTATTCATTCTCTTCCAAAGAACGAATCAACATATTTTCTGTGTTATAAAATTTGTCGCTTCCATTACCATCGACAAAAAAACTCAATTTTTTGGGATAATACCGATGTTTCATAAAAAATGATAGTCTATTTTCCCATAAACAACGCAATATAAATGCTAGCAATTATCTGTTCAAACCTAATTTAACGTATTTTAAGAAAAACCTGATTAAACGGAGGATTCCGGTGTCTCTTTAAATTATTTCATATTCAAGGAATTAAACCAACCAACAAAGAGATGTATTTCAAATTTAAGTTCTGCCTAAAAAGGGTTACATAAACATAAAAGGTTCACAGCTCTGCCCATGTGATCATCCCGGGCATGGTGTCTTTCCAGGCCTTATCTCTGGGCACAGCCCTTACAGTCAACCCATACCTTCCTGCATAGCTACAGTTTATAACACTAGAATATTTAAAATACCCATCACCCAATGTTTCTATCACTTCCATCTTCACGGTATGGGATTCTTCCAGGGTGTTCATCGGGCCTACCGGACCATAAAACACTTCTAAATCCACAAGTTCGGCAGATATATCATCCAAAAATACGGTGGCAGTAACGGTAAACTGTTCTCCCACCCTCAGGGCGCTTAAATTCCGATCGGTATCCAACTCTGTAATCTGAATTTTATCCCATATTGCGAGGAGCTCATCATGTAGCCTGGCACTTTTTCTACAATGCTCCATATTGTTTGATATCAGATTGTTGTAATTGTCCAATGCGGGTTTATAGGTATATTCCAGGTATTCTTTAACCATCCTGTGACTGGAAAACCGCGCTAAAACGGTTTTGATGGATTCTTTCATCGTATTGGTCCATTCCTCCGGGATAATGCCATTTTTGTTCTTATAATAAAGGGGAATGATCTCGTTCTCGAGTGTATTATAAAGATGTTGGGCCTCAACGTGGTCCTGGTATTCCTGATCCTCATATATTTCGCCGGTACCGATAGCCCAGCCATTCTTTTCGTTGTAGGCTTCAGCCCACCATCCGTCGAGTACACTAAAGTTAATAGCGCCGTTCAAAGCAGCTTTCATTCCCGAGGTACCGCTTGCTTCACGAGGTCGTTTCGGATTATTCAGCCATACATCTACTCCCTGAATCATACGCTCTGCAATGAACATATCGTAGTCTTCCAGGAATACGATCCTCCGCCTCAATGCAGGGTCCTTGGTCAGTGCATATACCTGCTGTATGATCTGTTTGCCCTTTTCATCCTGAGGATGGGCTTTACCGGCAAAAATAATCTGAATCGGATGGTCTTTATCAAGAAGCAGCTTTTTCAAGCGCTCCATATCCTTCAAAATCAAATTAGCCCTTTTATAAGAGGCAAAACGTCTGGCGAATCCAATGGTAAGCACTTTATCGTCGAGCACATTTTCGGCCTGTTCGATTTCATAGGCAGGTGCCTTTTTCATTTCCAGCGAATGCTGAAGCCTTCTTCTTATTGTTGCTATCAATCGAGATCCGGCGATTTGGTGAGCATGCCAAAGTTCTTCCGGGAGTATTCCATCAATGGCCTTACTTTCTCCGCCATTAAAATCGCTTTTCTCCCAACCGCTGCCTATGTATCTTTCCAAAAGCAATGATATTTCTTCAGTTACCCAGGTCGGCAAATGCACCCCGTTGGTTATATAATGAATGGGGATTTCTTCTTTGGAATGTTTTGGCCACAAATGACTCCACATATCCCTTGAAACCCGGCCATGAAGTTGACTAACCCCATTAGAAAAGAAGGAGGTGCGCAAAGCAAGCACAGTCATGGAAAGTTCAGTTTTGTGATCATCCCTTTGCTCCTTTCCGGGCAGCTGAGCCAAAGTAAATATATGTTCTATATCGATCTTATAATCTTTCATCACCGCTTTCAGGTGGGGCTTCAACAGATCAAGCCTGAATGATTCATGACCCGCAGGAACAGGAGTATGGGTGGTGAAAACCTTGGTTTTTGGAGCAAATTCAAGGGCTTCTTCGAAAGAAGTGTTATGGGAGACCACAAAATGATTCAACCGGGCTATATTGAGAAAAGCTGCATGACCTTCATTGATATGACACACCTTGGGCTTGTATCCCATCTGTAACAGGGCATCGAAGCCCCCCACTCCCAGAAGCAGCTCCTGACGAAGCCTCATCTCCCGGTTCCCTCCGTATAACCTTGAGGTAATATCGCGGTGCTGAGGCTGGTTATCCGGAAGATTGGCATCCAGCAGAAACAACAATGTTCTTCCTACCCTCGCTTTCCAGACCACTGCTTTGGCCACCCCATCGGGTAAGTTTAGCTCTATCACGATTTCTTCTCCGTTATCATGTCTGACCTTATCGAAAGGCATGTATTGTAATCTGTTGGCTGGATAGCTTTCTTCCTGCAGGCCATCATTATCAAGATGCTGGCGAAAATATCCTTCCCTGTAGAAAAGGCCGACACCGACCAGATCAAAATCCATATCCGACGCAGCCTTTAGATGGTCGCCGGCTAAAATACCAAGTCCACCTGAATATATTCTAATGCTTTCATGCAATCCATATTCCAATGAAAAATATGCGATGCAATCCTCTGAAATTGAGTTTTCCAAGTGTTTTTCCACTGCTTCGTAAAATTCCTGCCGGACCTCCTCCAAATGGCTGAGAAAACCATGGTCTTCCGACAATTCCTGCATCCGTTGCTGAGAAACATGAAACAGCAATGCGAGGGGATTCCTGTCGTATCGATACCACAGGGAAGGATCTATACGCCTGAAAAGGTTCTTGGCACTTGAATTCCATGTCCACCAGAGATTTTTCGACAGTGTTTCAACAAACTGAATGTTTTCCGGTATGGTAGGTGCGACATTATAAATTTTTAACTTGTTCATCATATACATTTCTAAAATTGAAAGTTCATATTGTCTTTTTACAGCCATCCATTCTATTACAAAACAGGCAAATTTAAGGCCAAAGCTTGTGATTCCTATAAAATATAAAGACAAAATATTAACAGGATATACTTCCAAAGCATATAATGAGTTTCACCAAATAAGATGATAATAACCATAAATGATTCTTATCTGGACACCAGATAGATAAGAAAGTCCTGACGCCAATCACAGACAATCAGGGCTATAATTCTTTAAAAGCGTATGTTCGGAAATTATAGGCTAAATTTTAATCACGCTGTTGAGCGTACCCATTTTATTGGGTGCCCATTCTTCACATTCCGGATCGATGCTCCAATGTCCGTTGATGATAAACTTATATTCATATTCTCCCGGAGGAAGCATCATGATGGTTGAAAAATTTCCATTGCCTTTTTTATCGGACAGCTTTCTTTTTACCGGGTTCCATCGGTTGAAACTGCCGGCCAAATAGACTTCACTACCGGGATCTGCCTTACAGACAAAGGTAACCCGTTTTCTTCCGGTGTTGGCATTTGTTTTCTTCTTTTTGGTTGTTGCTTTCATTGTCTAAATTTTAATTATTAACTGAATAAGAGATTTTCGAGACCGGTAAAATTATAAAATTCCTTCATTTAAAAATAAAACCATTATAAAATAAAATATTTTTTAACATTGTGCCTCAATTATTTATAAAGACAAGCCTAGATCACTCAATCATACCCAGCAAGCGGGCAACCCGATAAAATTCAGTAATACCCCAGGCTTGTGCAAAACATCCCCTTTGTTTGTGCGGAAAGTCACCATCCAGAATTTCCGGTAGCTGAGCAATACATCCCCGATTCATAAGGTTCAACGAGGTAGCCAAAAGGTCTTTTGATGCCTTTCGTGCATTTTCTCCATATAACTTAAACAAGGCCTCACAATAAGATGGGAAAAGCCACGTCCAGGCTGTTCCATTATGATAAGCAGGTTTTCTGGAGTAATCCTCTACGCCTTCATATCGGCCCCAATAGGGATGGGTGGGATCATTCAGCAATTGCCCGTTATGATATACAGGCAATTTATACCCGGTATCCCGGTCGGCCAATGTGCGAATGGCTCCGGGAACAATAAGCTCCTCACAGGCCAAAATGATTTTTCTGGATAGCTCTTGATCTTTTACCGCTCCCAAAGTAACAGCCAAAAGTTGATTGGGTCTCAAATGATCATCACGATCTGCGGCAGAGGCAGGTTTATATGAATGGGAATGCAAGCAATCCGCAAGATACGCCTCTTTTCCAAAAGCCATGGAATGATTCTCTTTCTCCATCCAAAAAAAAGTTATAATGGACTTCTTGATTTTCCGGGCCAAATCAGACCATCTTTTCTCATCGGGATATCTACGGGAAAGGAAATTCACGGCATGATACCATAATGCCTGAATTTCTATGGGATAACCCTCCCGCGGCGTACCAGCAGGATGATTGGTATCCATCCACGTAAAATGGGTAGGACTGAATATCAAACCACTGTCCGGATCCATCCGGATTCCGTTTGGTGTTCCGTCTATATAGTGTTCTGCTATTGAATACAACACTTCAGTCAGGGATCTTCCACCACAATTCTCTGAAAGAAAATGCTCATCGCCATTATGGACCAGATCCTGAACTGCAGCAAACATCCACAAGGGAGCATCGGAGGTATCTCTGTTGGAAGTATCCTTTCCCCTTATAAGATTCGGAAGGGTGCCTTCCTTTTCAAAAGATGCGAACTCCCTGATGATACTTTTCGCTTCATCCAAATATCCGGCACTGATAATGCCTCTCAGGCATATTAAAGTATCCCGGCCCCAATCAAGGAACCAGGGATAACCTGCAATAATGGTTTGACCGGCATTGCGCCTGACAATAAATTTTCGTATGGAATCTTTTAATGTTGCTTTCAGATCCCCGGCGCTGTTATCCTTCCAATCCGGCTGATATAATCCCTGCCCCTTTGTTTTATACTGAACGAAACCGTCATTTGTTAAAGCGGTCAGGGCCATGATGTGAACCATCTCATCGCCTTTCAGAAAAATCTTAAAATAACCGGGGCTGAAAAGATCCCCCGCTTCATCCATTCCCCGCTCCATTTCCATGGGATGGGAAATCTGGTATTGCCATTCATCTTCCCGGATAAATTCCCCTTTTTCGCAAAGAATATCAAGAACTTTATCCTTGTCATAAAAAGCGAATCCATCTTCCCGTTCTCTGATATTCCCGGGCCAGGTATTTTCAGGCCCATGATAAGCCTTTGTAAGCTCATGATGGTTTCGGCTTTCAATATCGGGGCGTAGGATAATTTTTACAGGTTCTTCAGCCGGAGGTGTCAATGTTTTTTTCGACTTTGCTCTTTTTAGATTGACATTCAATAAATTATCTTCTTCGTTAAACTGGTAGGTAAGTATCAATGGAACAACCATCCCGGCTCCCGCAGGGACCTCAAAACGGTATTCGGCAATATTTCCTGTATGAAAAAAAGTTGTTTGGTATTCCGGAATAAGGGCTCTTGAGAAACCCTTATATACAGACCAACCGCGAAAACGGGTCAACATGATGTGCCGCTCATCGGGAACCTTGGGATCAAGATTTGCAGAAATCAAGGCATCATATTTGCTCCTGATCTCACCAAATGCTGCAGCAGAAAATGAAATACCCGAACCTCCGTTCACTGAAAGGGCGTTCATGAAACCCAAATCTTCTATTTCCTTATGGTTAAAATGATTTTTAGGATAACGCAGTTTGTTATGTGAAGCTAAAAGGAGATTGCCCTTCATCTTTTGAACATTCTGACCGTCATATAATTCAAAGCTAAGCTGGAACATCGAATCATCCCCCTGAAAGGCAGCGGGAGCTATGATCGCTACGTATTTCTCCTTTAGCAGATAGAATCCCTCTCCATGGCCCCGGATATTCTCACCCTGAAGCAGGGTGTACCGAAAGAAACGGGGAGCAATGATTAACAGGGGAGTATTCCAGGGAACCCCTACCTCACGTTTCACATCCTGAGGATAAACCCACCGGATTACAGGAGGCCTGCCTTCAAAATTGGCATAAAAAAATTCATAAGGGTCTTGCTCAAACTCCGCAGTTTTATTTTCTACAAATGTATCCTCGATATCCCAGCCCTGGTCCAGGAAAAGCTGCATAATTTGCAACCTTAATAACCGCTTGGCCTTGGTCTTGGTCACCATCCGGTTAATCCGCTGGTCAGTAACACGATGAAAATACTCCGGATTGTCTGCCAAAACAAATATCTGATAAGGTTTCAAAAAAATTTTATAAGATTCATGATTTTCATTAAATTCCACATCCTCCCCTGAGAGCAGGTCCTGGTTATTGGAGCGGAAAATCCCAAACAGGTTTTTATTGATCAAAACTTCATTATCTTCAGGAAAAAGATTTGCAATCACGGCAAGCTTCTGGCTGGTATAATCCGACTCCCTCAGGTAGGCGATGCTGTTGGAGTGGCTCATGTGCATCCGGATCAGCTTAAAAGGATATTGAAAAGTAGGGTGCGATTTCAGTATATTGTTAAGCCGTTTAATGTATGCTATCTGATTATTTTCGCTTCCCCAATTTAAAGAAGTAAGCTGGTGAACATCAATCTTCTCATGGGCGAACCATTCTACGCCGCAGGTGATGGCAAAAGTCCCTGTATCTGAAAAAAGAGCCGTAAGGCCGTTTCTAAGCCTCGAAAAAGCCTTTGATTCCGAAGCAAGCCTATTGTTATCGTGGGTTTCTGAAAAGTTAATCAAAGGGCCTTTGGTCGGGGATATACGCATGTACTCATCAACGTACCATTCAAGCTGATCCTGGCTATAATTCTGAAACATCTCAGAGTATGCCCAATTCAGGTTTGACCGCGTAAGCAGTTTTTCAGTGGTGGAAACTTTACCACCGAGGCCTTCCAGCAGGAAAATGGTTGAGGGGAATTCCCTACGAACCCGCGCCGTGATATACTCCCATGCCTCTCCGGGAACCATATAGCCAGCATCGCAACGGAAACCATCCACCCCCCTCCGACACCAAAATAAAAAAACACCTGCCATATATTCCCATAAATTTTTATTGGAATAATCAAGCTCGGAAAGATCGCTCCATATAACACCCCAGGCGCCTGGAGAAACGAACTTTCCTTCCTCATTTTTTACGAAAAACCCGGGATGATGAATCTGAAGCTGGGAGGCCCAACCAGTGTGATTTACGGGAATATCCATAAAAATCCGGGCATGTTTGGCATGAACCTTATCGACAAGTTCAGCAAATTGTTCCAGCGGAGTGGTTTCTTTGTCGAATTCTGCCAATGCGGGATCCACACTCATAAAATCCAGAGACGCATAAGGGCTCCCGAACAGGCCCATACGGGCATATGTAGTAGGTACAGGATGAACCGGAAGAAGCATCAAAATATCAAATCCCAGCTCATCCACTATAAAATCAATCTCTTTGGTGAGGTTCCTGAATTTACCGGCTTCAGGGATAAACGAAATATTTTTATCCGTGACGGATTCAAGCGTTTTCAAATGCTCATTGATAGAGGAAATAACGTTTTCACTCACAAATAACCTGACAAATGCACAATAAACCGAATTGCTGATTACCGTACCAGCCGGCTCAACCTTAATATAAAGATTATCTCCTTCCGGCCAAAGCGGTTCCGGTTGATCTTCAGGAATAAAAAAAGCTTTGGCTTCAAAAAAACCAACCGTAACAAGAGGCAATTCGATGTGATAATTGTTTTTGCCTTTATAATTCATCGGAAAATCGCCCCAATCCTGGAAACGACGTGGGATTTCACTTTCTGTCCTGGCTATTAACTCATTCCGCTTAAGACGGGGGTTATAAAGATTGGTCCTGAGATAACCCTTGCCCTTTAAATCGGATGGAACGGAAAGATCGACGTGTAGAAAATCCCCTTCTCTGAATATTAAGTTGATTCCCGGTGAGGGTGCCTGATGCAAATGTTCACCCATAAAATTTCCTTGCCTTTTCTCATTAATTTAAAAAGATGAAATTTAAAACGAAAATGAATGTGTGTTATTCAATATCTGAAAAAATTTTGTTTCTATAAAATATTTCTCATATATTGAACATGCATAAAATGGCTCTTTTGGAGCAGGGATTTCGAAGGGTCCCCGCGTTTCATCGAACGCGGGGACTTTTATTTCGGTCAAAAAATTACGCAACCCCGGGATATCCCAATTTCCCATAAAACCAACGAACAGGCCCTTATGCATGGCTTGCATAAGGGCCTGTTCGTTGGTTTGTTTTCAGTTAAAAAAAAGGAATACGCACA
>JBKGZA010000136.1:0-8818 GCA_046545815.1 Bacteroidales bacterium
CATCTCAGTTTTATGGATCCCGAAATAACCAATCTTGTACCCGTGTTAAAATCATACTGGCTTACGTTGCATGTTTCCGTTATAACTTCCAGCTATGGTTTTCTTGGTATGTCAGCCATACTGGGGCTTATTGTGATGGTCCTTTATGCTATTGTATCCGATGATAAGCATGATCGCATACTGGATACCATCAAAGATCTGACGATCATCAATTATAAATCTATGATTTTGGGACTTTATCTGCTTACTATTGGGACTTTTTTGGGTGCTATCTGGGCCAATGAAGCCTGGGGAAGGTATTGGGGCTGGGACCCCAAAGAAACCTGGTCGCTAATTACCATAATTGTATATAGTTTTGTCGTGCATTCCAGACATATCCCTGGTTTCAACAGTCTCTTCGCTTACAATGTACTGTCGCTGTTTGGTTTTTCATCGGTTTTAATGACCTATTTTGGTGTTAATTATTACCTTACCGGATTGCATTCCTATGCAGGCGGAGAAGCTGTTCCCATCCCGGCCTTTGTGTATATCAGTGTGACCCTTTTACTGGGCCTTGCATTTTATGCATACTGGAATCGTAACCGGAAGATGTACCTTGCATGGAAGGAGCAATAAACAAAGATATAGCTGCAACCGGAGCGTATAAATTACTGATATTGATTAGGGAAGAAGGCCACCAGCTCTCCTTCCTTTTTTTATAAAAATCATGTTTTTAAAATGTAAGGGATATTGATAAAATCCATTAACTTTATATCTTGAAAAGAAGTCTTTTGACAACGTTGAATGAAGGAAGATCCGGGATGCTAAATGATAAAAGGGATTGTTAGTAAAGATACATGGTCGAATTTCATTCAATTTTTTGTTACCTTAACTGGTATTTTATATATTGCTTCGCTGTTGTTTTTTGTGAAAACCAATTAAATTATATACATAACATAAAACTAAGAATATGAGTGAAATTGCAATTGGAATTGATATTGGCGGTACAAACAGCCGTTTTGGTGTAGTCACAGACACGGGTGAAGTATTGAAAGATGATCGTTTTCCTACAAAAGACTATCCAAAAGCTGAGGAGTTTGTAGAAGCATTAAGCAAGAAAATTAAAGGCATTTTAGAAGATTATGGAGACTATTCTTTCAAAGGAATTGGTGTAGGTGCTCCAAACGGTAATTATTTCAGCGGTACCATCGAGCAGGCTCCTAATCTCGCCTGGAAAGGAATTGTTCCATTGGTGGAGCTTTTCAAACAATATTTTAATGTGCCGGTGGTATTGACTAATGATGCCAATGCAGCGGCTATTGGAGAGATGATGTTTGGCGGCGCAAAGGATATGAAGGATTTTATACTGATTACACTTGGCACCGGCCTGGGTAGCGGTATAGTTGTGAATGGTGATTTGGTATACGGGCATGACGGTTTTGCAGGCGAAATGGGTCATATATTTGTCTATCCCGCATCCGGGAGAATTTGTGGCTGTGGCCGGAGAGGCTGTTTGGAGACGTATGCTTCCGCACAGGGGATTAAAAGAACCATGTTTGAGTTGCTGGCTAGTGAAACTGATGAAAGTGAACTTAGAGAATTTTCTTATTCTCAGATGACTTCCGAGCATATTTATGAAGCAGCGAAAAGAGGGGATACACTTGCCCAAAAAGCATTTGATATAACCGGAGAGTACCTGGGTAAAAAACTGGCCGATGCCGTGGCTTTCACGACTCCTGAAGCCATTTTTCTATATGGAGGTTTGTCTAAGTCTGGGGAGATGATCCTTAATCCTACCCGTAAGTATTTCGATAAGCATGTGCTTGATGTTTACAGGGGAAAAACTTCCATACTCTTTTCTGAGCTGAAAGGCAAACACGGTGCTATTCTTGGTGCAGCGGCCCTGGTCTGGAAACGAAGAAAATGAGTTGGAATTAATAGGTCAGCTCATCAAAAAATCCCTGTAAACTTAAAATTTACAGGGATTTTTTGATGAGGGTTTAAAATGCTCGGACTTTTATCTGAAAGGAGCTTCGGTTCTCTTCTTTTTGGTTTGCTCTTCTTCCATATTTTTAAGGGCTTCTTTGTCCAGATAATCTGCTCGGTAAGGATATTCGTCAAACCGGGGCACCTGGTCCGTGAACCTGGGATCTTCTGTTTTCCTCAGATAATTGATCAGCTTATTTCTCATGCTTGTCAGTACTTCATGATAATCGTTGTCACCGGCAAGATTGTTAAGTTGATTGGGATCATTTTTCACATCGTATAATTCCTGGGCAGGTCGCCTGGCAAAGCTCCATTCGTAATATTTTTGGAACCTCTCTTCATTTCTGTTGTTCATAATAACGAATTTCGTAAGCCCATCATCACAGTCTGAAAAGTGGTCCATAGGATGGGTTGCATTATCGGGTACCCCGGCAGGCCACCGCTGATCCCTCAAATTCATGATATAAAGCCACCCATCTGTCCGAATGGCTCTCGAAGGATATCCTACCAGAGAGGGTTTTTCCTGTGCCGGCGTATGACGTTCTCTTCCGGTTACCACGAAATTACGCTGATGGTCGACCCTTCCGGATTCATTTGATTTTAAGATCGGGAGCAGTGAATTGCCGGTCATCTGCACGGGAATTTCTAAACCGGCAGCCTCCAGAAAAGTAGGTGCAAAGTCAGAGAAAGATACAAAATCGCTGATCTCGCGATTGCCCTTTACCTCTTTAACCCATTGGATGGCTAAAGGAATTCTGGCGCCATAATCATATAAATTGCCTTTACCTCTCGGAAAAGGCCAGCCATGATCTCCCGTCATGACAATAATGGTGTTTTCGATTTCTCCTGTTTGTTTCAATGTTTCTATTGCATCTCCCACGCGCTGGTCCCATCTTTGTACTTCAAAATAATAGGAAGCAATGTCTTTCTTGACAGAATCTACCTCCGGGAAAAATTCTGGTACGTGAACATCTTCATAGGGTACATCGCCATAACCGTCCGGATAGGGTCTGTGCGGATCGGAAGTTCCCAGCCAGAAACAGAAGGGCTGGTCCTGATTTCTTTCTTCCATGAATTTTGAAAACTCAACTGATGGACCGCATGGATGCTCATCGTAGCCTCCTGCTTCGTAATTCCCCGGCCCCCAGCTTTTTCTGTGGTGCCCAATTGTATACCCTGCTTCTCTCAAGAGCATCATAAAATTGGAATATCTTATATCCAATGTGGAGTGGAGATTGGCTCCCTGACCCAGCCTGTAGAACTGTTGACCCGTGATGATGGAATTTCTGGAAGGGCTACATGAGGGTGTTGAAATGTAAGCATGTTCAAAAAGCACCCCATCTTCAGCGATCTGATCAAAATGAGGGGTTTTGACAACGTCGTCGCCATAAGCTCCCGCGTGGGGCCAACCCCAGTCATCTGCCAGGCAAAAGAGGATGTTGGGACGCTCTTTTTCCTGAGCATTGGTGGAAAAAAATGTACCCATAACGCCTATAGCTAAGAGTACCGGGCATTTTAGTTTTAAATCATTCATTATATTTTAAGTTTTGTTGAAATTTATATCCATTAACGGAAAACAATATATTAATCAGCGTGAACTAATTCATCTAGTTTGCAGCTTTGGCTGCGAGGGGATTTAAGCGTTTTAGGCATTAGCTTAGCCTTCTGCCCACCCTTTCCAGGAGTTTTTTCGTGGCCATAATGCCTTCCTCTTCGCTGAGACGGCTACCTTCATAATCAATGCCTACATAACCGCGATAGCTGGCCTGTTTAACAATTTTCATAATGCGGTAGAAATCCATGGAGGTTTCATTGCCGTTCTCATCAAAATCATAAGTTTTGGCACTAACACCTTTGGCGTAGGGCATAAGCTCCTTGATGCCTTTATCTCGGTCATATCTTTCGTTGTTATTGATATCGAAATTGTCAAAGTCCGGCAATGTTCCACAATTTGGCATATCCACCTGTTTGATCACGTTGGACAGCCATTGCCTGTTGGAAGAGTAACCTCCGTGATTCTCAACCACCACGTTGATGCCATCTGCGGCTGCCCTTTCTGAGAGACTGGCTAATCCGTCAATGGCAGCTTTGGCTACTTCTTCTTTTGATCCATCCCCACGTGCATTTACGCGTATTGTTTGGCAACCAAGATAATTGGCTGCTTCGATCCACTTAAAGTGGTTCTCAACAGCCTGATTGCGTTCTTTACTGTCTGTGGCCCCAAGGTTTCCTTCTCCGGCAACCATGATCAGTACGTTATCAATTTCTTCGTTAACCGTGGCATTTCTAAGGTCTGCCAAATAATGAACTTTGGTATTTTTAAAAAAGTTGCTTACGTATTCTACGGCGTGAATGCCAAATTTGTCTCTGGCCATTAAAGGGAAATCCAGGTTGGATATTTCGTTGTTGAAGAGTTTTCGCTGAAGCGACCATTCCGCAAGTGCAATATCAAAAAATAACCCCTCATTACCGGGTTTATCGCCGGCAAAGAAAAGCAATCCTGCTCCTGCTGTGGCCAGGTCTTTTAAAAATTTTCTTCTGTCACCTGCCATACATATAAATTTAGATGAGGAGATTACGAGAATTGGAATAAAAAAGAAAAATCCCTGCATCCCTGTATCTCCTGTATCTAAGATCAGTACATGCAGGGATTTTTAAAAGGTATGAATGATGTCTACATTTCCTTGATCTTGATGTTGCGGTACCAAACATCATTTCCATGGTCCTGAAGACCAATATAGCCTTCGCGGTATTTACCGAATTCTTCAAAATCGCTGAACTTGCTGTTTTCAATCATCTCTTTCCAGTCGTCGGTACCCAGATGATATTCAACAACATCCTCACCATTTTGTCTGTGCACAACAGTGCCCTGATAAACCATGATTTCTGCCTGGTTCCATTCTCCCCATGGCTTGGTGTTTTGAGGCTCTGCCGGAATCAGGTCATAAAGGGAAGCCGCTTTGCGGTTTCCGTCTTCACCCATCTCGGCATCGGGGTGATTTTCATTGTCCAGAATTTGAAATTCGGGAGAAGATTTCCAGATGGGTTCATCCGGAATTTCTTTGGCCAGGTAGAACACACCGCTATTGCCACCTTCCGAAATTTTCCATTCGAATTTCAAACGGAAATCCTTGAATTTTCCATCATAAATGATATCGCCTCCTGAACCACCGGCTTCTCCATGCCCGGACCCGATACACCGAAGGGAACCATCTTCAACAACCCATCCGCTATCCGGAAAGGTTTCCTTATTGTAATTCCTCCATCCTTCAGGAGTTTCACCATCAAACAGCAGTTTCCAGCCTTCTTCTTTTTCCTGTTCGGTTAATTCATTCATTAGTTGTTCTTCTTCCTTTTGTTGCTCTTCTTCTTCCTTTTGTTGCTCTGCGCCTTGTTTGCAACCGTTAAAAACCGAAAGCAGCAGGGCCAAACTGAGCACTACTGGAATTATTGTTTTGAGTTTTTTCATAATACTTTGTTTTTATTTGGTTTTGACTAAACTTAAAAAACAGGCCTGACGTTAAGGACAGGGCCTGTTTTTTGTTTTTTTATATGTCTATATCTATATCAAGCTCCCATCCGTCTCTGTAAGGCCGCTTGATGTATTCCTGGGCTGCTTGTTTGGCGTTGAACGTTTTGTGCTGGGTGTCAAAACGCGGATCACCCTGTACAACTCTGAAGTCATCGCTTTCAACTACACGAAGTTCGTCGTCGTCATCGATATTGGTGAACTCCATGTTCTTGCCATCCCAGTGTAATTCTCGCCTGAGACTTTGGAGACGGCATGCCACCACACCCATTACGACCATTTCGTTCAAAGGACCGGCATAGTCGAAGTTGGAACTTGGCATGGTCCTGTTACCAGGACTTTCCTTACAAGCTCTTACCCAGTCCATTTCATGTCCGTCAGCACCATTTTCAACTCTTCTAAGGGTTTCGGATGGTCTTCTGTATTCCTTATCGTACTCTATTGGCAGCAGGAATGGATGACGGGCATATACTCCGGTCATCAGTTTGCCTTTGGTACCGATAAATAGGGTACCTCCGCCGCTATCGCGGCCCATAATTTCTCCTGCAGGCAATTCAGGTGGACGGTCAGGAAGCAGTCCCCCGTCGTACCAGTGAACCTTAACTTCAGGCATATTGACCTTTGGCATGTTGCCGCGTGCGGGGAAGGTATAGCGTACGATTTCAGCTTCCGGCGGACTTACCGTATTGAACTGTGAGGAGGAAGCTTCTACTTTAGTGGGATGCCCAAGCTTTAAGGCCTTAAAGACCGGATCCAGAATATGGCAGGCCATGTCTCCAAGGGCACCGGTACCGAAGTTCCACCAGCCGCGCCAGTTCCACGGGTGATAGACATCATTGTATTCGTAGAATTCTCCCGGGCCTATAAATAGATCCCATTTCAGATGATCGGGAACTTCCATGCTTTCTTCGGGTTTTTCCAGACCCTGAGGCCATATCGGACGATTGGTCCACGCATGGACTTCTTTAATCTCACCGATTGCGCCGTCCCATATCCATTCACAAGTCTGGCGGATGCCTTCACCTGAATTACCCTGATTTCCCATCTGGGTAACCACATCGTACTTATTGGCAATTTTTGTCAATGCACGGGATTCCCATACAGTTTGAGTCAGGGGTTTTTGCACATATACATGCATGCCCCGTTTCATCGCCTCAATGGCAATAATGGCATGGGTATGGTCCGGAGTACCTACGATGACCGCATCGATCTCGTTTTCCATCTCATCGAACATCTTTCGCCAGTCATAGTACTTCTCAGCTTTAGTGTACTTTTCGAAGGTTTCCTTGGCATATTCCCAGTCAACGTCGCAAAGCGCCACGATGTTTTCACTGGAAACATTGTCAATATTTGCACCTCCCATTCCACCAACTCCGACTCCAGCGATATTAAGTTTATCGCTCGGGGCTTTATGTCCCAAACCGCTTACTGCTGTGCTCGGGATTATTGTTAATCCGGCTGCCGCAGCGGCGGAATTCTTCAGGAACTCCCGTCTGGAAATTTTGGAATTTAGATTTTCACTCATAATTAAATGGTTTTAAGTGTTATAAAAACAATCTGAAATATAAAAAATATGTGTATTATTTGCCATTCATACTTTTAATGCATTGATTTTTTGAGTTTTGCAAGGCACTCCACCAAGCGTTTCTCTTTAAATGAATTAGCACTAATATACAAAACTTTTGTGTTAAAATCATTCTAAATAAAGTTTATTTTACCATGGAATGCGATTTTTCATTCATTGAAAGGAAATTACATTGCCCTGATTTATTTGGTGCAGGGCTCTGCAATACTTGTTTTGTTGCCATTTTATATCTTATTTATGATTTAATACTATATCATTTTAAGCTTTTGGTATTTATACTGAAAGCGTTTTGGGGATTAACTTTCAGAAGCCGGTCAACCTCTTTTTCGGAAAAACCATTTTTCTTAAGTGCCGGGATCAGATGATCAAAAATGGCAGTATAGGGCCTGAAGTCTCCCCCCTTGGTTTCACCCGGACTATACCATCCTGCATCATGCGAAATCAGCACACGGTGCAGGAGATTGCGTTCTTTTAAATTAGACAGCATGTTGACATAATTGTTTATAGCCTCTTCTTCTTGTTTCACACCATCAAGGGAGACCCATGCTCCTTGTTTCGCAGCTTTCATATGGGCAGCGGGCTTGCTGTTCTGTGCATGCACCCATATGAAGGCTTCCGGAGCAACGCCTTCTTCCTTCAGCACTTTAAGCTGCGCAAATGCAGGCCCGGCCGGACCTGTATGGGAGGCGATAGTAAGGCCGGTTTTCAGATGGGTTTTGGCGGCAGCCCTGGCCAGTTTTTCGTGAACATCTGATAGCGTGCTGTCTGGAGCCACGGATATTTTAATGAATCCTGGTTTGATATCGGTATCCTCAATTCCGTTTTCCCATTCATTGATCCATCGTTCGGCCAGTTGATCAGCCGTTTCTTCATAGGTATGCTGTGGCAGGAATTTTTCATTAACCGCTCCGTAATAACCTGTATTGGTGAGAATTTGAATATCGGTTTTTTGAGAGATGGTCTTCAGCAAACGCGGATCGCGTCCCAGATAAGCCGGAGTGCACTCTACCAACGTATTCAATCCTTTCTTTTTAACTTCGCTGAAATGGGGTAAAACGGCGCTGACTACTTCATTCCTGTCCCAGCGGTGATATCCTGTACTATCTGCACCGATAAAATCTACCATGATGTGTTCGTGCTCCAGGGTTACTCCCATCTCATTGGCCTGGATGGGGCCAGTGACAGTCATAATCCTGCTATTTTCCTGATTGCAGCCGGTGCCTGCCATAATTAAAATCATTACCGGTAGCGAAATCAGTAAAATTCTTCTTATGGCGGGCATTGTATGGATGTGTTGTTGTTTATTCATTATCAATATATTAAAACGTTTATAGACAGTCTAAATATATTAAATTTTTTCTTCCTTTGCTATAAATTTTATTTTAAATTCATCATAATCTGAAACTTCTTAATAATGATTGGTAATCAAACAGATTTAGTAAAATATACACGGTATTAATACTCATTCACCGCTTTTTCCATAGTTTGGCAGAGCCCTCGCACTTGGGTCATCCACATCACAATTTTCCCATTCTTTGTTGGGCATCCGGTAATCAGGTATCAGGTCAGCCCGGCCTGGAAAATGATATTCAAAAATTTCCCTGTACATTAAGGATTACTTTGATATGGGAACAGCATGGTTGTAGTTAATCTTAGCCACAGTACCTTACCGGCCAATTTTTGTCAAAAAAAGCAAGAATTTGACCGGTAAGGTACTACCTTTTTTCAGGACAAGCCTG
>JBKGZA010000137.1:0-8805 GCA_046545815.1 Bacteroidales bacterium
ATTAGAAAAACCCAGGTTTTTCAATAGCGTCAGAATTATTTGTGAATAATTCGGGCTAAAAAAACATTCCCTGCCTTCATTACATCAATAAACTTTTTTGCTTTTTTTCTGTTTTTAGTTAGACTAAGTGGTTAAACCTTATGTTGAGTCCGGCGCCAAAAAGCGATTTATAAAACAACAGCATAGTTAAATGAAATGAAAAGAGTTGACAGAAGAATCATTATTATAGTATCCTTCATATTTATTGTAGGCCTGGCTTACGGTATCATGAAGTTTTTGATTGCCCAGAACCAAGAGCCTCCGATGCAGCCCCAGGTTGATTCCCAACGCTCTGTTAGGGCCGAGGCGGTAGACTATAGCACGGTAACTTCCCCGGTAAGTGCGACAGGAAGAATAACTTCCCTGGCTGAGCTGGACCTTGTAGCCGAGGCTTCAGGTAAAGTGCTGGTTTCGGATGTTCCCCTAAAAAAGGGTAGTACCTTTTCCGAAGGTGACGTTCTGTTTACCATATATCCCGATGAAATAGCGCTGGCACTTAAATCAAAGAAGAGCCGTTTTATGCATGGCCTGGCCAGTCTGCTTCCTGATCTGGCCATTGATTATCCGCAGCAGGAAAATAGATTCAGGGCTTTTTTTAATTCCATTTCGCTTGACAGGCAGCTTCCTCCCTTCCCGGATGTGAATGATGAACAATTGAGAATATTCCTTGCCAGCCGGAATGTGCTGAGCGAATATTATGATATTAAACAGGACGAACTCAGGTTAAGCCGCCACACTGTTAAGGCGCCCTTTGAAGGTACTTACAGGGAGGTTTATCTGGAGGCAGGAGCTTATACCAACACCGGCGGCCGGGTGGCACATGTTATCCGTACCGATGTGCTTGAACTGGAAGCACCCCTGAAACGATTTGATGCCAGCTGGGTGAGAATAGGGGATGAAGTGAACATCCGCTCCGATGAAAGAAAAGGTTCCTGGAAAGGTATCGTGGTAAGGAAAAATCGGTTTGTTGACAACGACAACCAGTCGCAGGGGGTATTTATCCGCGTATATAACGATCAGGACAAACCCCTGCTTGCCGGTGAATACCTCAGAGCTTCCTTCCCGGGCCAACCCGTGGAGAAAGTTATGGAAGTACCCCGGAATGTGGTGTTCAATACAAATGAAGTGTTTATTGTAAACGACACCCGCCTGCATAAGCGTACCATCGAAATTATCAAGGTCAATGAGAATACCCTGCTGTTCAAAGGACTTGAAGAAGGAGAGATGCTGGTGATGCAGCCTTTGATTAACGTACAGGAAGGAACAAAAGTGGATATACATAACCAGCCTGATATACAAGCCGGCCTGAGCCGGGAGAATGATTCCGCAAACCCGGCAAACTGAGAATCACCTGAACGAATATTGAATGAATGATGAGAAGAATTGTAGAACATTTCGTTGAATACCCCATATATGCCAATTTGCTTATTGCCTTTGTTCTTCTGGCCGGCGGTTTCAGCCTGTTAAACATGAACAAGGCTTTTTTCCCGGAAAGGGAAAGCCGTTTCATTTCAGTTTCCGTGTTTTATCCCGGCGCATCTCCCGAAGAGATGGAGGAAGGAATAACCGCACGTATTGAAGAAGCGGTCAGGGGTATTGTGGGCATTAAGGAGATCAATTCCACTTCGATGGAGAACAGTTCCAGGGTGACCATTGAAACCACCGGAAACTACCCCATCGATGAGGTATTGATGGAAGTAAAGAATGCCGTGGATGGTATTTCAGCATTACCCTCCGCAGCAGAGCGGCCCATTGTAGCCAAGCAGCGATCGCGTTCACCTGGAGTCCGCATGTCGCTTCGCCCAACTGACAGATCCAATGTTGACCTGATGACACTGAAGGACCATGCACAGCGAATCGAAGAAGATTTGTTTAATTCGGGTGTGATGAGCCAGATCAGCCTTTCCGGCTTTCCTTCACCGGAGCTTTCCGTAGAGATTAAAGAAGAAGCATTGCTTCGCTATAATCTGACTTTCTCTGATATCATGAGGGCCATTCAGTCCAACAACCGGGATGTCTCCGGGGGACAGATAAAATCTGAAGAAGAAGAATTGCTGATCCGTCTGCGTTCAAGAAGCACCGATCCCAATAAAATCGGTAACATTATCCTTCGGGGTAAACCAAACGGGGGGTTCATCCGTATTCGCGATGTGGCGGAAGTAAAGAAGAAGTTTGCCGACACCTCCTATGAATCCTGGGTTAACGGCAAACAAGCCATCTCGATCAACGTGGAAAAACTGCCGGAAGAAGATCTGGACGCCATTACCAAATACGCCAATCAGTATATGGAAGATTTTAATTCCAGGAACCAGGGGGTTAAGCTGGATGTTTCCCGCGCTTTCCTTGATATTCTCCAGAGCCGGCTCGACTTGCTGACAAAGAACGGGATGATTGGTCTGTTTTTGGTGGTTCTTTCCCTTTCTCTCTTCCTGAGCATCCGCCTTTCACTTTGGGTATCATTTGGCATTCCGTTCAGCTTTCTGGCCATGTTTATTCTGGCTTATCAGTTGGGCATCACCATCAACATGATCTCCCTTTTTGGAATGATCCTGGTGATCGGTATCCTGGTTGACGACGGCATCGTGATCGCCGAAAACATCTACCTGTATTTTGAAAAGGGTATGAGCCCGATGAAAGCAGCAGTGGAAGGAACCATGGAAGTGCTCCCGGCGGTGTTTACATCCATTACCACCACCATTGTAGCCTTCAGCCCACTGTTGTTTCTTTCCGGAACCCGTATGGAAATGATGTACCATATGGCCATCGTGGTAATTGGCGCTCTGTTCTTTTCGCTTTTTGAAGCCTTTTTTGTGCTACCAGCCCACCTGAGCAGTGGTCGTGTATTGAACCGCAAAACCCTGGAGGCTAAACGCAAAGGCGTCAAAAGCTATTTCGAAGGTTTTATCGTCTGGCTCCGTGAGAATGTTTACCACTATATGCTTCATTGGCTGATCAAATACCGGCATGCTGTTGTAGCCATACCCATCGCACTGATATTGATTACAGCCGGCTTATACTTTGGCGGACACATCAAGAATACTTTTTTTCCCATGGTGGATTTTGACAGCTTCGAGGTGAATGTAGCTTTTACCCCTGGTGACGGGGAAAAACAGACTAAAGAGTATCTCACCCGTTTTGAAGACGCTATCTGGGGGGTTAATGAAGATCTGAAAGCAGACCTTGATATGGATACCAACATCATTGAGCGGGTGAACACTACGGTGGGATATGCCTTCCGTGGCCAGGAGCGTGGCGCCCACGCGGGAAACATCCGGGTTTATCCCATTGACCTTGAAGGTTTGCCTTTGAGCGGGCATGGAATTGCCAATATGGTACGTGAGAAGATTGGGCCGGTACCGGAAACAAGGAAGTATACGGCAGGCGGAAGAAGCCGCTGGGGTTCGCCTGTATCCATTGGATTAATGTCCAGGGATCTGAAAGAGCTGGAAGTAGCCAAGGATTACCTGATGAAGCGGTTGACCGAGCTGCCCCAATTGAAGGACATCACCGAAAATGTGGCTTTGGGTAAACAGGAGGTACGTTTGGATCTGAAACCCAAGGCTTATTTCCTGGGCCTCGACGAAAATGAAATTGCCGGTCAGGTGCGTCAGGGATTTTATGGCGGACAGGCTCAAAGATTGCAGGAAGGTAGGGATGAGCTGCGTGTGTGGGTACGTTATCCCAAATCGGACCGGCTTACCCGCGGTCAGATGGAGCAAATGAAAGTCAAAACCCCTGCCGGGGAATATCCGCTGATTGAACTCGCCGATTATCACCTGGAAAGAGGGCCTGTGGCCATTAACCGGTATAACGGTTCAAGGGAGATACGTGTTGAAGCTGAAACGGTAGACCCATACGCTTCCGTACCCGAGATACTTGATCAGATCGACCGGGAGATCATGCCTGAGTTAAAGGCAAAATATTCCGGAATACGCCATATGGATCAGGGCCAGGCTAAGGCCAGCAACGAGGCCCTTTCCAGGGTAGGTGGGTATTTTCTTATTGCCTTTATTCTCATCATCTTTATCATGATCCTCCATTTTAAAAGCGTCAATCAAACCGTGATTATTCTGGCTATGATTCCTCTTTCCATGCTGGGGGTATTCTGGGGACACGGAATACACGGCAAGCCGATTTCCATTATCAGCCTGTGGGGAATGATCGCACTTACCGGTGTGATCATTAACGATGCCATTGTTTTCCTGGCCAAGTATGACAACCTTCTGCTAAAAGGCCAAAAGGTGAAAGATGCCATTGTAGAGGCCGGCAAGCTGAGATTGCGGCCCATTATACTGACCAGTATCACTACTACAGTTGGGCTGTTCCCGATCATCCTGGAGAAAAGCGTGCAGGCTCAGTTTCTGATACCCATGGCCATCAGCCTGGCATATGGCGTGTTTATAGGTACCATCTTTATACTGATCTTTTTCCCTGTGCTGATCATGTTGCTGAATGACATACGGGTGTATATACGGTATTTATGGACCGGAACCAAACCCGAACGGGAGGATATGGAGGTAGCTGTAATGCTGAGTAACCGAAGGCGGTCCTATGAAACCAACGGCACGGGAGAGATAAATAACAAAGAAATCACCAGTGATTCTTCAAATATTAAGGAGTAAAAAATTACAGAAAAAAACATTTCATCTGCAAATGAGGGATTCAAACCTACAGTAGATAAAATTTGACCTGCAAACAAGGTATATTAAACCTATGAGAGAAAATGTAGTACCGCTGCACGAGAAAATAGAACCCATTAAAATGGAAGAATCCAGCATTCCTTTGTCTGATAATCTGGCTGATGTGCTGATAATGATCAACCTCCATCACGAATTGCATGATCCCGGCCAGATATTGAAGGAATGTACCCGGGTTTTGAAGCCGGGGGGCAAACAGGCCATTGTCGACTGGAAGAAAAAAAAGACTGAGCACGGCCCGCCGGGGGAGAAGCGCTATGATGCGGAGGCGATTCATAGTCAGCTTGCCAGTGCCCACTTCCACTCTGTAGAGGTATATAATCAAATGCCCGATCATTTTCTGATGGTGGCGGAAAATCTCAATGATTGAATGATTTAATGATTGATTAATCAAGCCTATTGTCAGATTCTTATATGTAAATTAGCCTGAGGGATAAACTGAATTTTTTTCCCGGTATTAGCAACCAGGACATCATAACATCATAACAATCACGGAAGCGTCCGGAGGAAAGTGAATAATTTGGGATTGGGATTTAATCCGGATTCTGATTATTCACCTGAACCGGTTTTTCGAATTCGTTTTCCATGGATTCCGGCAACTTATATACATTTCCTTGCTTATCGCAAAAGTACAACCTGGATTCAGAGGGTTTTCTTCCATGGCCGTCTGCCCATAATGCATAAAAGTCATCATGCGCATTTACCGGTTTTCTCACATAAGAATGGTTGTATTTGCTATTCGAGGTTAATTGTTTTTGTTTTTTCCATGTTTGGCCTTTGTCCTTACTGACCCACATGGCTATTTCCCCTCCTGTATTATATGGTTGGGGTCCGGTTTCAACAGGAGCAATGATCTTCCATACTCATTACCGGGTTGTCATGGGCATCCTGGGTCATCTTATCCAATAATACAGTGGGTTTGCTGACCTTTCCCGTTTCGTGGTCATAACAACCCACCATATGATATAAAATCCCCGGGACAGAATCCTGAATGGGCCTGGTGAAATCATATTTGAGATGAGGTTGCCCCATTGTTCCTCCGTAACAAAAAAATGTTTTATTTGCTTCTTCACTATATATTGCAAAAGGCCTGTGTTTGGCACAATAAGTTCCCAGCCCTCCACTGTATTTATATTTGTACTTATTGTCCAGTTTGGTATTCATATACCAGATGCCATGATAGCCATCTGCTTTTTTATTGATGGTTACCGGATTTTTCCGTTCGGATGTTTCCCTTTCAAGACTAAAGCCGGTGATGATCAATAGAATAAAAGTGATACTTAGGAATGAGATGTAGTTCTTCATGAACTTAGATTTCTTAAAATGAAATTTCTGCATTGATAATAAATGTAACGCTAATTACCAGTTACAAATATAAAGATTAATTTACCGGATATAAAAAATAAAATAACGCGAGATATTAACCATTACCAATTTGAATCATACTTCTGCCTTGTATTTTTCCAGAAATTTTTAATATTTTGTCAGGCATAAAAGTATGAATTTACTCTGATATATACAGAGAACCAGGGATGTGTTGTGAGGCAGAAACAGATTTTTGTTAAGCGGATGAATTGAAAAATTTATATTTTTGTCAAAATCATAACCACTCCATAGAAGAATGAAATTTAAAACGTCAGACATTGGGAAAAACAGTTGGCAAACTATTTGAAAAGTATCTGGACAAATTTGAGAAAGAGCTGCTGCGGGCAATCAATACCGAGGATGAGGAAGCCATACACGACCTGAGGGTTTCCATTAAAAAAATGAGGGCGTTGTTTCTCTTTCTGAGCGAAGCCGGCATCGCCAATATAAAATCGGATTACAGGTACTTCAGGAAATTAAAGGATATTTTCAAAAAAGCCGGGAAGCTTAGAGAATTTCACATACATAAAAATTTACTGGAAAAATACCGGCAGCGCACCGGCGAAGATTTCCCTTCGCTGGCTCATTATTTGGAAGAGCAGGAGAAGGCAGCAAGACAGGAATGGCATGACCTGATGCCTGGACTTAAACTCAGAAAACTTTATCATACTGCTGACCAACTGCACAAAATCATAGAGGGGGTACCGCCCAAAAAATTAAACCACAAGCTTTACGGGTTCGTGAAAAGCAGGGTCGACGAATGCTATGATTTTATGTTCGAACCGCATTATGAAAACCACCTGCACCAGATACGAAAATACCTCAAACACATCCGTTTCATTATTGGACAGAAAATTGGCAGCATCCATAAGAGGTTCGATAACGAAATTGACTTCAGTGACACAAAAAAAGTGGAAGATATACTGGGCGAATGGCACGATCGGGATGAATTCAGAAAATTCCTGGATGAATTTTACAATCAACTGGACAACACCGGGCAAGATGAGGTTTCCGAAACCTATCAGTCATTTAGAAATGAAGTTGCAAAAGACATACAGGAAGATATAAAAACACTGCGCCCTGAGCTCGTCCACCTGTTTTCACTGATGAAAAACATACTCGAGCAACACCCCAAGCCTCCAACCAAAGCGTAAACACACCAGTGCAAAAAATTTTGCCCCGTCAAAAGGATCATCATTCACTCATTAAATTTATGTAATACTTCCCTGAAAATAAAAAAATCCGTTACCGGCAGGATAGAAACAGATCATTACCCCTTCTCCGGCATCATTGTTATCTGACAAATGACTCGGACAATAAAATTCCGGATATAAGACAACATATATTATCGTGAATTAAAAGAATATAACTATTTAGACTGATTCAATATAATAAAAGCATTTTTTCCAGATAATGTAAATTATTATTTTTACAAGTTCTAAATTGATCTAGTAAGGACTAAAAAAGGCGTATTATGAAACGAAGAGAATTTTTAAAGAAGAGTTTAGGTGCAGGAATATTTGCCGGCTCGGTGGCTTCATTGGGTTCAGGCAGGATTTTCGCAAACACGGTAAACAATGAATCCCTCCCATACGATCTGGTCGCTATTAAAGATGGTAAACCCGAAAAAATGTTCGATCGGGCAATCGAAGCGATGGGCGGTATGGGGAACTTTGTAAAATCCGGCCAGCAGGTAGTAATAAAGCCCAATATAGGATGGGATGTAAGTCCGGAAAGAGCGGGCAACACCAATCCTGATCTTGTAAAACGGATCATCGAACATTGTTATGAGGCCGGGGCAAAAAAAGTTTTTGTATTCGACCACACCTGTGATGAATGGAGAAAAACATACGATACAAGCGGCATTGAAAAAGCAGCAAAAGATGCCGATGCAACGGTTGCTCCCGGACATTCGGAAGACTATTATCAGACAGTGGAAATACCGAATGGTGAAACACTGAAAGAAGCCAAGGAACATGAATTGATCCTTGAATCGGATGTTTTCATCAATGTACCCATCCTAAAAGACCACAATTCTGCCCGTCTGACCATCGCCATGAAAAATCTCATGGGTGCCATATGGGACAGAAGCTTCTGGCACAGAAACGGCCTGCAGCAATGTATTGCCGATTTCGCATCATACAGACAGCCCGATCTCAACATAGTCGATGCTTACCGGGTGATGAAAAGAAACGGCCCCAGAGGAGTATCTACCAATGATGTGGCGCTCATGAAATATCAAATCCTTTCTGACGATATGGTCGCCGTAGATGCTGCCGCAACGAAAATCTATGGCATGGAAGTGGGAGAAGTTGGCCACATTAAGATTGCAGGAGAAAAGGGCTATGGAGAAACAGATTTATCCAAGCTGAATGTTGAACGATTAAGTATTTAAGCGGCGTATTTATTTTGTTCATAACTCTGCGAGGATGTCCAGAAAGTTGGAAAGGCAATACATTCACAAAATATTTGGTGTGCCTTTAATCGTACCTTCGGATATTTGTTAATTATTTTTTTTATACGCCGTACCGAAGATATTCTGAGGAATTAACAAAAAACACCACAGCTTTTTGAACATCCTCCTATATTATATTTTCAAAACAGTTCAATACAAACCGGAGATACCCTTAACGTTGTCAAAATCTTATCGTATGAAACCCGCATCCAGGAACCTTCACAACAAGAACATGATTAACATGCGGGT
>JBKGZA010000138.1:0-8752 GCA_046545815.1 Bacteroidales bacterium
AAATATACAAACATTATTAGATAAACGAAAAACTTTAGGGTTTTGTATGGGTTGCCTATAACATTCCCACCACCAAATGACCACCAAATGACAATCCAATGACAATTTAATGACTATCCGAATCATCCGCCGTCCCTAACCTTAAACTCCTGTCAAACCCTCAATCTCCTCAAACTACTGTCAAACAACCTAATGACTATCAATGACAACCTAATGACTATCAATGACAACAGACCATCGAATCAACTACCACCCTCAACATCAAACTCTCAAACTTTTCTTTCAAACTCCTGTCAAACCTTCAAACTCCCGTCAAACTCTTCGTCAAACGTATTTTGTGTCAAACATTCAAACTTTCTTCGCCACATCCACCTCGATCTCGAACAGTAACTTCTCCCAGCAAACCTTATTTTCACTGCAGATAAAACTGATCTTATCATCCAACCCGGCCCTTTTCAGGTAATCGTAAAATGGCCGGCTGTAATTTTTGTCTTTGCAATAGGCATAGGCCCTGACGGCATCTTCAAAGGTGAAATTCCGCGATTTCAATATTTCATTCACCACGTTAAAAGTGAGCTCCATTTGCTTCTCAAGGTTGTTTTTATGAAGGATATCTCCATTGGGTCCAATGCTGGCCGTTCCTGATACGGTGATGTAGGAATGATCGCCATTGGCAAACCATATGGCCCGGCTGAATGAGCTTCCGTAGTCCTCTGCTGAACACTGTAAAGGAGAACGCAACCTTTCGATGGAAAACCGCTTGTTTGTGGGCTTAATGGCTGTAAGTTCCAGAGAAGCTTTTGATCCGGCAGGATTGCTCCCCTCGATGCCGGTACTGGCCGGAACCCTTTTGCTGAAAATCTCGTGTTTGTTGAAGAATGCGGTTCTCACCCGGTTAAAGTCCCCGTACCAGTCCAGTATGTCGTCCAGGTAAAACCAGGTGCGGATGGTATCTTCAAAACTCAGATTTACCCGGTTCAGTATTTTTTCCGTACGGTTTAACAGGTTTTCGGCCTGCTGGGAGGGGGGTAAGTCCGGATCGGAATACAAACCGCCCAGATAGCAGAAGTCTGCATCCTCTGTCTGGAAAGCAGAACCCACCGGGAGGCTATTGTGATAGAGCCTTTGCACCTCAATCCCCGATACTGCCAGTATATACACCCCGTTGATGAATGCATTGCTGCAGTTGTCGCCTTCAATCCAGGTAACCGGGAATTCAATCTCTGTGAGAAGCGTTTCAAGTTGTCTCACCGTGTTTTCCTTTTCCGCAAGGGTGCCAAAGAAGGTGGCCCGGATGGGATTTGCCTGGTATGTTTGGAGGTGTTGCGCTATTTTTTCCGTAAATGTTTTTGCTGTATCATTTTTTTCCGGTACAAGCTGAATGTGTATTTCTCTGTATGCTTTTTTGGGAATTTCCTTTAATATCTGATGCTTCATACGTCTATTTGTTCGAACCTGAATCCGTTTCTTTAAAGTGAAAATAAAACCAGAATGTATTGCTGAACTGGTTGCGCATCTGCTGCCGGCCCACTGCCGGATTCTGCTGCATTTGCTTATAAGTGGAGAAGTATTGCTTAAAGCGCAGCCTGATTTCTTTTCTTATTGAAAGACCGCCCAGATCGGGGAGTTCTCCTGCACTGTTTTCATATGCCAGAGCGGCTTCTTCTACATGAAGGGGAATACGTTCATATCCCATTTCTTTCATGCTTTCAATGTGATGCACCAAGGGTTCCACATTTTTATTGAGCAGATACCAGGCCAGTTTGTATTCAAATGCTTTTCGGTTGGTCTGATTGGCATTAAGAAGCAGGGGAATGTTGTTTTGGGGCTGATTGAGCTGTATAAAAAAATCTTCTTCAGGAAGCAGACGGATTTTTTCACCCAGCTCCGGATGGGATTGAATCCTTTCGGGTTTGTTAAGAAGCCTGGTGTACTCCTGGGCCCAGTTACGGTAATTGAGGGAGTTTTTCAGCATTCGGATGTATTTTCCGGCCATACGGTGGTTTTCATTGATCAGATTGGTTTTGACCAGCAGTTTGAGGTTTTGTGGAGAGTATCCATTCACCACCATGTCTTCGTAAGCCCATCGGTGCGCTTCATTAATCAGGCCAATGGCATAGTAGAAATACCCCCCCCTGCTCAGGTGTTGGTTGCTCCAGGGAAGAATCAACGAACTTCCCCCGAAATCTTGGCTTCCATAGAAAAGCCGCTCGCAGAGCTGACCCCTTTCGGAGAGGGCAATGTTGTAAAAGTACTGTCCGATCAGGTTTTTTGAGGGTGTGGTTTCATGGAGCTCAATGGCTTCTTTCCACTTTTTTTCAAATACATATTTTTGGAGTTCCAGAACTCTAGCGGTTTGTGGATTATACAACCTGGAAAGGAAAATTGCGGTGATCCCGAAAACCAACAGCACGGAAGAGAAGGCAACAATCCGGATATACTTTTTACTGAACCGGAACAGAAGGGGTGCTTTGCCCAGCAAGGGGTACAGCACCAGATACCCCGTCAGCAGATAAAAAATGATGCTGTGTTGTTGGTCTGGCACCAATGGTAAAGGATATCCGAAGAATTGATCCACAGGCTGAAGAAAAACAAGGAATCTGAAGACCATAAAGGTTATCCCGGCGATTCCCAGTGAAACAAAGGGATAAATAAAACGCAGGTTTCCTTTTTCGTACAGCAGGCTGTAAATGATAAACACCACCAGGAATATCCATATATATGCGCCCACAAGGTAATAGACGAGCGGGAAAACGGCCAGGGCAATATACCGGTGTTGTTTTTTATCCGGGAGGATCGTAAACAGGAAATAAAGCAAAGCCAGAATATAACCCAGGTTATGCTCCATCATATGATAGTAATGGGTTTGCATGAGCAGCAACATACAGGAAGGCAGCATCAGGAACAATGGGGAGTAGGACAGGTCTGAAAACAATTTTTTGTTGATTTGGAGCAGCAGGATTGCCGGTATGGTGAGTATTACAGACAGAATCAACGCTCCCGGCCCCGGGTTGATGTACAACCGCGTTAAAAATTCTCCTGCAAATTCCAGCAGTCCGCCGGGCTTGATAAAGTATTCCTCAAGGGATTCAGAAGTAAAAATTAGTATGGATTGTTTCTCCTGAAAAAACAGGACATAATCGCCAAACCAGTAAAAATATCCGAAAGTAAGGATAAAGAAAAGGGCATACAGATAATAAACACCCGGTTTCCCGGGATTTTTTGTTTTCCGAATCATATGTTGTTTTTGTTTTTTCTCATTGGGATCAATCAGTTTGCCTTCTGTCCTTCTGTCATTCATGAATGCCCCATTCTGTTTCAGCAGCATCTTCTTCTTTGCCTTTAAACCACTTCTGGAGGGAATCAACTGAGTTGGCTGCTTTTGCATTCAGGGGTTCTTTATTTGCTGCCCGGGCAAAGTCTCTGGGTTCAAAATTGATTTTCCCCTTAACCAGTTCGGGAATATTGAATGTCTTTACCATGCTGTTATAACGGGACGGATCTTCCTGGGGCAGAACAAAAGGTTTCCCTTCTTCACCTGAAGAACCGAGCCAGGCAAAATAAGGCCTGGCTGAGCGCCCGTCTCTCCGTTTGCTACTAAACACCAGCCATTTGCCATTGGAGGAAAAGGTATGGTAACTTTCCGTCTCATCGCTGTTGAGGTCCATCCGTCTATATTCTCCGTTTTTTAGATTAAGCAGATACAGATCAGCTTCCTTATGCCAGATAGGAAAAGTGCCGTAATCATGAAGTGTGAAGACCAGATGTTGGCCGTCCGGCGAAATGCGGGGAAAAGAAACACTCTTTTCTTTTTCTGCAGCGTCAAATACAATTTCGGTCTTGCCAAATGACTTGGTTTCCGGATTAAAGGGCTTCCTGGCCAGATCATAATGAATGTCCTTCACATTTTGTACGGTGTAGTTTTCTTCTACCTGCCTTGTCCTGCAAAAGTAAAGGTATTGGCCATCCGGTGACCAAGTGGGGAAGGTTTGCATGTGATCGGTGGTATCCTGCTCCCGAATGTATAACATTTCATTTTCCTTGCGGTCATAAACCACCAGTGCGGAAACCTGATCATAAACCTCTATACTTTTTCGGGGGTGGGCATAGAAGCTCTGTTTGACCTTGTTGGAGGAAAAGGCCACATACCTCCCCCCGGGATGCCAGGCCGGATAGGTGGCTCCACTGGGCATGTTGTCCGCTTTCAGGGCTGTTCTGATTAACTGGCCGTTATCTCCGAAATAAGTACCTCCTTTGGAACCCCTGATGTGGATCAGGAATTCATCCGCGTTGTTTTGATTGAATGAATGGCAATTGGCACAATTTTTTTCAAGGATCTGATTTTCTATAAGCGGTTTTTCCCGGAAATCTTCCAGTGATCTTTGCATGATTTTCATATCCGACCAACTGTAGTATCCGGGGTAAAGAAGGCGATAGGTGAGATACGGGTCAATCCGTTCAGCCGCAACTTCCATGTAAATGAGATCGAATTGATTCAGTATATCTTCATTTTTTTTCGAAGAAGACACCTGAATTTTTATTTTACCTCCCTTGGAGTCGGCAAGTAGCTTTTTCCAGCTATCTTTGGGAAACCGGACAATCCCATCCGAAGAATTTACGGAAAATTCTTTATCGCTTGAAGTTGAGGAAGCCGTGACTTTGAAGAAATCTCCCTCTTCCTGAATGAGGAAATTCATTGGGGCAATATTCGGAGGAATGGTTACACCTCCATAATCCGGATCTATGGCCGGTTTGCGGTTCAGCTTTTGGGTCTCTTCAAAGTTTTCTGTCGTACAGGCCCCAAAAAGTATTGCCACAATGGCCATCACTATTGGAATGTGTTTTATAATGGGTTTCATTTCTGATTTCTTTTGGGTTAAGGTGTTTTGTCAAGCCATTAGTACCCTTATTTTTTGGACTCAAATAATGCGCAAAGTTAAAATTTTCTTTGCACAATGATCGAATTTTGGTGGCAGGGATAAAAAATTGCCCGGATGAAGGCTTATATTTAATATCTGCCTCAAATCCAAACGAATTGCCTGACTGTTTGAATTAGTTTAAAATGATTATTAATAGCCAATTCATACAAATATTGTTTTTATTCCTGTGAAATTTTGTTATATTTAAAATCCAATATTTTAAGCAGGCTCTCATTTAACAATCACATTATTAGATAATTGACTTAATCGGATTATGCATGGGGTTGGGGTAGTGCAAATACAAGCGATTAGTGATTATATTAAATGGATAATTTTGAATCCAAAAATATTGAAAAATTAAGGCAAGGAGACCTTAAAACCCTTGAATATATTTTTCATTTGTATTCACTGCCCTTATCGAGGTATGCCTGTCGGTATATCAATGATGAAGAGCGGGCGAGGGATATGGTGCAGGAGGTTTTTTATAAGTTGTGGAGGGACCGGCAAAAGTTATCAGTGAATGAATCTTTGGAAGCCTTTCTTTATACCTGTGTTAAGAATGAATGCCTGAATTACCTCAAGCACGAAAAGATAAAAGGCAGATATGCCTGGTTTAGGAGAAGGATGCGTGCACGGGAGATTGAGTATTACCAGCATGAAGATCCCAGTGAGGTAAAGGTTAATATGGAAGAGCTCCATAAAAAGATCAATCAGGCCCTGGATTTTTTGCCTGAGAAGAGTAAGGAAATCTTTAAAATGAGCCGTTTTGAGGAGAAAAAGAACAGGGAGATTGCCCGGGAAATGAATATTAGCCTGAAAGCCGTTGAAAAGCATATTACCAAGGCTTTGAAGCATCTGAGGAAACATTTGGAAATAGGGGCTCATAGCAAAAATCATGATTCTGAAACCATTCATTAAGATAAATTTTATCCTATGGCTAAACCGACACAACGCTTGATTTCGCTTGATTTTTTCCGGGGTTTTACCATGCTGTTACTGGTTAACGCCGGTTTTTTACACTACTTTGCCGGATCTGAATTTGACGGCACCATTGCTCAGGATATATTCAGGCAGTTTTCCCATCCCGATTGGGAAGGCTTTCGTTTCTGGGATCTGGTACAGCCTTTCTTCATGTTCATTGTAGGGGTGGCCATACCGTTTTCTGTGAGTAAAAGGCTGGCCAAAGGGCAGACCTGGGGCAGGCTCAAGGGACATGCAGCACAACGTTCCGTACTGTTGATTCTTCTGGGGGTCGCCTTATATACTACCGACCAGGATCAGTTCACCCTTTATTTCCAGAATGTTTTGGCCCAGATTGGAGTTGCCTACATCATTGCATTCGTACTGATGCATAAGCGCCCCTCATGGCAGATTCTGGTCTCAGTAGGACTTGTTGTTGTTACTGAAGTGCTATACCGTACATTTCCACTGGAAGGTTTCGACCAACCGTTTGTCAAGGACCAGAATTTCGGCACCTTTTTCGATCAACTCATTTCAGACGGTTCCCGGGGAGGATGGGTTTCTTTCAACGCTTTTCCCACAGCAGCCCATACCATCTGGGGCGTTTTGTGCGGTAAGCTTTTACTTTCCAGTCGATCAGATAAGCAGAAGCTAAAAACCCTTATCGCAGCAGGTCTTATCACACTGGCCGTAGGGTATTCTTTGACTACTGTGTCACCCGTCATCAAGCGGATAGCTACCAGTTCCTTTGTATTTATCAGCGGTGGATATACCATCCTGGTGCTTGCCCTGACCTACTGGATCATCGATATGAAGCAATATAAGAACTGGGCAATGTTTGGGGTGATTGTGGGAATGAATCCGCTGTTCATATATTTGTTCAACCAGTTCGGATTCAGCGATGTGGTGCATCAGATCGTAGAGCCTTGGTTTAGCCTTGTTCTGGGATGGACAGATCAAACGGTGGTGGAGGCATTGTCGCGGGGCACAGTGTGGTTCTTTAACTGGTATCTGTGTTACCTGTTGTATAAACAGAAGATATTTATACGGATTTAGAAAGGTAGGGGTTAAACTCTTCTGCAAAGGTGATTAGAAGTTTGTGGAGATCTTTTTTGGTGATATTTGACCTGAAAAATTTACCTTTTCGGGGATAGATATATAGAAATGTGACCGTTTTGTTGTTTTTATTGAGTATCATGATTAGCCGGAATCCTTCTCTTTTATCAAGATTTTTACTGCTATTGGGAATTCTTGCTTTTATGATGCGGTATGGCGGGTCATCAAATATATTATCCCTCATTTCCCATATTTGCTCGAAGGAGAGATCACCCAAAACATATTTTATATCACCTTTACATTTGAAATATCCGTATTTCTTTTTTTCTTGCAACTTTTTAAGAGATTTTTCGAAATCGGAAGTATAGAAAAACATGTATTTATTTTAGATTTTTTAAAATATTGTATATTTTTTCATCTGTCGGGAGTATTACGTATCTCATTTCCATATCATCAATAATTTCACTATAATGATCAATTTCCTCCGTAAACTCATTTAAAACTGTTTGAACCCCCGAATATGTGTTTTTGGAATTTTTAATCTGATCCACAAAGTTGATGAGATCATTTCTAAGATTTTTAAGTTCATCCTTATTTCTGAAGTAAAATTCCTTGTCATTAAAAGCATAATCATAAAGATCAATATTTAATCCTTGTAGTTTATACTTGCTATCATTGATAAGGTTTTTTGTTTTGTGTACAATATCGAGGCTTTCGTCAAAATGTTTTTCCTGTATCTTTTGAAAAGCGGTCTTTATTGATTCCCGTGTGACCATTATTTTGTCTTCAATATCAATCATGGCTTTGATTTTTATAATTATTAATGGATATTTTACGATTTAGCAGATAATTGGGTTTTGATGCTTTCGAATTTGGTAACAACAGACGAAATGTAAAAATGATAATTTTCTTTCAAAAATAAAAACTTTTCTATCGCTGACGTCTTGACGGTTTTGATACTTGATTCCATTCCAATTCGATGCACGCTTACTGGCCGCAGACTGCGAATCACCCCGGAATGTATCAGAAGCAGTTAAGAAGCAGCATCAGGGAAATTCTTTTGAATGGAAAATTTTCACTATATTGGTGAGCCATTATTTTCATTAATTATGGTGATGCATAAACCCATAGTGAATCGCATGCATGAGGCAAGGGTCACTTTGAATACCATGAGGGAGACAGGAATCAATACGCATTTTCTGGCCTGGAGCCAACGTAGCGGTGTACAAACTGCATTTGACTGGATCAGGAAAGGTGCCATAGGCAAACTGCAGGAGATACACAACTGGTCGAACCGTCCCGTATGGCCCCAGTGGATGTCCAAACCGGATGAAAATCCTGAGGTACCCGAGGGTTTCGACTGGGATATGTGGCTCGGGCCGGTACCGCCCCGGCCTTACCATCCCAACTATACCCATGCCGTATTCATGGGATGGTATGATTTTGGAAACGGTAGTATAGGGGATATGGGACACTATAGTCTCTGGCCCTTGTTCATGACATTTGGCATCGATGCCCCACCGGAAAGCGCCGAGGCTTACGGAACGACAACCTCTACCATTGAGAACCATGTTAGCAGGAAATTGCATAATGATGTTTCATTTCCCTATTCCTGCATCATCCGCTACAATTACCCCGAACAAAAAGAACTGCCGCCCTTTAAGCTATTTTTGAATGCCGGTGGAATGAAACCGCCCACCCCCGACGAGCCAGACGAAGAAGACAAGGAGCTGCCTGCTGAAGGGATCATGTTTATGGGGAATAAAGGTAAAATTCTGGGCTCTTTCCATTGCGACAGCCCAAGGATCATTCCTGAG
>JBKGZA010000139.1:0-8581 GCA_046545815.1 Bacteroidales bacterium
ACAGTCCATGCTTCCTCTTTGAACAGTTCGCTAGATTCTCCATGTAAGTATATGATTGGCAGAAATACCACAATGGTAGTTAGGGTAGAAGCCGTGATGGCTCCGCTCACTTCTGCGGTTCCCCTGACTGCTGCCTCCCTGACTGATGATCCTTCCTCAATATGGCGGAAGATATTTTCAATAACTACGATGGCATTGTCTACCAGCATTCCTGCACCAAGAGCCAGTCCTCCCAGGGTCATGAGGTTAATGCTCAGCCCATTGAAATACATCAGGTTGAAAGTTGCAATTACCGATATGGGGATGGCTACAGACACAATGAGTGTCACCCGTAAGCGCCGGAGGAAAATGAACAGCACGAAAACAGCCAGCAATATTCCCATAAGTCCAGTATTTTTAACTTCCCCGATGGCCTGGTCGATATATTCTCCCTGGTTTTCAACAATCGTAAACTCGTAGCCGGGCAGTGCCTTTTTTAGGTCAACAAGTGACTCATCTACCTGTTTCACCACATCCACGGTATTCTTCCCCTGTTCCTTATAGACCGAAAGCCCGATACATCTTTCGTCGTTCAGAAATACCATATTCTCGGGCTCTTTGTTCTTTAACTGAATATCGGCTACCTGATCAAGGGTTACAGGAATGCGGGTTACTTCATTGTTCATCGACTGCCTGTCCCGGTATCCGACGATCAGGTTCCTGAAGTCTTCCTCCTTCTGGAGAAGGCTTTCACCTGTAACGAGATATTCCTTCCCTTTTTCCTCGAGGGTTCCGCCGCTGATATCTTGGTTGAACGCCTGGATGCGCGATGAAACCTGGTCCATGGATTGATCATAGGCATCGAGCAGGTAGTTTTCGGTTTGGATGAGCAGTTCGGCTTCTTCTTCGCCGGAAATATCAATGTCGGCTACTCCGTTGATCCTTACCATCTGGTTGTAAATGTAGTTTTCTGCCGTCTGCCGGAGAAGGTTCATGTCATTGATCTCGGGATTGCTTACCGCAATACGCATGATGGGAGCAGCATTGGGATCATTCTGGTAGATGTTAAACTCATCCACCTCCTGGTTGGTGCTGATGGAAGAAAGGGCCTTTTGCAAATCCAAAAAGGCAGCATTCATATCCCGGTCCCAGTCATAATGAACAGTAACCAGTAAGGTGCCTGTACCTATAACTGAGGAAACATCGGTTACACCCGTTTGACGGATTGCAAGGCTCTCAATGTCTTCAGCAAATTTGGATTCAATTTCCGTGGGAGGCTTTTCCCCTGATTGAAGCTCTACATACAGACGGGGATTTTTCAGATCGGGAAACAGATCAGTCCCCAGCCGGCTGAAGGAAATATAACCAAGCAATACCACTGCGAATACAAGCATTGCGATGGTTACGGGGTATCGTACGGAGAAGCGGGTTAGTTGTATCATGTATTCTGGTTTTGCTTTTTTTTTGTGATGTTTATTTTCACATTGTCGCATTAATTAAGCACCTCAACCCTACTTCGGTCCCTCAGCGTCTCATATCCGTCGGTTACCACACGTTCATCTTCTTCAAGGCCATCGATGATCTCGACACGGTCACCCGATTCAATTCCTGTGACAACATTTCTTTCGCGGGCCCGGTCTCTTTCAATCACATACACTATTTGCCTGTCGTTGTTATCGAGCACCACTTCGCGAGGCAGGGTAATGGTGCTGTCTTTGTGTTGTACCATCACATTGGCTTTAACGAACATGCCCGGGCGGAGAGATCTGTCGGGGTTCTCCACCCTGATCTTTGCATCAAACATACGGGTAGTCGGATCAACTGCAGGAGAGATTTCAGTAACCTTACCCTTCAGCGTTTCTGACTCCATAGAATAATGGCCGACATCTACTTTTTGTCCCCGTTTGATTTTCGTGAGGGTTTTTTCGGGTAAGCTTACCTCCATGATCAGCTCCCTGTAATCCATTATTTTGGCCACTGTTGTGTTGGAAGATATACGTGTTCCCTGGGTATGATAAGGAAGTTGAGTGATAAAACCGGTGAAAGGTGCTTTAACAGAGAGTTTAGCAAGGTTTATTCTGGCCTCTTCAAGTGCCGATTGGGCATTGATGTAAGTTTTTTCTGCATTGGTAAGCTCACGAAGCGTTACACCACCTTTTTCATAGAGTGCTTTTTGTTTTTCAAATTCCTGTTTGGCTATTTCCTGTTCCAGTTCCACTGCGTCAAGTTGAATGCCCAGTTTATATTCCCTGTTTTCAAGTTCAACAAGTACTGTACCTTTATTGATCCTGTCTGAGAGGGAAAATTGTTCCCGGGTTCCTGGATTTTCCTGAAGGTAATAATCGCCTCCTGCTTCTGTAACCAGATCAGCCGATTGAATGGCTTGTACCGTACCGGTTGTCTGAAGATATTCGCTAATGGAATCATAACTGGCTTCAGTCACCGATACGGGTACGGCTACGTCACTGTCTCTGTTGATCTCTCCCTGGTTGCATCCCAAAATGAACATCCCAAACAGGGCAACGGCGGGAATGATCCTGAAAAAATTAAAATGTTGTTTTTGCATGTCCGTCTGCTGTTTATTATTCTAAAATACTATTAACTACATCTTTGGGCAACAATGGTTCGTTTTCCATGAAGTCGTAAAGGCTTTGCATTTTAAGGTTCAGCAATTCCATTTTGTAATCAATGAGGGCTGTGGTCAGATCCATCCTTGCCTGGCTTAGCTGGTTCTGGTACAACTGAAGATCCATGCCGGTAAGATCGCCATTGTTGTATCGTTCGAGGTTGATGTCATAAGTGAGCTGGGCATTTTTTTCATTCTTTCTGGCAATTTCAATCTGGTTCCGGTAATTCCTGAGATTTCGAATGGTTTGGCGAATGCCAAGATTAATCGATTTGGATTCCTGATTTAAGTCGATCTCGGTCGATTCCACATTTAACCGGGCCGCTTTGATTCGTGCTTCCCGGGCTCCCCAGTCCCAGATAGGAACATTGAAACTTAGGGAAACGGAAGGGCTTGTTGTGGGTACATCATACATGTTGGCCAGTTGTTTGTCTACTCCCTGTATGCCAACAGAAACTGATACATTACCCTTGAATTTGTTCTGATCACTGGTCTCGATCAGACGAAATTTTGCATTTTGAAGTTCGATCTCACGGTTTCGGATTTCCAGACGGGAATTAAGGGCATTCTGGATGGCTTTATCCATATTTATGTCCACTGAATCTAATTCAATGCTAAGCTCCACCCTGAAATTTTCGTCAAGGTCCATTCCGATCATTTGTTTAAAATTATCTTTCGCGTTTTGAAGCTGCACTTCACGTGTATAAACCTGTGAGCGGGCCGAGGCCAGATTAACTTCTGCCTGATAAAGTTCTTCCAATGCCAGTAAATCGGCATCAACTTTATTTTGCACGACCTCATAATTTTTTTTCTGATTTTCCAGTTCTTCTCTGGAAATTTGCAAGGCCATTTGAGAAGCGTATAAATTATAATAGTTTCTTGTTACCTGAACTTCTGTGTTTAGCTTTTGAAGCCTGTATTGTATATCTGACCTTTCATAGTCAAGTTCCAGTTCTTCCAGATTTTGCCTGGTTTCGTTGTAGGAGAATAGCGGTTGGGAGTATTGCAGGAATAAATTGTTGCTAAAGGCAATGTCTTCATTCAATTCGGATGCAATCTCAGTAGTTGAGTGCTGCCAGGCCAGCCTGTTGTTCAGGGAAAGTTCCCCATCCGTAGCTACAATTGGTTGAGAAATGTTAAAGTTTGCCATACTGGAGTAGGTTTCTGTGGTTTGCCACCGGGAATTCACCTCATAAAACCTTTGTTCCCTGGAATAATTGAAGGGATCAACGGCCAGGTTGAAGTTGGTTTTCAACGAGGCCTGTTGAGCATCAAGATAGTTTTTACTCCGTTGCATGGCCAACCGGCTTTTTCTTACTTCCGGGCTGTTTTCATTGGCAATTTCCAGTGCCTCGTCAAGCCTCAGCAGTCCCTGGGAACTAACAGAGACACTGAACAGAGATAAAATCGTAATTACAATAAAGCGTTTTAGGATCATGATGTTTTATTTTCTGATTAGTTTGATGGCGTCAGCGATTACAGTTCTGGCTTTGGAATTGTTTGAGATTTGAATTCTTGACGAATCCGGTGAGAAATGGTATGCGCCCAGGCGTACCCATTCACCTTCCCTGTCATCTACCTCCACCGGTATTGTTTCTTCCCCCTCGTCGTGGAATATGGTGTAATGATATAGTTTATCTTCGTTACCGCGATCGCGGCGTCTGCCCCACCTGGGCTGCAGGCCTGCATCAGATACATATGCCTGTACCTCATAATTGTCGGCATGCTCAATAGGTACTGCCCACTCGGCTTTCTGCTCACCATTACCTGATCTGATGTATACAGCTGATAATTTCACTTTGCCGTAGAACTGGTTGTGAATGACTTTTTGCCATTCTTCCGGAGGCCGCCAAACATTGACGTCGGTATATTCTTCCTTATTTTCGTTGTTTCTGAGCAGATCCCTTAGCTTGGTAGCCTTTTCAGGTTCCAGGAGACGGAAAGAGGGATTTTCGTTATCAACTACAATGGCTTCTTCATTTGGTTTGGGAGGTTCAGTCTCCCTGACAAACGCGCCCCCTGCTGCATTTTCATCCTCTTCAATATTTCTTAAGGGAAATCTTAAGGTTGAAGGCATATTGGAGGAAACGAGTGTGTTGGCAATCAGCATGGACGGCGATTCCCCCACGTTGATACCCACTCTTTTGCTTTGGCCGGGTTCCAGAGTGACGGCTTGCTCTTCCGACATACTGCTGTTTCTGCGGCGGCCTATACGCATGTTTAATTGTACAAGTCCCAGACTGCCTCCGGTGTTCGTCACGGTTATTTCAGCCTGATATCTGGGCCTTTCTCCTTTATAATAGGAATAAACCTCTACATTTTCGAAGGTGAAAGCAGGTAGCTCTCTGGCATAAAGCCAATCGTTCATATACTTTTCTGTGTCGACGTTGTAACGGTTTTTTATATAATCCAGAAACTGCTCTCCTGCGTTGTTTTTGTACCTGCTGGCTAGAATGAAGCTGTCGAGTACAGGATCAAAATCGGCGGAACCGGCGAAATGCTTCATTAGGTTGATGAAGTGCGACCCTTTCACATCAATTACATCGCTGAGCCGGACAAAATTGGATGTATCACTCATCAATTCTGAAAACGAATTCTCCTGTAACAGGAGGTTTGCCCTTTCTTGTGCCCCAACCCCATCGTTGCCGAAGAAAAAGCCGCGGTTGTCTTCGTCTGCCCGGTTATCGATGTATCGTTCCAGCACAGGATTCATCACCGGCAATTCTTCCACTCCAAAATCATTGCAATAGGAAACAAAATTCGGAAATATCTTGGTGTTGCCAGTTACGTTGTCCTGGTCGAACCACCCCCGGCGGAAGTCTTCTCCTTCAATGAAATTGGAGTGGATAAACCTTCTGAAGATATCCGCTTTCATTTCTTCGGGTGAACGATCACTGTCTCTTCCTCTTCTTTGAAAACGCCTGACCATTCTTGGAAAGTCGGCGCCATTCATCGAATATGCCCGCTCTTTCATCATCACCATCTGCGGCAGTGAGGCTTCGTTGGCAAGCGTAAAATTTTTCTTGTAGGCATAGAAATGAGCCGGTACTTCAACCAGGGAAAAATCCCGGAATGGATAATCCAGATGGATTTGCGATTCATAATCATCCATTACCCGGTTGATAAGCGAAGGAATGGTATCCTGAACTTCACTGAAGAACGGTTTGTAGAAATCGTGATCTTTCTTGTAATATATGTTGTAGGTAATGTCACCCACGGTAAGTGAATCGCGCCGGTACTTTCCGGCAATTACGGAGAGGGAGGTGAGCGGCTCTTTCGGAGCAAACGACCATTTGTTGTCTTTCTGCGTTGGTTTGCCCTGGCTAAGCACCCTCATGTTTCTTCCAACTTTTGCAGTGAGCTGAAAATCTGAGAAATTTTTGGGAAAACCGGCCACGTTTTTGGATGAAAAGCCAGTTCCGGGGACAGGATACCAAAGCAGTTCCGGTGTAAACATTAGATACTCTGAGTTGAGGAAGCTGAATTTTTTAGGCACACGAAACAGCATCTCGTGTTCACCACGGAAGAGCAGATCATTGGGCACTTCAAGATAACAAACCCTTTCGTCGGGATTGCCATCGTAACTGAGTGTGATATGTGCCGAGTCACCGACCGGAAGTTTTCTATCTATGAGGACCAGGTGTTGTTTTTGGTCGTATCCGTTTTCCTGACCATTGATGCTGCATTTATCCACCTTAAATCCCGGATTTATGCTGAATATTATTGTATCCAGTGCTTCATTGCCCTTGTTACGAACTGTCATGCCGGCAATGAGACTGACCTTTCCCCCCTCATGTTTCAGATTGAGCTTGTATTGATCAACTACAGGTACATTATTTTTCAGGTACTGGTCGTTCAGCTTGATCAGTTGATCCCTGAAACGGCGCATGGTGATCTCCTGATCCACATGATTTGCGGTAAGCCATGAAGCTGCGCCCAGGAAAAGAATACCGCCTGCTATGGAAATCCAGTAGTTGGAATTCGATTGACGCAGGCGCTTCATCAACAGCACGGTAAAAAAGACCAGGGATATACCCAGTGAAATGTAGAGGGCTTTATGCAGCAGGATTCGGTCAGGATTTGCCAATCCTGTAAATTCAGACCACATCATGGGAATATTGAACGACATGTAGTCGAAGATATAAAAGAGCTTGTCGTTGAGATAGAAGAGTGTCAGGGCGATGTATCCCAACAGTATAAGCAGCACCACTGCCTGGTTTCGTATCAGTGCCATCAGAAAGAATGAGAGCCCAAAGATGAACAACAGGGTAGGGATGGAGATGAGCGCGAAATACAGGCCGTATCCCAGAGGGTCAAAGACCATATCCTTGGTAACCAGCGTAAATATGAGCGGAATGATGAGGATCATCACATTCAGTGCCAGAAATACCCGAAGGTTGCCGTAGATTTTTCCCCAGATATATTCACCGTTGGATAGGGGACGCGCATAGATGACTTCCGTTGTATCCTGCTTTTTGTCGCGTTTCATGAAGTCAGTTGCCAGGAAAGAGGCAATAACAGCCTGAATCACATTAAATATCAGAAGGGAACCATAGGGTATGTTGGTCGGCAATCCACGCAGGATCCTCGGAGAAAATTCCTGCTGGGAAACCAGAATGTTGAAGAGTATCAGAACGATCAGGCCAATGATGGCAAAAATGCGCAAAAACCAGCTCCGCATGAGTGTTTTGGACTCAAACCGGGCAATCGTATTGAAATTGCTGAAGGAGAACATTTTTTTGTGGTGTTAAAGTTCACTAACCATATATTGATTTAATTCTTTGTCCATGAAATGGACATAAGCATGTTCCAGGTCGGGTTCAATCCTTTCGCCGGGATAATCAGGGAGTTCATCAGCTACCAGTATGACTTCCCATCCTTTTTCCATCATCACCGTGGAGATAACAGGGTATTCTTCCTTTATCTTTTCCAGTTCCATCGTGGTCAGGATCACACGCCAAACACTGCCTCTTGCTTTATCTACCAGTTCTTCCGGCGTGCCCCTGAAGGCAAGCTCTCCCTGATTCAGCAGGGCCATTTGGTTACATGTGCTGGAAATGTCTGCCACAATATGGGTAGAAAGGATGATGATCCTTTCTTCTCCTGATATTTTGGACAACAGGTTTCTGAAGCGGATTCTTTCGTCCGGATCGAGGCCGGTTGTCGGCTCATCAACCACAATCAGTTTGGGGTTGTTTATAAGTGCCTGGGCAATACCAAGTCTCCGTTTCATGCCTCCTGAAAGTTTGCCGGCCTGGCGGTCGCGGGCATCAAAAAGCCCTACTTCCTCAAGCATCCGGTCAACTGCTTCATTGCGCTGTTTTTTATTGCTCAGTCCGGAAAGAGCTGCTGAATAGTCAAGAAATTCCCAGGTTTTCAATTTTGAGAAAAACCGGAAGTCCTGGGGGAGGTATCCGATCATTTGCCGGACCTTCTTCCGCTGTTTATGGATGTTCATGCCATTAACGGTAACTTTGCCTTTGGTAGGTTTCATAAGGGTTACCAGAATGCGCATCAGGGTGGATTTTCCTGCTCCGTTGGGACCGAGGAGACCGAACATTCCGTTGCCAATGTTCAGCGAAACATCCTTAAGGGCATAAAAATCCTTGCCATAAATTTTGCTTAAATGATCAATGTGAATTTCCACAGAATTAATTTTAAAGATCAACTAAAATTTAAGGGACAACTGTTGAAGGATTACCCCTAACTTAGGTTTTAATCCCAGGTTAGTTTTTTGGGTCCTTTTCTCAGATTGAATCATACATTTTATAGTAATAAGACACATAAAAATAGAATCTATTACAAAAACAAAAACTTTTTTAAATTTCTTTAATTTTACCCAAATTTAATTTTCGTTAATTGACAAAATAAAAATCAGGTTATAGATGAGGCTAGTCTAAAAAGGCGCTTAGCGGCTGTACTTAGCTAATTGTGTAAAAATAATCTATTGAATTTCAATAATCTAATGGAGCCGCT
>JBKGZA010000140.1:0-8563 GCA_046545815.1 Bacteroidales bacterium
ACAAGAGACAAGATAGATATAAGAAACAAGAAATATGAAATGAGAAATAAAATTATTCCTGCATCTCTTTCGAAGGAATGATGCGAACGCCCCTCTCCTGCCCCATCATTGCGTCCATCATACATGCCGCCACCTGCTTTACGTGGATGGGTTTCAGGTTCCCGGGCAATACAAAACTCAAGGGTTTCATTATACTCTTCCCCCATGCTTCGGCCAGACGAAATTCTTCTCTTTTACCCAAAAGCATAGAAGGCCGAAATATATAAACGGCCTCAAAGGGCATTTGCTTCAAATCCTCCTCTAACTGGCCCTTTACCCTGTTATAGAAAAACATTGACCTTGGATTGGCACCCACTGCACTCACCAGGGCGAATTTAGAGGTCCCGTTTTGATAAGCTGCACGGGCAATCTGAAGTGGATAATCATGATCCACCCTGAAAAAAGTATCCCGCGAGCCTGCCTTTTTCATGGTCGTTCCCAGACAGCAATAGACATGATCCGCCTGTATACGACTGTTATCCGGATGTTCATAGTCATAGACGATCTGTTCCAGGGTCGGATGTTCTATTTCTAAAGGCCTTCTGACCAAAACCTTCACCCGGTCGTACGCGTTCCTTTCCAGGAGCAACTGCATCAGGGTTGAACCCGTTAAACCACTGGCTCCTGCTATCATGGCTGTTGACATGGCTCTGTATCCTGTTTTAATGATTTATTAAAATTCACTGACTCATTCAATATGCGCACCCACAAACAAATATACTGATTATATTGTTCTCATTGGTTTAAAAAACCTATTATTTTTCACTAAATTGCCGGGGAATAGAGTCAATTAGAAAATTCCTCCGTGTTCCTCTGTGATCTCCTTTGTGTCCTCTGTGTCCTCTGTGGTTAACATTATATATCTGTACCACAAAGTATAAAAAAGAAAGCAAGCTATACAGACTATTCTTTTTTATGGGATTTCTTCGTTACAAACCGGATGATAAACAGAACGAACAACAGCCCCAAAAAAGGAATGGTTTGATGAAAGATGGAAAAGGTGTTATCCATAATATAAGATACCGCCTCCCAGACTGCAGAGAATATTATGGCAAACAAAAGGGAGTAGGCAAGGTTTCTAAACATAAAATCATATTGTTTGTTTTTAAAATCGGACATTTTGATTAGAAATTAAAAAATTATGGAACATTGTGCTGGTCTGGCAACCTTTTTATCAATTCATCAATCTTATTTTCATTCCTGGTCTCAATGAATTCGTATATTTCTTTTTTGAAATTTTCAAAATCAGAGTGATCTCTGCTATACTGAACCTTACCTTCTTTAATATAATGGATGGAATCACATAAGTCAATCAATGTTTCTATAATATGAGAGGTGACAAGTATTGTTTTTCCCTTGTCTTTTAAGCGAAGCAATATGGAACGTATTATTCTGCCCGTCTCTATATCAATCCGATCAAAAGGCTCATCAAGTATCATGAGGGGTTTATCCTGTTTTAAAACACCCATCAATGCCAATTTTTTCTTCATACCTGTGGAATATTTATCGATAATGGTATCAAGCGGAAGTATAAATAAACCGTTCCATTGATCTTCATCGAAATATTGATTTTTGAACAAACTTAGATATTCTCTTCCCGTGATGTTGGAATAAAAATAATTTTCGGTAGGCAAAAAGGAAATATCCTGTTTGGAAATTCTTTGGTCATTCCAGGTGACAATGCCCGAATCTTTCTTTTTTAATCCAAAAATGGTATTGAGCAAGGTAGTTTTACCTGCTCCATTCAAACCCACAATTCCATGGATTTGATGCTCCGGTAAGGAAAGCTCCAGTTCATCAATTACCCTCTTTTTACCTGGATAAGAAACTGTTAGTTGATCAAGAATAATCATTCAGATAAACATTTAGGTTTTCTTTTGATTTAAAATAAAAATATATGGTCAATATCCAGACCACAGGCAACAGGAAAAAAAAGAAAATACCCAGCAAACCAATAAGTCCGAAAGTCTGTGAACCGTGTGATTTCATGTTCGGTTGATAAAAAGCATATTTAGTCAGTATAATATATATATGCAGTGAAATGAAGATAACATACTCTGCAGCGGGAATATACCATTTATCAGGATGAAAAGCAATAAAACTAAAAAAGAGGGGAACGAAAAGAACTGAAAATAGTTTGATATGCATTTTGATCTTATTCCACAAAAATCTATCGGCATTCTCTTCATAAGCAATGAGCATGGGGTATGGTTCACCGTATTCATAAAATCCCATAAGAATGATGGCCAAAATAAAAATAGCCACGGGAACAGTTCCCAATAAAAATGAGGTGGCCAAACCGGCAAACCATACAAGTAAAATCCATAAAAAGTTTTTCCTGAAACCAGCCCTCCATTCAAAACAATGTTCAGGTATCCACTGAAGAAGTTTGTTATTTGTAATTGCAAGAGAAAAAGTTTTGTCCATAGCAGAAATAAAACCTATAGCAATCAGGAGTAAACCTACAACTCCATAATATTGATTATAGAGCAGACCTCCCATAAGGGGTAGGGTTAATATTGCATATTCTATTAAAAGGATTTTTTTGTAATTGCCAATCCGGGTTTTTAAAAATCTCAAATCTTTCCGGTTGAGGTGGATGGAAACAATCACTACCAGATAGATCATCACAGTATAATAAATATGAGGAGTTTTGGAAGTATATTCAAAAATAGCTGTGATAGCAAATCCAAATAACACCAGGAGAAAAATGCACCGGGTCAACCCAAGAACCTTCATCTCCCTGAAGAACTGCTTTATTCTGATATGTAAGAAGTCTCGGATCATCCTGTTGTATTGTATTAAGAAATTTTACTTCTCCATGAAATAAGAGAATAAAAGGGTATCCAAAACAGAAATGTATCGTCACCAGTAAACCATCGTAATCGGAACTGTAATTATATCTCCAAACTTTTTGGACACCCTTCCAAACACTAATATGCCTTCTTAGTGGACAACAGAATGAATCGAACAGTCATAACACCAGCTAATACTAAAAATGGAAGACCTCCATCAATCTCCTTCATTTCTGTTAGATTCATTTCAGTGAGACCATACTTTTTTAAATCGAGTTTTTTCATAAGGCAATAATTTTAGACAATTATCACAACACTTTTCAGGTGGTTGAATTGACCTTGCATTAATATCTGATCCCTTATTTTTAATGCAAAGGCCAATATATAACCTTACACTCTGATTTTATAATAGTCTACAATATTTTTTTATAGACTAATAGTTTCCCCTATTTATCTATAACTTCGGATGCTTCCTTCTGCCATTCATTCCTAACCTATCTCCTTACTCAACCACTCATACCATCCCTCCAATCCCGTATTTCTCGTACAGGAAGTCTCAATCAGCGGAACGTTGGGGTTCACTTCACGCAAGTCCTTCACAAAGTTCTTGTAACTAAAATTGGTATAATCGAGCAGATCCATCTTATTTAATATTACCGCCTTTGCATCTCTGAATAGCATGGGATACTTGATGGGTTTATCATCCCCCTCGCTGGTACTGACCAGAGCGATCTTCGAGTTTTCTCCCAGATCAAAATTCGTAGGGCACACCAGATTCCCCACATTCTCTACGAAGATCACATCCAGCTTATCCAGATCCAACTCCCCCAAGGCCCGCTCGATGCTGTTCGAATCAAGATGACATCCCCCTTCGGTGTTGATCAGCACAATAGGATTGTTGTACTGCTTCAGCCGCTGAGCATCCCGGTCGGTGGATACATCCCCCTCTATGATCCCGATCCTTATCTCACCGTTCATATGGGCCAGCGTCCTTTCCAGCAAAGCCGTTTTACCGGCACCCGGCGAGCTGATGAAATTGTACATTTTAATCTGCTTTTCCCTTAAAAGGGCCCTTACCTGTTCGGCTTTGTCCTGGTTCTTATCCAGAACCCTTTTCATGACTTTAATTTCCATGGCTATTCTCCTTCTATGCTTTGTACCAACAATTCTTTTCCCTGTATCAGATCGAGGTCAGAACTTTCACATTTCGGACAGTAAAAGGACTGATCTTCCACAAAAAACTCATGACCACAATAGCGACAACTCATCTTTACAGGCACATATTCAATTTCCAGATCGGCATTTTCGGCAATGGTATCTTCCTTGGCCGAGTCAAAGGCAAACCGGAACAGCTCAGGTACCATCTGCATCATCTTACCGACCCGGAAATGCACCCTGTCAATCCGCGATAGCTGTTCTTTTTTCGCCACCTCCATAATGATGCGAAACATGTCTTCCACTATGGCTACTTCGTGCATCTTACATTTGGTTCGAGTGTTTAAATCTTATGGATAAATCGGAAATCCTAATTTCTAAATACTAAACAAATTCTAATGTTCAATCCGGCAGCTGCCGGAAATCAAAACATCTTATTCAAACTTAGTTAAAAATAGAACCGAAGATTTTCATAAGTGCTCTTTGCATATTTGGTCCTTTTGAAATTTCTTCGTTTTCATCATTAAATATTATTTAGTGTTTGTCCATAAAGTCAAATAGATTTGAAAGCGTCTTGACTAGAATGTTCGCTGGCAAGGCTTGCGAGTTTTTCATGGCAGGAGTCCGGCGGCTGCCGGATGAGTGCCATGAAAAACGAGCGTAACGCAGCCAGCGGACATTATAGCCAGACGCTTATTATAGTTTTGTTAATTCCAGTTTCCTGAATTCAACCTCAGACCCTTCAGCCTGAACGGCGATCTGCCCTTCTGTGGCTGTGCAGTCATAACCATGATTCACAAGTTCATCGTTCACCCATACTTTGATCTCATCGTCCTGACACTCTATGACCATTTTATTCCATTCACCAACAGGATTCTCTGATCCATCGGTCAGATTCTTTATCCGCCGCTTTTTGCCTTCCGAAACACCCCATTCTTCTTCTGGTCCTCTACGTTCCACCATGTTATCCACTTTTATATCTTCCTGTATGCACCAGAAATCACCGGCGTTTTCATGCAACATCTGCACTTCAAGAGATTTTGGAAACATATCGTAAAGTGCCCTTGGCGTGGAAGCATGCACCAGAATCCCACAGTTGCCGGGTTCGTCAGCAAATCGGTATTCAGCTACCAGTCTGTAATTGGAATATACCTCATCGGTTATCAGATGCCCGCCGGGTGTACCCAAACTCACAAGCATGCCGTCACGCATAATAAAAGGATTGGTGGTATCGGGATTCTCATCCATGGCAGGCACATCAACATGCCACCCTTTAATATCTTCGCGGATTAGATCTACCGTCTTATTGTCGCTGCAAGCCCCAACCAGGACCATTGCTACCAGAATTACATGTACATAGTTTTTCATTTGATTTATATGTTTATCAGTGAATAATTCATTTTCAACTTTATCTTTTTACGCTGTTCATGTATTCAATCAATCCCACCTTCACTTCGTTCCGGTTGCTACGCTAAAGCTTTAGCGACAGCGTGTGGGCAAGCATTCAATCACTCAATCATCCAATCCCGCCTCCACTTAGTTCCTGGGGGCAAGCATTCAATGATTCTTCGCATTTAATCATTTAAGCATTCTACCATTTATACATTCCTCCTCAGCATATCCTCGGCAACTGTTCTCCCGTAAGCATGTCAATGATCCTTGTGCCTCCTATTTCTGTATTCATGACCACCCTGCCGGGATGTTCATCAACCACCTCTCCAATGATGGCAGCATGTTGCCCCAGTTTTTCGGAATGCATCAGAGAAACCAATTTCCCGGCCTCATCCCCATCCACAATGGTGACAAACTTACCCTCATTGGCAATATAAATGGGTTCCATGCCAAGCATCTCACATACGCCCTTCACTTCTTCCCTCACCGGAACAGCACTTTCATCAATCTCTATTCCGTAGTACTGGTCTTCGCTGATCTCACAAAGGACTGTGGCAAGCCCGCCCCTTGTCAGATCCCTCATGAATCTTATGCCCTCTATATTTCTTACGATCTTAGAGATTAGCTTATTAAGCGAAGCACAATCCGACTGTATTTTTCGCGAATCAATGTTCAGATGTTCTCTTTCAGACAAGACAGCTATGCCGTGATCTCCGGTATATCCGTTGATAATGATTTTGTCTCCTGTTTTAATTTCATTGCCGGAACTGATATTATAAGATCTTGGATTTAAAAATCCGACACCGCTTGTATTGATAAATAACTGATCGGCTTTCCCTTTGTTCACCACTTTTGTATCCCCGGTGACAATCTGAACACCGGCATTATAGGCTTCCTCTGCCATTGATTTCACAACGCTTTCCAATGTTTCCATCTCCAACCCTTCCTCTATTATAAAACCTGCACTGAGATATACCGGGTCGGCACCGGATACAGCCAGATCATTGACCGTCCCGCAAACAGCAAGCTTACCGATATCTCCTCCCGGAAAAAATATAGGGTCAATCACATAAGAATCAGTGGTAAATACCAAATCGCCCGGACATACCCCCAAAACCGAAGAATCGGATAAATTGGAAAGTATCTGATTGTCAAAGTGACGGATAAAAAGATTCTTTATCAACTCATGCGACATCTCTCCACCACTTCCATGACTTAAAAGGACCTGTTCACTCATATAATCTGTATTTATAGAAGGCCTGACAAGCACCTTCAGAACTTACCATGCAGGCTCCTGCCGGATTTGCCGGTGTGCAGTAAATTCCAAATAGTTTGCAATCCCCGGGTTCTTTTAATCCTTTCAAAACATCACCACAGATACACCCTCCGTCGGAGTCATCGGTTTCGGTCTCAACAGGCATAACCTTCTCAGCATCGTATTTATTATACGCCTCCCTGATTCCCAGACCGCTTTTCTTAAGAGTTCCCAGTCCCCGCCACCAGTCATCGCGGGGCTCAAACACCCGTTGCATGTATTCCCTGGCCTTTATATTGCCTTCCGGCCTGACTGCCCGTTTATACTGTATCTCTACCTTGGAATCATGATTATTCAGTTGATCTAAAAGCATCCATATGGATTGCAAAATATCCAGCGGTTCAAAGCCGGCAATGACACAGGCCAGACCATATTGCTCCGGGATGTGTTCGTAGATTTCCTTGCCGGTAATGGTGCTTACGTGGCCCGGACAGATATAGCCATCAATCTTCACACCATCTTCTACAATGGCATCCATAGCGGGAGGCATCAATTTATGGGCACTGAAAAGGCAGAAATTATCAAGGCCCTCCTTTTCGGCCTGAAGCAAACCCACTGCACTGCCGGGAGCTGTAGTTTCAAAACCAATAGCCAAAAAAACAATCATATGATACGGATTTTCCCTGGCTATCTTCAATGCCTCCGTAAGTGAATACACCACCCTTACATCCAATCCGGCCGCTTTCTCCCTGTAAAGTGAAGAGGAAGTCCCGGGAACCATTAAAAGATCCCCATAGCTGCAAACAATCACATCCTCCATGCGGGCATAGACAATGGCCTTATCAATATATGATTTGCCTGTAACACAAACCGGGCAACCCGGTCCCGACTTAAGCGTTATATTGGAAGGAAGAAGTGCAGGAATTCCGAATTTGTGAATGGCCATGGTATGAGTCCCACACACTTCCATCAACGTATATTCCCTGTCACTATATTGGCGAATCCGTTTCACCAATTTTTTAATCAGGTCTTTATTGCGATATTCATCAATGTATTTCAATTTTGTTGAATTTAAGTCTGACGAATTTTATGATTTTGCTCTCCAGGAAAATACCATCTAACCCGAATTATTTAAGAATAATTCTACCGCTAAAAAAGCTGATAATTTTTGACAATATAAAAAAATTGGTTCATATCATTGCAATTTAAAATTTAAATTATATGTTTAAAACATAAAATCAAAAACAAAGTAAGATGAAACAACTAACCTTCATTGCATTAACTTTGGTTTCTATTGTAATCATATCAGCGTGCAACAGTCAGAAATCAGAAAACGGGGATCAGAAAAACCAGGAAGAAAAGACATCAACATCCCAGCAGCAAATATCAGAGCAACAATACTTTCAAGCTTCCCTCAACGGAGACTTTAATACCGTAAAAAAAGCCATTGATAATGGCATGGATGTAAACGCAACCGGCCAAACCGGCAATACAGCGCTCATGCTCGGCGCCTACAATGGCCACAAACAAATTGTTGATTTTCTGCTTCAAGAAGGAGCCAATGTGAATGAAAAAGATGCCAACCAGCGTACTGCCCTCCTTTATGCTGCCAGCGGTGACAATCCGGAAACAGTACAAGCGTTGATAGATGCGGGAGCCGAAATTGATCACACTGACAAAAAAGAAGGCTTTACACCCTTAATGTTTGCTGCGGCAGAAGGACAAACGGAAGTCGTTAAAATATTACTGGATGCAGGGGCAGACAAAACCGTTAAAGACAAAGACGGAGATACGGCCCTTGATTTTGCCCGGGAAAACGGACATGATGAAGTTGTAGAAATATTGGCAGAATAATAAATTACAAATTCCATAAATTAACAGTTAAGCAATAAACCTGGTACATTTCTGTTAAATGTAAACCAAAAGG
>JBKGZA010000141.1:0-8525 GCA_046545815.1 Bacteroidales bacterium
GGAGATGGCTGAAGCCATGAAAAAATTCGGTGAAGATGTCAAACAGGGAAAAACTAATGGCAATCTGGATATTGAAACCGTTAAAAAATATATGACTACCAAAGATATCCCCGATCCGGATCTGTTAATCAGAACCAGCGGAGAGCGCCGGCTCAGCAATTTCTTATTGTGGCAGCTGGCCTATACAGAATTATATTTTACAGAAGTACTTTGGCCCGATTTTAGAAAGGAAAATTTTTATGAGGCAATGGTTAATTACCAGAACAGGGAGAGAAGGTTTGGTAAGACAAGTGATCAGCTCGATGACCGGCAAGAGTCGAATAAAACAAAAAACAATGCAGCTCATTATGGTTAAGAAGATTGCGTTTATATTAAGCTTATTTATATTTCTGCTGAACGTTGCTTTATCGCAGGAACCGGAAATGGATTATGAGGTGTTTGATTATTCAGACCCTCAGGAATACTATATCAAGTCAATTGATGTGGAAGGCGTAAGATATCTGGATAAGGAAATTCTGGCAAACCTTTCAGGTTTAAGGCGGGGAGAGCAAATAACCATTCCGGGCGATAAAATTACCGAAGCCATAAATAACCTGTGGTCACAGGGATTGTTTTCAGACGTGAGAATCTTTGCAAAAGAGATAAAAAGGGATTCCGTTTCCCTTGGAATATATCTGCAGGAACAGGCCAGACTTTCAGGCTTTGAAATTACCGGGGTTCGCAGCCGGGAAGAGAAAGACCTCCGGGAAGACCTTAAACTGAAGCAGGGCGATCAGGTAAACGAAAATGTGATCAATAATGTCAGGGAAACCGTTAAGGATTATTTCTATGATAAGAAATATCTGAATACTGAGGTGAATATTACTAAAGTAGATGATACTACCCGTAACAACCGGGTAGCCCTTAGGGTGCAAGTGGATAAGAAAGAAAAGGTGAAGGTTGGGGACATTACTTTTTCGGGAAACAAAGTGTTTAGTGACGGTGAATTAAGAAGGGCTATGGAACACACCCATAAGAAGAACTGGAACATTTTCCAGGGCTCGAAATTCCTTCCGGAAAAGTATGAAGAAGACCAGGAGACGATCATTGATAAATACAGGGAAAATGGTTACAGGGATGCCCGTATTGTTGATGATACTGTGTACTCTGTGAGTGAAGACCGCATCGAGATCCATATGGACATCCATGAGGGCAAACAGTATTTCTTTAACGAAATCAACTGGACGGGAAATACTGTGTATCCTTCGGGAATGTTGATGCAAAGACTTAAAATAGACGAAGGAGATCCCTTTAATATGTCCTTTCTGAATGAGCGCATTAATGAAGAAGAGGATGCCGTGGGTAATTTATATATGGATAACGGGTATTTGTTCTTTAATGCCAATCCGGTTATTAACCAGGTAGAAGATGATTCGGTGAATGTGGAGATAAGAATACAGGAAGGTAAGCAAGCTCGGTTGAACAGGGTGATCATTGAAGGCAATACCAAAACCAACGAGCATGTTGTCCGGCGGGAACTTAGAACCCAGCCGGGGGATCTTTTTAACAGATCGGCTATTCAGAGATCCCAGAGAGAACTGGCTCAGCTCGGACATTTTGACCCAGAGCAGATGGGTATTGAACCCATCAATATCAATCAGTCAAGGGGTGAAGTGGACCTGAATTATTCGTTGGTGGAAAAGCCCAATGACCAGCTTGAAATTTCAGGAGGCTGGGGGGCCGGAATGTTTGTTGGAACCGTAGGCATTACCTTTAATAACTTTTCCGCCCGGCGTTTGTTTGAGAAGAATGCCTGGAAACCTGTACCTTCAGGAGATGGACAGACCCTCTCCCTGAGGGCAAGAACCAATGGAAGATATTACAAAAACTACAGCATCAACTTTGTGGAGCCCTGGTTAGGGGGTAATAAACCCAATAAATTCTCGGTTTCAGGTTACCATTCGGTGCAGAATACCGCTAGCCGTTTCTACCAGCAGGATACCTCCCATTTCAAGATTACAGGAGGATCTTTTGGCCTTCAGCAAAGGCTTCAGTGGCCAGATGACTATTTTACACTGAACAACTCTTTCAGTTTTGAACGATATAACCTGAAAGACTGGCAAAGAGGTAGCTTTATCATTGAAGATGGTATTGCAAATAATTTTAGCTTCAGTACTACCTTTGGCCGAAACTCGGTAAGCCAGCCGATATACCCGAGAAGTGGTTCGAAATTTATGCTTACACTGAAGCTGACACCCCCATATTCCCTGTTTACCGATAAAGATTATAAAAACGCCAAACAAAGAGAGAAATATAACTGGGTTGAATACCATAAATGGACGTTTAAGAGCGAATGGTATCAGAGACTGGTCGGTGATCTGGTGTTGGCTTTTAACGGAGAGTTTGGCTACCTGGGGTATTATAATCCGGATATAGGCCACAGTCCATTTGGTACTTTCGATGTCGGTGGCGACGGAATATCGGGCTATAACCTCTACGGCCGTGAAACTATAGCCTTGCGCGGCTATGAGAATAGTTCGCTGACCCCCATTGTCAACGGGAAGAAAGCCGGAAACATCTATGAGAGAACCTATATGGAGCTGAGATATCCCGTTTCACTCAAACAACAGGCAACCATTTATGTTTTGGGATTTATTGAAGCGGGTAATGCCTGGTATAATACTGATGAATTTGATCCCTTGTCTCTGAAACGATCAGCAGGAATTGGTCTGAGGGCTTTTCTCCCCATGTTCGGATTACTCGGGATCGACTGGGGTTACGGATTTGATGAGATAGAGGGACGGCCCGATGCCAGCGGCGGTCAGTTCCATTTCGTAGTCGGTCAGCAATTTTAACAAGCAATGGCTTATGCGAAAGTTGATACTCATATTTCTGTTGGTGTTTATCGGTGCTGTTACTTATGCTCAGAGATATGCCTACGTGGATACAGAGTATATTCTGAACAACATTCCTGCTTATGAAGCTGCCCAGGAAAAGCTGAATCAGCTTTCCTCCGAATGGCAGCAGGAGCTTGAAAAGGATAAAGAGGAGCTGGAAGAGATGGAGGAGGAGTTTCAAAGTGAAAAAGTATTGCTTACAGATGATATGAAAAAGAGAAGACAGGAAGAAATCAATGAAAAGCGGCAGGAAATCCAGGAACTTCAGCGAAAGTACTTTGGCCCTGAAGGAGAACTCTATCAGAAACGTCAGGAGTTGGTGAAACCCATTCAGGAAGAAGTGTACAGCGCTATTGAAACCATTGCCAGCAGAGGCAATTATGCAGTTATTTTTGATGCCGCTGGTGAATCAAATATGCTCTATACGAACCCCAATCACGATAAAAGCGATGATGTGCTGAAAGAATTGGGATATAAAAATTAACATCAAGTAAATTAAATTTGTAAATCTAACTTAAAATCAGTAAATTATGAAGCGAGTTGTATTATCATTGTTATTTATAGCGTTTGTTTTTCCTGCTGTCAGTTTTGCACAGTCCCAGGATCTGAAATTCGGACACCTTAATGTCTCCGAGCTTATGAGTATGATGCCTGAAAGAGACAGCATCCAAAAAGAGATGCAGGAATATCAAAAAATGCTCCAGGAGGAGATGCAATCCATGCAGCAGGAGTATAGTAAAAAATTACAGCAATACCAGGAAAACAGCGAGAGTTACTCCCAGATGGTTAGAAAATCCAAAGAGCAGGAATTGCAGCAAATGCAAGGTCGTATCCAGGAGTTTCAGTCATCAGCACAAGAGGATATGCAGCAAAAACAGCAAGAATTGATGGAGCCGCTCATGAATAAGATAGAAGAAGCTATCGATCGGGTCGGAGAAAGAGAAGGGTATACTTATATATTTGATACAAGTGGCGGTACCCTTGTTTATCAGTCTGAACAGAGTGAAAATGTGATGCCTTTAGTAAGAAAAGAATTGGGGCTGTAATAGTGTTTTAGATATCAAGGAATTATAGACCGTCTTGTGGGATCGGATGGTCTATAATTTAATTTTATTACGTTATGTTAGAGCCCGAACAATCAATAGGTGTTTTTGATTCAGGAGTAGGGGGGCTGACTGTAGCTTCTGCCATTAAACATCTTTTACCCAATGAACGTATCATTTATTTTGGAGATACAGCCCATCTTCCTTACGGCGACAAGTCCGGCGAGACAATCATTGAATATTCCACCCATATTACAGATTTTTTGCTGGAAAATGATGTGAAAGTTGTTTTGATTGCCTGTAATACCGCCTCGGCAGTAGCATATCACAGGCTTGTGAATCATTTGAACAATAGTGTGCTTCTGGTCAATGTGATCGATCCTGTTGTGAATTATATTGTCAGTCATTTTTCCGGCCGTAAAATTGGCGTGATCGGCACAAAAGCCACCATAAAGAGCGGCACCTACGAGCATAAAATTCTGGAGAAAGATACCAATGTAATGGTAAGTTCCCTGGCTACACCCTTATTTGTTCCTATGATTGAAGAGGGATTTGTTTATGACGACATCAGCAATGCCATCATTCGTGCCTATTTGTCAGACGAGCGGTTGAAATATATCCGGTCCCTGATTCTGGGATGTACCCACTATCCCATCATCAAAAATCAGATCCGGAAATATTTTGAATTTAAAGTGGACGTTGTGGATTCAGCCAACATTGTAGCACGTTACCTAAAAGAACTGCTGGAAGAACACAACCTGATCAGTGATCAGAAAGCAAAGGAAGATGTGTTTTATGTATCCGATTTTACCGATTATTTCGAATCCATTGCCCGGATGTTCTTTGATGAATCCATTCATCTTGAGAAGAAGAACATCTGGAAAGATTAGCTGCATCAATCACAAGGCTTAATCAGGGAAGTAAATGATACCATTAACCTGCCAGGAAACCTCCCATACCCATTTCTGAACACAATGTAGCTGGTTCAATACTACTTCTTCCATGTAAAAAAACAAGGTGCACTTCCCTTCAAACCTAGCCATACCTAATAAAAAAAACAAGGTCTTCCTGGTTTCGGATTAACGTCGGAAATGCAAAAAATAAGTTGCTTATGTTCAATACCTATCCTTCCCACCTTTTTTCAGCACAAGGTTAATAAGCGCTTACAAGTCATTGTCCTGATAAAAATCATTGAAAAACCCCGGCAGTTTTCTGAACTTCATTCCTTTAATTTTAAAGGAATTTTATAATGTATCCCATTACAAGACACCCCATTCTGAATATAGACAGGAAGGAAACCGTTACATTTTCTTATGAACGGCATTCCGTTACATGTGAAAAAGGCCTTACCATAGCAGCAGCTTTACATCAGGCCGGTTTTCCTGTGCATTCGCACAGCCTGGAAGGAAGAAACCGCAGCCTTGAATGTGGTATAGGTAAGTGCGGGGCTTGCGAAATGATCGTTGACGGTGAGGTGAGAAGAATTTGTATTACCCGTGTAGATGGTGTGAAGGAAGTCCATGAGATTCCTGATGATTATGAACCCCGGGAAACCAAGATGCTCAGCAGAAAGGCAAAGAACATTTATAAGACAGATGTAGCCATTATAGGAGCAGGCCCGGCTGGTTTGTCAGCACGTGAAGTGCTCCGGGAACATCAGATTGATAATGTGGTGATCGATAACAACGAACAGGTGGGTGGTCAGTTTCCTATGCAGACACACCAGTTCTTTTTCTTTGAAAAGGAAAAGAAATATGGGGGTATGCGCGGATTTGACATAGCCAAAGAACTTGCAGGCGAAGACTGCCATAGGGGGATTTTTCTTGATTCAACGGTATGGGATATTCTGGAAGGCAATCGCCTGGCTGTAAAAAACATTAAAACCGAGGAGATATATTTTGTCGATGCAAGTCATCTTGTCATTGCAACCGGTGCGGTGCCCTTTATGCCGCCTTTTGAGAATGATGATGTTCCTGGCGTCTATACTGCTGCTGTGGTTCAGAAGATGATGAACGTTGAGCGGACTCTGCTGGGAAGAAATGTGCTGACCATTGGTGCAGGGAACATTGGTTACCTCACTTCCTATCAATTGACACAGGCTGGGGCCAGCGTAAAAGCCATTCTTGAAGCCCTTCCCACTGAAGGAGGCTTCCCCGTGCAGGCATGTCGGGTGCGCCGACTGGGTATTCCCATCGTTACTTCCCATCAATTGCTGAAGGCCATTCCCAATGATAATTACGACGGTATTGTCGGAGCAGTGGTCGCAGAATCAAAAAATTTCGAACCTGTACCGGGAACCGAAAAGGTGATTGAAAACATAGACACAATAAACATCTGCACGGGTCTGGTCTCCGATGATGCCTTACTCTCTAAGGGCAGGGAGATCTTTGGAAGAAACTGCCATGGAGCCGGCGATGCCATCCGGATTGGTGAAGGGACCAGTGCTGTACTGCGGGGAAAACAAGTTGCTTATGAGATACTCGAAGAAAAGGGGAAAAAATGCTGTTATAAGAATTACCTGACCATATCTAAAGCATATATCGATTCGCAGCAGGAACCGTTCAGGGTGCTGGATGAACCCTATAAGCCTTCAAAGGAGCGCAGGCAACAGAAACCTTTTGTTATTATCGACTGCCTGTATGGTTTTGCCTGCAATCCCTGTGCTTTCGTATGTCCTTACGGAGCCATCACCAAATCGTCAACAAGTACAGCCCCCTGGATTGATTATGAGAAATGTACGGGCTGTATGCGATGCGTTTACCAATGTCCCGGTTTGGCCATTTTTGGATACAACCTGAGTAAAGACTTGGTGTTTCTCCCTTTTGAAATTGAAGCAGAGGAAGGCACGGAAGTTTTTCTTGTGGACAATGATGGCTATAAGCTCGGAGAAGGGCGGATAGAAAAAATTATGAGGAAGCCGAACAAAACGCATATTGCCCGTGTGCAATCGTATAATCTCCACGGTGAAGGGCTTATGGAGGTGCGGGGTTTTATTGCCAGAACATCCTATCCCGAACCGTTGCATTTTGAACCTTATGAGAAGACTCTGGAAACGGAGCAATATATCTGCCATTGCGATGACGTTAAGCTGAAGGATGTACTTGAAGCCATTGGGCAACGCAAATTCATCAGCATTGATGAAGTGAAGCATATTACCCGTTTGGGAATGGGAGCCTGCCGGGGAAAACGTTGTATTAAACGCTTGAAGCAGGTGTTGCCCAGATATGGAAAGTCAGCGGTCGGAGAAGCCACACCCCGGGGTCCTATGGCGAACCAGATCACCATGGGTGAATTGTATCCCGAAGGGGTTCATGAAGATGTACAGCCCTTGTCTGGTAGTCAGGAAGTGCAGAAAGTTAAAGTTCAGTCGCTGGTTGCTGGCGGCGGAATAGGGGGCAGCGCTCTTTTCCGGTATCTTGCAGAAGAAGGACAGAAGCCCGTACTGGTTAATTGCGGCAGAGGGGCTTCGTGGCGGAATATAGCCGGTGGCCGGCCCAATTTTACACTGCCTGAGCTTTCTGATATAGCTCACCACAACAATAGGATTTTTCTGGAACTTCAGAATATCGGCAACATTGATTACCGGCCTATACGGTATGTAACATTTGCCCACAACGACGAGATATATAAAGCACTGGAGAAATCCATGGAATGGTCTGATGCCTATATGATCGAAGCTAAAGATTTCCCAAGGGAACTGTCCCCTTATTTCAATCCCAGCCTAACAACTTACAAAGGGGCCTTGGTGGCCAAAAACTGCTGGCAGTCAATGCCCGGGAAAGTGCTCGATCTGGTCAGACATCTGGGTGAGAACCACGGTGGCACCGTTGAGGAGGATTGCCGGGTGATCGATGTAAAAAAGGAAGGCGAAACCTACAAAGTACTGGTGCGGAACCACAACAAGGAGTATGTGGAATATCAGACCAGCATTTTTGTGAATGCCCTGGGTCCCGAAGGCCCTGGTTTTGCCGGGAATATGGGTATTGAAACCGGCCTTTATTCTGTGAAGCACCAGGCTTTCATCACACGAAGGTTGCCTTATTTGGGTGTGAACGGTGATCATCTTCCCATGATGATCGACAGGAGAAACTATAAGGGTTTTGTTGCAGTCTACGGGCAGCAGCTTGCTGAAACCGGTCAGGTGATCGGATGTGCCTCGCCTGCTGTTGAACCCAATGAAACGGATAAAAGTCTGAAGATAAACTCCCGGAACTTTTTGAACATTGCCACGGAGATTTTTACCAACTGGATTCCCAAATTGTCATCTGTAGGATTTCAGGCAGTGTGGGCCGGGTATTATGTTGAACCGCGCATGATCATCGACCCCGGGCTGGGCCTCTTTCTTGGCCTAAGAGGTCAAGGTTACATGCTGGGGCAATACCTGGCCAAACTTTATGTGGATAAGCTCCTGGGCAAACCCACTCCCGAATATTTTGACCGGCTGAAGCTTTCAGGCGACGGACTGCTGGAGAAGGCATTTAAGTAATAGTTGGTACCGCATTCTGCGGAAACAAAAATCAGTTGGCATAACCGGAAGGAAGATTGAAAGTTATTTGGCAGTCATGAAAGGATATTCGGCAGAGATTGATAACGGTTCGGCAGAGAT
>JBKGZA010000142.1:0-8519 GCA_046545815.1 Bacteroidales bacterium
CATTATTCCTGCAACATTTTCTGCTATTCATGTAGGGTTTTCTGCTATTCATGTAAGATATTCTGCTATTCATGTACCTATCAGAACTTACTCACAAACCCCAGGTGTATTTTGGATGAACCCAGCTCAATAGGATTTCCGACCTGTTTACCCAGGGCATAGCTGATGTACATGATTCCACCGCCGGTATCGACGTGGGTCCCAACACCGAAACCCAAAGGAAAACCTTCTTCAATACCTGATGAATTGCTTCCCTGATACCATCCTCCGTCCCAGAAAGCATAGAGATTACTGTTTCTGGAAAGCAGCCAGCGAAGCTCCAGGCTAACAACCGAATAAGCCGATGCCAGGAAGGCATTGTCCCCGAATCCCCTCAGCGAATGAAAACCGCCGAAGCGGTAAAGCTCATTTTTTTTAAACGTTTCTTCCCCTTCCGTCCATACATGTTTGTATCTTCCATTAGCAGAGGTTTTAATAACCCATGACCTGAGCAAAGGCTGATAATAAGCAATATCAAGCCCGGCCTCCGCACTGGTCCTTTTATTCTCCTTCTCCCCTCTCCTCCTTTTCCCAAGGCTTACAAACATATCCAAGTCCAGTCCTTTTGACGGATTCAACCGGTAATCCAGATTTTTGAATGCATACTTTAGCCCATAGAGCCTCATATTATAAGGCTCAAATATTCCTTTAACCTCAGATGATTCAGAAATCAGGGAGGAGGATCCGAAATCCCCATAGACTTCAAGCCGGGTACGTGAATCAATATAAAATGACAGTCCGGCCTGGAAAGACCTGGACAAAAAGCTGGTATCCTTCTTAAAAATTTCCAGTCCGGCATGCAACCCCACAGATTGCAGGAACAGATAGGGATAATCCATCTCCAGGGTGAGCTCCTGCGATTTTTCCTCCAGGCTGTTCCAGTCAAGGGCTATATATTCACCCCGCCGGAAAAGATTTGAAAGGCGGAGATCAAACTGCCCGGTGAAACGGATTTTTCCGTCACCTTGAGGCAAAAAGCCCACCACTCCATCCACCTGATTGCTTTTCGCCCGCTCCAGATATAAATAAACATTCACCCTGCGGTCTTCGGAAAATTCAAGTTCAAAATCTCTTATCTGCCCGAGGAATTCAAGGTTTTCCACCTTACCCCGGATTTGTTGCAGCTTGCTTTCATCATACTTCATCCCAGGGAAAAGACCCAGATAAGGATAGAGGTAATCTTCACTTACGGGATCATCCCCTTTAATCAGTATGCTGTCTATCATATAGCGTTTACCCGGGTTGATATTGAGCGAAGCATTGAGCGTATCGGAGCCGGTATGTTCCAAATTTTTCATTTTGACTGAAGCAAAGGGATATCCCTGGTTTTCCAGATAGGTGATAATCCGCTCCTGCAATGCATTCACCTCATGGAGATCAATCACTTCATGACTTCTAATATCCCGGGAGAAAGACATTCCTTGCAAAACAGAGGAATCCGGAGCAGACAGGGAAAATCTCCCCCAGCGGTACTGCCTTCCGGTATGTAACCAGGCAGTTACGGTATCTTCGCCGACATGCAGGCTGTCATAGCTGGCAGCCAGAAAACCTCTACTGCGCATTTCAGCAATTGACTGTTTTAGCCTCAGTTTCACGGTGGAAGTATCCCTGTAACGTGCCTCTAAAGCACCGGTAATATCGTTGACATACTCCGAATCACTGGATTTCCGGATATCCAGATAATATTCCTGGCTTTCTGCCAGAAAGCTATTCAAAAGCAAATAGCCGGCCAGCAATATGTTTCGCAGAATATTCACTGATTGCCTAATGTTGGTGTAAAAATAAAAAAGCTGCACGACAAACGGCCGTACAGCATAAAGTCATAAGCATACCAAAACTACATATAGTTCATGAAACCCTGGCTCTGCAACACTTTTAGATACTGCCTGGAAAAATGCAGGTTGTCTTCTTTGGTATACCGATTGTCGGTAAACACTTGTGCCAGGTTTTCCTTGTTGTTCTCCTCGATGATCTGACGGGTCTCCTCCAGCGATTCCTTTACTGCAAAGATACGGTCAATATCCTCTGGTGTATAATCCTTATAGGTCTCATAATGCACAACGCCCTCAAGCGGAAGTCTGTCTGTCAATCCCGGGTCTTCATCGGGATAACCCATCACAATGGCAGCAACAGGTACCACACCGTTTGGCAGGTTAAGAATTTTGATAAGCTGATCGGCATTGTATGTGGCCGTTCCGAGGTAACAGATACCCATGCCTTTTTCCTCAGCAGCCAGACAGACATTTTCTGAGACCAGTAAGGCATCAATGGCTGCATTGATGTACCAGAGAAAATTATCATATCCCGGCTCGGCGTTGCGCTGCTCACACCATTTATGAAAACGGTTGATATCGGCACAGAAAGTCAGGTGCACCGGCGCCTGCATCACCATAGGCTGACCGAAATGGACCGGCGAAAGCTCCTTCTTCTTTTCTTCATCCCGTGTTACTATAATGGAGTATAGTTGCATATTCCCTGTAGTGGATGCCCGCGTTCCGGCTTCCAGAATTTCCTTCAGGTCTTCATCATCTACCGGTGTGTCCTTATACTGCCTGATGGAACGGTGTTGCATGATGGTATTCAGCATAGCGATTATCTTTTAAGATTCTGTTGCAATATTAATAAACTTCAATCTAACTTACTCAAAGGGCAACAATGTTTTTATTTCTAACCTGTATAAAATGGTTTTAATGTTTGGCAGGTATAGCTTCAGGGGGCGCTCTCTCCCCCATCTTCCTCCCTCACCGGCAGGACAGGCTCTTCCTTGTTGAAGGGAGGGGAGTCGTTCCGCATTAGATTTATTGGTATGGTGCTCATAGATTCTTTTTTTGGCAAATTACGGGAGAGTTTTAAACGATTCCATACAAAATGAGTCATATAAGTAATTTTTTTACTAAATCCAAAACGATTCATTATGAACCATTCAAGAAAGAAAAAAACTTACCCCATCCGGAGGATCATGACAGTATTTATGTTATGCGCCGGCATCTTTATGCTTTCAACGGATGTCTCAGCACAAAAGAAAGAAAAGAAGGATGATGAAGACAAAGATCCGGTCAATTCGAGCCTGGTAAGCGGATTAAAATTCCGTAGCATCGGACCTGCTTATGCTTCGGGACGTATTGCAGATTTTGCCGTCAACCCCGACAACCACAAGGAATTTTATGTAGGCGTGGCCAGCGGAAACGTCTGGAAGACTGACAATAAGGGCACCACCTTTGAGCCCGTTTTTGACAACTACGGAGCATACTCCATCGGTTGTGTCACCATGGACCCCAACAATCACAACGTGGTATGGGTAGGAACCGGTGAAAACAACCATCAGCGGGCCCTGGGCTATGGAGATGGCGTATATAAAACTGTAGACGGGGGAAAGACCTGGAAAAATATGGGATTAAAGGAATCCCGGCAGATCGGCAAGATACTGGTAGATCCCGGGAACTCCAATATAGTATATGTTGCGGCAGAAGGGTCTGCCTGGGGACCCGGAGGAGACCGGGGCCTTTACAAAACCACCGATGGGGGCAAAACCTGGAACAAGGTACTCGAGATAAGTGAACATACCGGTATTAATAATGTGGTTATGGATCCGCGCAACCCGGAGGTACTCTATGCCACCTCGGAACAGCGCAGAAGGCATGTTCACACCAAAATAGGCGGCGGACCCGAAACTGCCATATACAAATCAACAGATGCAGGAAAGAACTGGAGAGAACTGGAACAGGGATTGCCCAAAGGTCATATGGGTGGTATCGGACTGACCATCTCGCCGGTCAACCCCGATGTGCTTTATGCCATTATTGAAGCCACCGAAGACAACGGAGGATTTTTCCGTTCCACCAACCGGGGCGAATCGTGGGAAAAGATGAGCGATCATCACTCCAGCGGACAGTATTACAATGAGATTTTCTGTGATCCACAGGACGTGGACAAGGTTTATTCAGTGGAAACAGTAAGCAAAGTCACCAAAGACGGCGGAAAAAACTGGGAAAGGGTCGGAATGAACAAAAAACATGTAGATGATCATGCGATGTGGATCGACCCGGAAGATACCGATCATTACATGATAGGCTCCGACGGAGGGATATACATTACCCATGATGATGCGGAACATTATTCCCACGTATCGAATCTGCCGGTTACCCAGTACTACAGGGTATCTGTAGATACTGAAAAGCCGTTTTACAATGTTTACGGAGGTACACAGGACAACAACAGCATGGGAGGACCTTCTCAAACATTAAATTCTGACGGGATACCCAACTCGGAATGGTTTGTTACCTTGGGTGGCGACGGGTTCTGGCAGGCCATCGACCCTAAAAACCCAAACATCGTATATTCCGAACTACAATACGGGAATGTGGTAAGATATGACAAACAGAGCGGAGAATCCATCGACATCAAGCCTACTCCACCGAAAGACTCCCTGACCTACCGGTGGAACTGGAACACTCCGCTGATTATGAGCCCACATGATAATAAAAGACTCTATATGGCGGCCAACAAGGTTTTCAGAAGCGATGACCGCGGAAATTCATGGGAAGTGATCAGTCCCGACCTGACTGCCCAGATCGACCGTAATCGCTGGCCGGTGATGGACAAGTTCTGGAGTGTGGATGCAGTAGCCAGGGACGTTTCCACTTCACTATACGGCACGATCGTTTCACTGGATGAATCGCCGGTACAGGAAAATCTGATCTATGTTGGTACGGATGATGGTTTGATCCAGGTATCTGAAGATGCAGGAGACAACTGGAGAGAGATCAATGAATTCCCTGGTATACCTGAACACACCTATGTGAGCGATATTTATGCATCCAGAAATGATGCCAATGTGGTCTATGCTTCTTTTGACAACAGGAAAAGAGACGACTTTAAACCCTATATCCTGAAAAGTAATGACAAAGGCAAAAGTTGGGAATCCATAACCGAGGGATTTCCTGAAAATGGCACAGTCCATGCATTAGAGCAAGATACGGAAGATCCTGATCTGATCTTTGCAGGCACCGAGTTTGGTATTTTCTTCTCCAATAACGGCGGGGAAAAATGGGTGCAGCTAAAGTCAGGCATCCCGACCATAGCCGTCAGGGATATTGCCATCCAGGAAGAGGAAAATGATCTGGTACTGGCAACCTTTGGAAGAGGCTTCTATATTCTCGACAACTATTCACCGTTGAGAACAATTGATGAAACATTCGTAGAACAGGAAGCCCATATCTTTGATATCCCGGAAGCCAGGATGTACATCCAAAAGCAGGGCAGATACGGACAGGGTTCCACCTATTATACAGGTAAAAATCCCCCTTACGGAGCCGTATTCACCTACTACATGCAGGAAGATCCAAAAACCTACGAAAAACTCCGCAAAGAAAAAGAAAAAGAGCTGTTTGAGGAAGGCAAACGCATACCCCAGCCTACCTGGAAAGAACAAAGGGAAGAAGAGCAAGAAGTAGCACCATACCTCATATTCACCATATATGATGATGACGGCCATGTGGTAAGAAAAATGACAAAAAAACCCTCTCAAGGCATAAACCGCATTGCCTGGGACTTTCGGTATGATAACCCTTATCCGGCAGATATAGACAACGGGGAATTCAATCCCTTCCAGGATAAAAGCGGGGCAATTATGGCCATGCCGGGAACATACAAAGCATCACTTTCTTTATACCATCATGGAGAAATCCGGGAGCTGGTTGCTCCTAAAGAGTTTTCGGCACGCCAGTTGAACAACAGAACACTGCCGGCTAGTGACCGGGAAGAATTGCTGGCATTCCAGGAAAAGGTATCGGACCTCACCCGGACAATACAAGGAGCCGAAGAACTGAGCGCCGACATGATGGAAAGAATGAAACTTATCAAACAGGCCATACTTAACACACCTGCTGAAACCAAAGAATTAATGGAAGAAGCAGAACGCATAGAGGAGGAACTTGATGAGGTCATTTTTGCTTTCCATGGAGTAGAGCCTAAGGCAAGCAGCGAAGAGATTCCACCCCGGCAGGTACCGGTTCTGAAAAGGTTGCGAACCATTGTTTATAACCATTATAGATCAACTTCACCGGTTACTGATACGGAAAGAAAAAACTACAGGATTCTCATGGAAAAATTTCCGCCACTGCTGGAAAAACTAAAAGAACTGAAGAAGGAGGACATACAACAGCTTGAAGACAAACTTGAAGCATTGAAAGCTCCCTGGACACCCGGAAGAATACCGGAAATGAATTAATTAACCCAGAAAAACAACACATGATTTAAATGAAGGAGGTCTTTAAAAACTTTAAGCATCTGGCTTTTCCCGCTGAACCGGAGACCCGGCAGGTATTAGCCATAAAGCAAAGGTTTTGGGGACCTCCTTATTTTTATATGCTTTACAGCATAACATTTGGTGATTTATATTACCTCCCCAGGGTGAACCCGGAGCCGCTATGTCCGTATAATTCTTGCAAAATATATATCTAAACCAAAATCTAAAAAAGAAATGAAAAGAAACCGGATTGCTTTTATCGCTGGCCTGATATTTATCGCCGTTGCATACTCCGCCTGTCACACCACCACACCATGTCCGGCTTACGCCATAAAGCAAAACAATGATCCTCCCCATCAGGAAAAAATGAAGCCCCATCAATAAAATACAGCCTTTCATCACCGACAGAAACAAGTCAATCAGATATGTTTTCTGATATTTTAGAATTTTTCCTATTTTTGGATCATAAATTTTAAAATTTATATACAATGAAGAAATTGGCTGTCATCTTGGTTTTAGCCTTTGTTCTGGCTACCATTTTTTCGTCTTGCAAAAGCCAGTACTGCCCGGCATATGAGGAAGAAGTTACGGTAACCCCTTCTGATATTTAATGGCCAAACCGTAAACAGTTAGGCGCTTACCGGTCAAATTCTTGCTTTTTTTGGCAAAAATTGGCCGGTAATGAACTGAGGCCCTTTATTATTGCTTTTATGTTTCACCCCGTTTGAAAAAGGTAAAATATTGCCATTGTATGATTTTATCCGCGGTGTGAAGCCTCACCGTTCATTTTTTTCTTTATTCACGGAAAAAGTTTGTATTCTTCAGGGGTAAATTCTTCATTCATACGCCCGCCCATACAGTGAGAGGGCTGTATGGTCTGCGAATGAACCTGATATGAGCTTCTTTAAACATTAAACAATACCGGAAAATCCCATAAATGCAAGCGACAACAAACCAGCCACAATAAATGCTATGGGCACACCCTTCATGGCCTCAGGAACATTAACCAGATCAAGATGCTCACGGATACCGGCAAAAACAATAAGTGCAAGCCCGAATCCGATGGCATTGGCCAGCCCGAAAACCACACTCTCAAGCAGATTGTAATCATTCTGTACAGCCAGAAGGGCAACTCCCATAATGGCACAATTGGTTGTTATCAGGGGGAGAAAAATCCCCAGTGCCTGATACATGGGCGGACTTACCTTTTTCAGAACAATCTCCACGAGCTGTACCAGAGAGGCAATAACCAGTATAAATGTGATGGTCTGCATAAAAGTGATGCCAAAGGGGGCCAGTATATAATTCTGCAAAAGATAAGTAATTAGAGTGGCCAGAGTCATTACAAACGCCACAGCTCCGGTCATTCCAACAGCCGTTTCCACTTTACTGGAAACCCCTATATAGGGGCATATACCAAGAAACCTGTTTAAAACAATGTTGTTAACAAAAACTGCCGAAATGATAATGACAATATATTCCATAGCTTAGTAGATTTTCTTTTTAAGTTTATCAGCCAACATAATTAAATAGCCTAAAGCCAGGAATGCTCCGGGAGCCAGAACAAATGCCAGCATTCCATCCCCTTCATATATGGAAAACTCAATGAAATCAGGAATCAAAGTAAAAGATCCACTCCCAAGAATTTCCCGGACACCTCCGAGAACGGTCAAAGCCAGTGCAAAACCAAGCCCCATTCCCAAACCATCGATGACGGATGAAAAAATGTCGTTTTTGGAAGCAAATGCCTCCGAGCGACCAAGAACCAGACAGTTGACCACAATAAGCGGAATAAATATGCCCAGCGCTTCATACAAATCAGGCACAAAAGCCTGCGTAACCATTTGGACGATAGTAACAAATGAAGCTATCACTACAATGAAAGTCGGAATCCTTACCTTTGGAGGGATCAGATTTTTTATCACGGAGACCACCAGGTTGGACATCACCAGGACAAAAGTGGTAGCCAGTCCCATTCCCAGTCCGTTATACGCTGAGGTGGTCACTGCCAGTGTAGGACAAAGACCAAGAAATAAAGCAAATACCGGGTTGTCTTTTATAAAACCTTTGCTAAAATTTTGCCATTGATTCATAGGATAAAGTTTGATTATATGTATGTAATTCAATTAAATAGAACCTTAAAATTCAAGCCTTGTGCTTCCTTCGCCATGGAACCCTCATGCTTTATTCATTGCCTTGTTGTGAAGGTTCCTGGATGCGGGTTTCATAGGAT
>JBKGZA010000143.1:0-8330 GCA_046545815.1 Bacteroidales bacterium
CGCTGCATAGATGCAGGTCTTCCGAAAACTCAGCGGGAGGCCTGAAACCGGTTCCCGTGCTGAACCTGAACGAAAATTGTCTGGAAAAATCATATTTTAAAGCCAGCCGCGGATTCAGGCTGGAAGTTTGGTACGTAATTCCAGGAAACTGATTGCTAATTTCCCCCTCACTGATATAGGTTTCACGGGCAGTATAATAGTCATACCGGATACCCGGGACCATTTGCAAATCAGGAGAAAGGGAAATCTCATCCTGAACAAAAATTCCGAAATCAGAAAACCGCTTTTTACTGACCGAAGAAAAACTTGAGCCGAAATGTTCTGATTCATCATCAAGTACCAGGTATTTGCCGGATTCCCGAAAATTGCTGTAGGAAAACTGAATACCGGTGAGTATATGGTGGCTATTGATGTTTTTATCATACATGGCTATACCACTGAATGTATTCTCATTGGCCAGGTAAGGCGTCAGTTCGGAAACAGGGGGTGAGGTACGGTGAATGGAGGTATAATCTGTTAAATAAGCATCACTGGTGGCATTTCGCTCATGCTGGATATAAGCAGTGCCAATCTGCAGTTCCGAAGAATCTTCAAAGGTCGCTTCATAGGATAATTCTCCTGTATACCGGTTGGTTAAAATCCGTTCACTGCTTTCGTAAAACGGATTTTTGAATCGGTTGCCGGTGAGATCTCCGCCTCTGCGTAATTCATCTATAAAACGCCCCCGTAAGACTAGCCGATCCTTTTGAAAGAGCAGGTTTTCCACGAAGACACTTGCTCCTGCATTTGTAAGATTTTGTTGGACTCTGTCCGATATGCCATCCTGCTGTTTCACGGGGGAATTTTCGCTGGTATAATCCACTGCGTCTCCGGTGCTTCGTTGTCCATATATCACAGCCCCAACATTACCCTGTTCATTGCGCAATGAGGAGGTAACCTGATAGGCATTGGTATTGTATTTACCCCATTGCATGTCAATTGTGGTCATCGGGTCAAATGCAGGTTTTCTGGTTATGATATTAATGGCTCCGGCTATAGCACTACTTCCGTAAAGAGCCGAACCAGCACCTTTTACAATCTCTACACGCTCAATATTAGGCGTACCTACCTGCTGCAATCCATATACCGAAGCCAGTCCGGAATAGATGGGCAAACCATTCACAAGTATTTGTGAGTACTGTGATTCAAGGCCCTGCATTCGAACAGAAGTGAAATTACAATACTGACATTCTTGTTGTACCCGAATTCCCGGTATACCCTTTAATGCCTGGTATATATTACTGGCATTCTGATTCTCTATTTGCTGTGCCGGGATCACTTGCGTTTTCACAGGCACCTGTTTGACATAATGTTCCGTGCGGGTGCCGGTAACAACCACATCCTCCATCTGTAAAGCATCTTCCTCTACCTCTATGGAAAGTTTTATATGTTCACCCGGTTCGACAGTTACAGGCTTCTCAATTTTTTTGTAATCAAGCCCTTTCACAACCAGGGTATGATCACCTGAAGGGACATGCTTTAAATTGAAACGTCCCTTGGGATTGGTCATGGTACCTATATGGGTGTCTTTTATAAGCACATTTATAAAAGGTACAGGTTCTCCCTCACACATCACAGTGCCCTGTATTTTAGCCGGTCGTTGCTGGGAAGAAGTATTACCCTGAGCATAAAGAGCAGTATTGAACAAAAAATATATAAGTACTATTGAAATAATCGCTGTTTTATTATTCTTATAAAGAAGATATATCCTAAACATTGACTTTTAATTTTTAATGATTCACAAGACATAAGGTTTGAACACTGGTTTAGATAAGAACCCACAGGGTAACTAAATTCAAGATAAGAAAATGGGATACTCAAACCAATGCTTTTTGTTTTTTTACCAGCCTTACTTGCCTATCCACCAAGAGCTTTTGATGGGAATTTACATAGTAAAACCCGGCTTCTCAACAACTCTGGATAAACAAGTAATGACCAGATTAACGGGTTTCACAGGGGGTGCCCGGGGAGAGGAATACAATAAAACAGGGGAAGCTACATCATGAATTGAATATACAGGTCGGTCGATCTCTGCTAATGATATAAAATGCACATCAACAATAGAGAGGCCTTCCGATGGAATATAAGGTTCATTGGTTATCTGATGATACAGGAAATATTCAGAGGGTGAATGATGATGCTTCTGAAAAGGAGAATCAGGATCGCTGGTGTCTTTTTTATAGGGATGGGAATGATGGATAACCTCACCATTGGGTAATTTATGATAATGGGCATTTATTATGGAATTCATTGTTAACCCGGCAATGAGCAGGATTAACAACACAGAAATGATATCTTCTCTTATCCGAAAATACATTCTTCTATTAACAAGTGTTCAAAAATAATAAAACAAGGGTTCATGATCAGGCTTTCTTTAATACGCGCAAAAATATTTGTGATAAATATAACAGACAATCCCAAGATGTTGGGATTTTTTATAAAGTAACAATATCATTTTATGTGCCTCTTAATCAGAGGCATTCCTAATTTTCCCCAAAATTTGGGGTATAAATTGGGAAAATGTAAAATCTAATCTTAATAAAGTACGCATTAGAGTCCGGCCATATAAAAGAAAAATTTAAACCGGGCTCATCTTCGTGAAAACAATAAATAAAGCCAACATGACTCCTGCCAAAAAGGCCCAGTTGGAATGTTTTTTTTCGTATTTTCTGGCTTCAGGCAAAAGGTGAGAAGCTGAAACATAAATTAAAACGCCCACCACAAAACCAAGGGCCAATCCCAGCACAGATTCATTCAACATATTTACGAACGGATAGGCAATAAACGCGCCGACCGGCGTAGTAAGAGACGCTACAAAAAAGGCATACCATGCAGCTTTCTTCTTACTCATTTTTCCCTCTACCAATACGGAAAAGGTAATCACTCCCTCCGCAAATTCATGGACAACCAAACCAATACCTGACAAAATTCCGATGGCTATACTGGCACTAAAAGTTATAGCATATACAACTCCATCTACAAAGGAGTGTATTCCTATACCCTCAATGGCGGTAATACCAAAAGCCAGACTTTTTTGTTTTGTTCTTTTTTCTATCAGTTTATTACTGAAAAACATGTATAAAAATCCAACCAAAGCAGCAAATCCTGAGTAGAAATTTTTATCTATAGCATTAGGCAAAGCAAAAGTCAAGGGAACAGATATTAAAACACCAGCTGCAAAACACATAAAGTAGGTTTTTGCTTTTTCAGCCCATTCCTTATACTTATAAATGGCAAAAATTCCTATCGCGTTGACGATTGCTGCACCAACAGCAAATAGTGCAATCCATGTAAATGCACTTAACTCTATCATTTTATCTTTCCTTTAATTTATTAGTTCTTAACATATACTTTGCCCTGGATAATCTTATTTGCCGGTTGACCACGGATCATTCTGCGCCTTGCAAACTGAATTCCACAATTGGGACACCGCAAATCCCAATTAGTATGATCTTCCTTGATATGTTTAAGGAAACATTTGATCAGATGTCCCGCTTTTGCTTTATGGTACTTATACAGAAGAGTCTTACAGTTTGCGCAGTATATTTTTTTGATCATAATAAACAGGTGAAAATCAAAATAATCAATCACTAAATTTCTATAATTCTTCCGGCTCCTCCTTCAACATATTTATCCGGATATAACCTCTTAATTTCTTTAATATATTGTGTACAATGTGTAGGACAAATCAACTCAATGTCCCTGAACAATTCAAACTCCCTGAATCCATGTAATCCACCAACAATTCCATAAATATTACCAAATTGAGAGGCCGTGGAAAGAATATCATTCATCATGGGATGGGAACATCCTACTAAAACCACCAACCCCTTATCGGTTTGAACAACCAATGATTGTTCAATCTGATCAATCTCACCAGTGGAATAAAAATGTTCATGAAGTTTCATTGGCTGATCCACGTGAATTGTTTCCCTACCATGATGCACTTCCATGAGGGAAGGTGGTACATATATTTTAACATCGCTGTTTTCATTCAGAAAAGATGAAAGTCCTCCAACGTGGTCGAAATGGGCATGAGAGATGAACACCTCCTCTACGACACGAGGATCAAAATCCAGTTTTTTCATGTTGTCAAGCAATATGGAGCCCTCAGTTCCTGTGTCAAACAGTATGGTCCGGTCATGTGCTTCAACAAGAGCAGCAAAACCCCAGTCAGGGGTGAGCTCATCAAGATATGCAGTATTGTCATAAAGAATGGTAACCTTCATTTTTATCGGCTTTTATTATGGATACAAGAATTTCCTAAATTTTTCTTATCTCCGGTATTCTTGTTTTTCGGGTAGAATCAGCCACATTACTCAGTTCATCCAGCATTTCTTTTCCAATGGGTACCTGTGTTTCCTGAGCGGAAAATTCCACGTCTTTCATTCGCTCTATTCTGAAGAAAAGCTTTCCGGGCTTTTCAATTCTTGTGAACATCAGGTTGTCGGCTGCATCTTCCAGGACCTTGATCTTATCCGTAAGGGCACTGGTACTCACCGCGAATAGATAGGTACGGCTTTTATCGTTTTTGATGGTATCCTCCAGTTTTCTCAGTATACTACTTTGATACGTCTGGGAAAAAAGCAACAAATTCAGAGCTGATCCGAATACGAGGGTACCCAGATCGCTTTGTTTTACCATGCTTTCAGCTTTCTCAATCGTTTCATCCCATACTTCAGGCTTCACCATGTTGGCTTTCAACATATCCTCGCTAATTTTTTTACTCTTATCTGCCTGCGGGTCAAACTGGATATAAACCATCCTGTCAGGATAATCCTTCAGATCAATATTGTACAGCTTATTCATGGCTGATTTTGTGAGTGCCGGATTGGGATACTGCAGAGGCATGCCTATGGCAGATCCTCCTGCCTTTAACCAGGCAGAAAGAAAAGCAAATCCTACCAGAGGCTTTCCGGTTCCACCCGGTCCGCTTATCAATGTAGATGAAGGAATGGTCATTCCTTCAGGTAACAAATTATCAAGCCATTGAACATCTGTTGTTAGTTGCATATTTTAATCCTCCATTTTTTTGTATTTAAAAAATCAATCATTTGTATTATGAACGCAAAAATAATGAGAATATTCTCATAATAAAATTAATTGTAAATAAATTTGTATGAATTAGTCGGAGATATAATATAAGTCAGATTTATAGGATATTAAATCCTATAAATGGATTTTTATAAACATTCTGTAAGAATAAGAGCCTGTTTCAACAATCTATCTTTAGTTTTTAATTAAAGTTACAGATATCTCATTTATTTTTATCTTTTTTAATTGTTTTTGTGTATATTGATAACATAATTGTTCTTTAACAAGCTGATCAATAAGGGTTAATAAATTACTCCAAATGAAATCATTGTATATGTGCCCTATTCGGTGCCCTTGGATGAAGTTGTGTCAGTAACGAATTGATAGATAGGATAGCAGGTATAGGGGGACAAATCTCACCACCCCGACTTATCTATCATTACCCATGTATTGAACTTACATACTTTACAGCCAATCATAAATATTGCTCAGCTATATTTAAATCCTTGTTAATGATAAAAATATTGCAAGAGTAACTCCTGTTAAACAGAAAAAATGAAAAAGCATATTACATCCGGGAAATTCCTCAGCATTTTCCAATCAATATCAGTACTTTTAAGGAATTAAAGAACCAATAATCTGCAAAATAAGGAATAAATAGTATATATAACCAGTAAAGTACTATGGACCAAAAAAACAATCACAGGAAACACAATCACGACCGGGAAAACAGGTCTGAAGGTCATGGTGAATATAAACATCACCATACCCCCAGCAATCATAACGGGCCCAATCATGATTCACACAATCATGGAAATCATGGGCATGGTGGGGATCATAAGCACGGTGATCACGATCATGGAGGTCACGACCACAGCGGACACGATCATACCCATCACCATGAGATGATGATCAAGGATTTTAAAAAAAGGTTCTGGATCTCACTAATCATTACTGTTCCCATCCTGATTCTCTCGCCCATGATCCAGGGGCTGCTTGGATATGAGTTTGCATTGTTTGAAGGAGCTGACCAATACATTCTTTTTGCCTTATCCACCATTGTCTTCTTCTATGGTGGCCGGCCCTTTTTAACCGGTCTGGCCGATGAGGTGGGAAAGAAACAGCCCGGGATGATGACACTTATAGGCGTGGCGATCACCGTGGCGTGGGGATACAGTTCAGCCACTACATTCGGCGTGGAAGGCAGCACTTTTTTCTGGGAGCTGGTCACGCTGATCGATATCATGTTGCTGGGCCACTGGATTGAGATGAAATCGGTACTGGGGGCCTCCCGCTCATTGCAGAAACTGGTGGAGATGATGCCTTCGGAAGCCCATCTGCTGAAAGATGGCGAAACCATCGATGTGAAAGTCGGCCAAATTGAAAAAGACAACCGGGTGTTGGTGCGGCCGGGCGAAAAGATACCGGTTGACGGTGAAGTTGTGGATGGGGAAAGCCATGTGAATGAATCCATGGTGACGGGAGAATCACGACCCGTCAAGAAAGCCAAAAGCGATAAGGTGATTGGCGGTACGATCAACGGAAACGGGTCCTTAACCGTGCTTGTCAAGCAGGTGGGCGAGGATGCCTATCTGAGCAAGGTCATCAACATGGTGCGCGATGCCCAGAGCAAAAAATCAAAGACACAAAACCTGGCCGACCGGATTGCCTTCTGGCTCACAATCATCGCGCTCACCATCGGTTTCGGAACTTTAGCTACCTGGCTTGTACTGGGTAAACCGTTTGTTTTTGCCCTGGAACGGATGGCAACGGTCATGGTGATCACTTGTCCGCATGCCCTTGGACTGGCGGTTCCTTTAGTGGTGGCTATTTCAACGTCTATCACCGCACAAAACGGATTACTTATCCGAAATCGAACAGCCTTTGAAAATTCACGGAAAATAACTATGCTGGTGTTCGATAAAACAGGAACCCTCACCAGAGGAAACTTCGGGGTGTCCCGTTACGGTTCATTGAATGAAAGATTTGATGACAAACAGGTGTTGCGCCTTGCAGGAGCGTTGGAAGGAAAATCGGAACATCCTCTGGCCATGGCCATCATCGATAAGACGAAACAGGAACAGATCAACCTCCCTGATGCAGACAATTTTAATGCCATCACCGGCAAAGGCGTTGAAGCAGATGTGGAAAACCAAAAGGTACAGGTTGTCAGTCCCCAATACGTTGAGGAAAAACAAATCGACATTCCTGACAAGGTCTATAAGAACGAACACGAAACCGTTGTTTTTGTGATGGTGGACAATCAACTGGCAGGTTTCATTGCCATGGCCGATGAGATCCGCAAAGAATCTTACGAAGCGGTAAAAACGCTGAAAAATAGCGGACTTAAGGTCTACATGATGACCGGCGACAATGAACAAGTGGCCAAAAGCGTTAGCGATGAACTCGGCCTGGACGGGTATTTTGCAGGCATTCTACCCGACCAGAAACTGGAGAAGGTAAAGGAATTTCAGCAGAAAGGCGAATTTGTAGCCATGACGGGCGACGGGATCAACGATGCTCCTGCCCTGGCTACTGCCGATGTGGGAATTGCCGTGGGCTCGGGTACCGACATTGCAGCCGAAACGGCCGATATCATTCTCGTTAACAGCAACCCGAAAGACATCGCTTCCCTGGTGATGTTTGGTAAGGCCACCTACCAAAAGATGATCCAGAACTTCATCTGGGCTACCGGTTACAACGTAGTGGCCATACCCCTGGCTGCAGGCGTGCTTTTCAGCGCTGGTATACTTATTAGCCCGGCCCTGGGCGCCGTACTGATGAGCCTGAGCACCATCATCGTAGCCATAAACGCCCAGTTTTTAAAAAGGAAGATGAGAACATGAGAAATTTGATGCATAATATGAATAACCAATAAAAAGAAAGGAGCTTAATATGCACGGATTTGGAGGAATGGGTTTTGGCTGGATTATCGGCATGGACATTCTGGGAACTGTTATATGGTTGGTTCTCAGATTGGCTAATACAGGTTCCCGTGAATCTTTAACCGGACAAAAACCTGCCCTGAATGTTTTGAAAGAATAGTATGCAAGAGCGGGATAGATAGAACAGACTTTCAAGAACAAAAACAGAAAATCCAGAAAACAATAGAATAACTATTGCTAAAAACATGTTCTACTATGCTGGATAGGTGAAAACCATTATCGATTTGGTATTACATATGGTATTCCTGGCTCTTTTATAAATAAATACAACATTAGAAGTGAACAATAATAGGGAATAACTGTTGGGCATTC
>JBKGZA010000144.1:0-8295 GCA_046545815.1 Bacteroidales bacterium
ACTTTTACCATTATGCGGAGGGCTTATCTCACACGACGCTACTTCCTCATTCCCCTGGCTGTTTCTCTCGCCACCAGTCTGGCCATTGTGGACGCCTATTTTCTGGGTATCATCATTGACCTCGACTATTTCTTTGATGCCCGTTATTTTATTCCCATCAGTGGCATCATACTTGGAAATTGCCTTAAGACCAATATATTAGGCTTAAACACCTTTTATAAAACCCTCCGACAGGAGAAGATGCGATATCGCTATTATTTGGCAAACGGTGCCACACAGGGGGAAGCCCTTGCCCCTTTCATGCGTGAGGCATTAAAAACGGCTTTCAATCCTTTGATTGCAACCATAACGGTGATTGGCCTGATTTCTTTACCCGGATTGATGACCGGACAAATTTTAGGAGGAGCCAGTCCTGATGTGGCCATAAAATATCAAATCATGTTGATGTTGAGCCTTTTTGCTTCCACACTCATCAGCGTGGTACTGACCATTATCATTGCAAACCGTTTTGTTTTTGATGAATTCGGGAACATGAGGGAAGATGTTATGAAGAAAAATCAATCAGCATAAATATAGAATATAAGGGCTAAAAATTCTATCTTTGCAGGGATTTTAAAAATAAGTATTATGCAGTCAGAACTGAGCGAACAAGAACAACAAAGAAGAAAATCACTGGAAGAACTGCGGAAACTGAATATAGATCCCTACCCTGCGGAAGGGTATGATATCAACACATCCACTGCAGAAATACTGGAAAATTACGATCAGGAAAAAAACAACTACCAGGCGGTCAGTATAGCCGGCAGAATTATGAACCGTCGGGTGATGGGAAACGCTTCATTTGCTGAACTGCAGGATGAGAAGGGAAAAATACAAATTTATGTCAAACGGGATAATGTTTGTCCGGAAGAGGACAAAACACTATATAACAATGTTTTTAAAAAACTTCTGGATATTGGAGACATCATCGGTGTTAAAGGGAATGTCTTTAAAACCAAGGTTGGAGAGACCACGGTCAACGTTACGGGATTCAAGTTACTGAGCAAGTCTCTTAAGCCCCTTCCCATTGTAAAGGAGAAGGACGGCGAGGTGTATGATGCTTTCACCGATCCGGAGCAAAGATACCGTCAACGTTATCTGGATCTGATCGTCAATCCGGAGAGTAAAGAAAATTTTATCAAAAGGACCCAATTGATCAATTCCATGAGGTCCTACCTGAATGAGCAGGGTTACCTCGAAGTGGAAACACCCATTTTACAGCCTGTTTACGGAGGTGCTGCAGCCCGCCCCTTTAAAACCTATCACAATAAGCTTGACCAGACCCTTTATCTCAGAATCGCCAACGAGCTCTATCTAAAAAGACTTATTGTCGGAGGCTTTGACGGTGTATATGAATTCGCCAAAGATTTCCGGAATGAAGGTATGGGTCGTTACCACAACCCTGAATTTACTCAGATGGAACTCTACGTGGCCTATAAAGACTATAACTGGATGATGGAAACCGTGGAGGAGATGATCGAGAAAATTACCTTTGATCTTCATGGCACCACAAGAATTCATGTTGGTGATAACATGGTGGAATTCAAACGACCCTGGGCAAGATATACCATGTTTGAGGCCATCGAAGAATACACGGGTATTGATATTTCGGAAATGAATGAAGAGGAACTTTATCAGACGGCTACCGAGCTGGGTATTGATGTAGATAAAAGCATGGGGAAAGGAAAGCTGATTGATGAAATCTTCGGAGAAAAGTGTGAGCCGAAACTGATACAGCCTACCTTCATCACGGATTATCCAATAGAGATGTCACCTCTGGCCAAGAAACACCGGTCAAAAGAAGGCCTTGTTGAACGATTTGAAGCCATCGTCAACGGCAAAGAAATTGCCAATGCCTATTCCGAGCTAAATGATCCCATTGATCAGCGCCAACGCTTCGAAGAACAATTAAAGCTTGGCCAGCGGGGCGACGAGGAAGCCATGATGATGGACGAGGATTTTCTTAGTGCCATTGAATTCGGAATGCCTCCTACATCGGGTTTGGGTATTGGTATTGACCGGCTCACCATGATCATGACCAACGCACTATCCATTCAGGATGTATTGTTCTTTCCCCAGATGCGGCCTAAGAAGAAAATTCAGGACAGCAATCAAGAAAAATAGGTTAACTATGAATCCACTAAGTATTAATTTGGACAATGCGCTAAATTTTATTGAATCCGGTAAATTGGAGCGCTATGACAAACAAACTACAGATATAATCAGGAAACTGGAGGAAAACAGTTCCGATCCCTCCAGTTTTCTTGGATGGTTGAACCTGCCTGTCGAAATAGAAGACAATAAGCTCCGTGAGATTGAAGAGGCTGCCCGTTCACTTTCCGATAATCTGGATACTGTGGTAGTGATAGGTATAGGCGGTTCTTATCTTGGAGCCAGGGCTGTTATTGACGCGCTAACCCCTTTCTTTCATTCCGGAGCCAAAAAGCCTGAGATCATTTTTGCAGGCCACAACCTTGATGAAGAATACCATTACGAACTGAGAGAGCTTCTGGAGGAACGGGAATACGGCATCGTGGTTATCTCTAAGTCGGGCACTACAACCGAGCCTGGCATCGCCTTCAGGATACTTAAGCAACAGCTCGAGTATAAGGTGGGAAAAGAAGAGGCCAGCAGACGCATCATTGCCATAACCGATGCTCAGAAAGGTGCTTTAAGAAAACTATCCAATGAAGAGGGCTATAAAACTTTTGTCATACCGGACAATATAGGAGGAAGGTATTCTGTGCTCACTCCCGTAGGACTGGTACCCATTGCCATAGCCGGATATGACATCAGAGGCCTGATTGAAGGAGCAGAAAGGATGAGAAAACGCACCCTTTCCACCGTTGCTTTTGATGAAAACCCTTCATCCCTCTATGCAGCGGTCAGGAACGAGCTTTATCAAAACGGTAAATCCATTGAGCTTCTGGGGATATACAATTTAAAGCTTTTCTATTTCATGGAATGGTGGAAGCAGTTGTATGGAGAAAGCGAAGGAAAAGACCATAAGGGGATATATCCGACCATTGCACAGTTCACAACGGATCTTCACTCTATAGGTCAATATATTCAGGAAGGAAGAAGGATACTGTTTGAAACATTCCTCTCGGTCAATTCCACCAAACATCATCATCTTACTGTTCCTAAATCTGAGGACGATACCGATAATCTGAACTATTTGGCCGGAAAAAGGCTTCATGAAGTGAACATGATGGCCGAATCAGGCACCCGTCTGGCCCATATGGATGGTGAAGTCCCAAATATCAGCATTTCCATACCTGAGATAAACGAAGCATCTCTTGGAGAGATCATTTACTTTTTTGAAAAAGCTTGTGCCATAAGTGGAAATCTGCAGGAGGTGAACCCTTTCGATCAGCCCGGTGTTGAAGCCTATAAGAAAAACATGTTTGCATTACTTGGCAAACCGGGTTATGAAAGCGAAAGCCAGAAACTTTTAAACAGGATCAAAAAACAGTAGCAATTTCAGAATTGTTCCCATTTCGGATAAATATTAAATTCTGATGAAAAAACAGGGCAAACATCCGCACATTCCGGTTTGCCCTGTAGAATCCAAAATCAACCATAATGAAACTTTAGCGCCATCCCCAAATTATACAATCTTTCATTCTTTGATTCTTTTATTTTAATACATCTGCTGTTCTCCTCCTTCAAATTCTTCGTCCGGCGCTTCTTCATCCCTTCGACGGTCTCTTTCATAATTGTTTATGGTATAGCTCACACTAAAATTAACAATGGGAGCTTCTCTTTCCATAAACCGGTATGTTTCGAAACCGGGACCCGAGGAGGTCACCTCCCTGTTCATGCTTTGCAGAAGGTCTCTTCCGCTTACATTCAGTGTGAGTTTATCCTCCAGGAAGGAATGTCTTATTCCGAGATTGGTCATCAGAAAACCCTCACGCTGCCCCTGGGCGGTAACGGACGGGCTCCTGTACCGTGCCATAATCTGGATACTGGTGCCGGTAGGGAGTCTGAAGGTATTATTCAGATTGGCGCTCCAGTTGTTGCTGCTTCTGGAAATATTTTCTCCTAAAATCTCTTCGTCATCAATAGAATAGAGGAAAAAGTTTCCACTTACATTAAGATTCCACCATTTATAAATGCTGGTGTTCAGAGAAAGTTCCATGCCCATGGAATGTTCCTGGCTGATATTGTCAAAGGTATGGATCATAAGATTCCCTTCGCCCGGCTTTTGAATCCTGGATATCTCATTGTTGGTTTTACGGTAATAAGTCTCCAAAGTGGCGAATGAACTGCCGAAAGTTTTTTTATACCCCATTTCATACGAATCGGTATATTCAGGCTCTAGTTCCGGGTTGCCCTGTCTTACATTATATTGGTCCATATAAGTTCTGAAAGGATCAATGAACCAGCCCCTGGGACGCCTTATTCTTCTGCTGTAGCTGGCAAAAAGTTGATCTTTCTTTGAAAAACGCTTTGTTAAATGAACGGAGGGAAAAAGATCAAACCGCTCAATCCGAAAAGTTTCATTCATCGTTTGCTGATCCAGAAAACGGTTGGTGTATTCACCCCTCATGCCCAACTGGTATTCGATGCCCAGCAATTTGTCGGAATAGGTACCATACAAGGCCTGTATCATCCGTGAATGGTCCGCATCGTTGGTAAAAGCTTCATCGGTAACCCATTGTTCCTTATGATATTTTTGAAGCCTGTAATCCTGATTCCTGGTATGATATCTGCCCTGATATCCGGTTTCGAGTTTTCCCCCGCCGGATAAAGGCCATGTATAATCCAATTTGGCCCGTACCTGATTCCCGGAAGAAGTTTCCTCTTCTCTCTGCCGGAAAGGATCATTCGAAATCTTATTCCATTCGGAATCGGTAAGGTATTCTTCTCTTTTGTTGATGTCTTCGTGGTCTCCACCGCGGAGATACAAAGAAGCGCTCAGCTCATGATTGTCCTTGTCGAAATTGTTCTGATAATCCAGATTTACATTATGATAATTTCGGGTCATGTCAGATTCATTGCTTGTTAACTCAAAATTGCGGTTGGTATTTGGATCCGTATAGCTCTTGGTGTGCGTGGTACCTCCCCTTTTGAAACCAAAGGATCCCACGTCGCCGGTTACCGAAAGTGAACTGTTTTCGGAGAAATTATATTCGATACCCCCTTCAAAGGAATAACCGCCTCTTCCCATTGTATTGTCCATAATCTGGTCAATATAAGAAGTTGTATCACCGGAGAAATTTATCCTTTCGCTTATACCCTCCATATCGAAATTAAAATCGCGGTAACTGAGGTTTGTGATTAAATTGATCTTGTCGTTGAGCCGATAATTCAGATTGGCGTTGGCATCGTAAGCGTTGTTTGTAGCTACTGAAGCCTTAACTCTTCCGTTTAGTCCTGCCTGGCGCCCTTCTTTCATAATGACGTTAATGATACCGGCAGTACCTTCCGGATCGTATTTAACCGATGGATTGGTGATAATTTCTATATTTTCGATCATTCCGGCAGGTATGGATTGTAATGCCTCACTCCCGTCATCCAGAGGAGAAGGCTTGCCATCAATTAATACCCTGAAATTTGAACTCCCCCTAAGCTCTACGTTTCCTTCTATATCCACCTGGATAGAGGGTACATTTTCCAGCACACGAACAGCAGAACCCCCTTCTGCACTGTAGTCCTCATCAACATTGATTACTTTCTTATCTACCTTATAGGTCACTTGTGGTCTGTTTGCTGTTACTTCTACATCTTCAATATCCTGTGTTGTCTCCTGTAAGTAAAGCGTTCCCAATTTTTCATTGCTGTTTTTCGGATTGATTGCTATATCGGGAATAATCTTTTTTCTGAAGCCAATAAAATCCACCTCAAGATAAAACCGGCCAAATGGAACCTTATCCAATTCAAAGTTCCCATCTGCATCAGTTACAGTTCCAGTGACAAGCGAGGAGTCCCCTTTTTTGTATAGGGTTATATTGGCATACTCCAACGGGCCATCATCTTCCACAAATACTTCTCCTTGTATACTTCCTGCTTTGCCTTCCGTAGGGCCCTGACCTCCGCCCGGCTGGGCATAAACACCTGAAGCTAGAAAGACCAATATCAATCCAAATAGTACACTTCTCATAAAAAAAATTTAACTGGTTTAACAAAATTTTCCTTTCAAGCATATGACACATAAACCTCCAATTTATTACAAAAAATTTATAAAAATTGAGGAAATTTTTATAAAATGACTGAAAGATTTGATGTTATCCTACTTTAAACAGTAAACGGTATAAATAAGCAGGAGACATTACCCGGGTCTTTATTCGCCAACTCCGATTAATTCTAAGTGATGATTTGAGCCGGGTTAAATGGAGGCGCTTAAAAACTCCTGCGCATTAAGATTGGGCAAGTTCCTCTTCTTAATAGGATTGTAGATATATTGATGAATGAGTTCGGTATAAAAAGCTGGATTTTGGCTGATAAGGCGCTCCAGTAGATTATTGAAATTTAATAGATTATTTTTACACAATTAGCTAAGTACGGCCGAGCGCCTTTTTAGACTATCCTCATGAATTGGAGGGTGATTAAACGGATGGCAAAAACGGGATCAGCTTGCCGACTGATCCACATCTTCCTGATTGCATCCGTTATTATTCTTATAATTTTTTTTGTATAATCTTTTACGAAAGGAGGAAGGAATAAAGGAAAAATTCTTAATTCCAAACTTTCGGGCCAGTATTTCCAGTCCCAAAAGAGACAGTCCGCCACCCGGCAGAATGGATACGGAGGCAAAAATTCCTACCCTCCCCATGTCTTTTAACTGTTCGATGGCCTTTTTAACTTCTTCCTTAGAAGGTGGGGTCTCTCTTTCCCTGAGTTGTAATTTTTCTTCCAACAACTTAAAGAAAAAACGTGACATTTCGACGGTCTCATTATACTCTTCTCCCATACCTTCAAGGAATTCCTCCACCGAACCTTTCGCTCGGCTGGCAAATCTGTGGGCAAAGCCTATACGCTCCTCTTCTTTCCTATTTCCTTCTTTTTCAGCGTACTGTTTGTATAATCTGGATTTCTTCTTATCTTCCATCTTCGTGAATAAGTGATTGAATATATAAGGGTATCGTAATATTGATGTATACCTTGGAAAGTTAATATAACGGCCAATGGTTCTGAATATTCTTTTAATACGCATATTATTCCATTATAGTAACAAAATCTTTCTCCGGGAGTCAAAAGTAATAAAATTTGACATCCTTTTTAGAATTTACTATCTTGTGAAATCAAAAACCATAATATTATTATGAACACATTAAAAGCAACACTGTTAATTGTAATTCTTCTTACCGGTTTTATGGGGTGTAAACAGCAAAAAACCGGTGAATCGGAAGAGGATAAGTCCACAGACGGTTTAAAGCCTGAGCTGATCAGTAAATGGAGCACAGACTCTGTGATGAGAACTCCCGAATCTGTGAAGTATGATTCGGATCAGGATGTGCTTTATGTTTCGAACATACAAGGTGAGTCTAATCAGAAGGACGGAGAGGGATTTATTTCCAGGGTTTCTCCCGACGGGGAGGTTCTGGATCTAAAGTGGGTCACCGGTCTGGATGCCCCCAAAGGCATGGGTATTTATGAAGGCAAGCTGTACGTGACCAACATTGATGAGATTGTGGAGATTGACATTGCCGAAGGAGAAATCGCCAACCGGTATCCCATGGAAGGGGCCCAGTTTGGCAATGATATTGACGTCAATGAAGCCGGGGCGGTATTTGCTTCGGACATGCGCGGAAACAAGATTTATCGCTTAAAGAATGGATCGGTAGAGGTTTGGCTGGAATCGGACAAACTCGAGAGTCCCAACGGTCTGTTTGCAAAACAGGATCACCTGCTGATCGGTATCAACGGCGCCGTCTTAAGGGCTGACTATGAATCTGCGGAGCTGGATGAGTTCATCTCCAATACCGGTGGCATCGACGGCCTTGAGGAGGTTGGTGACGGGTATTACATCAAATCCGACTGGGCTGGCCACGTTCATCTGCTGCATCCCGACAAGGAGAAGGTGTTGATTCTGGATACCACGGATGACAACATCAATGCCGCCGACATTGATTTCATCCCGGAAACGAACATGCTGTATGTGCCCACATTCAATGACAACCGGGTAATGGCCTATGAGCTGAAGCGGTAAGGATTGAAAATAATTTTCTAATAAGTTTTGAATATTGGCTGTCCAGAAGGGTTATATATTAATGGTGTAGATTCCCCGCTTAAACCAGGGACTGGCGG
>JBKGZA010000145.1:0-8262 GCA_046545815.1 Bacteroidales bacterium
TCGTTCTGTCATAATTTGTGGCCATATTTGTATTGAATTCTTATCCCATTGGAACGAAGAGCAAACAACCATCTATGGAACAGTTGGACGGGAAAGATCCCTATCAGGGAATCCTTAAGAAACGTACCGTTATACCCCTTGTCAGAGCATTGGGCATCTCCGTCCTGATATTCGGGATAGGAGGAGGCCTGAGTCTCCTGGTTCCTGAAAACGCACAAATGGTCATTGTGATTCTCACCATTACTACCCTTGGTATACTTATGTCGCTGGTGCCTTATGTGAACCGCATTGAGAAGACCTTTGAACTTGGAATGTACCTGATACTCATCTTTAGCCTGGTGGTTGCTTCCATGGCAAACATCAGGCATTTTTCCGGTGCTGTCCCAGGGCTTTTTATGTATATCACCTATGTTGTCTTCGGCGGGTTGATCCTGCATCTGATATTTGCGCGTTTTGTAAAAATTGATTCCGATACCATGATGGTGACTTCCGCAGCCCTGATATGCTCACCGCCATTCGTGCCTGTTATTGCCGGAGCCATAAGGAACCGTGAAGTGATCGTCTCCGGGCTTACGGTGGGTATTCTGGGTTATGCGATTGGGAATTATCTGGGATACATTATTGCGGTAGTGATTAAACAGTTGTAGAATTTATTGGTTTCCATGTGCGTTTGAAGAGTAGCGTGTTAAATATTTCAGGACCCTTATTATGGAAGCGGACTATAATGTCAGATAATTAAATTCCAAATTACAGGCGCCAAATATCAAATAAATTCTAATTTCCAATGAACAAAAATTCAGACATTCGGAATACAGGAATAGAACCCCTTTATAGGCAATTTTGGAACATTTGAATTTGGGAATTAACCGTCAGTAACCGGGCAAGATTTGTGATTTGTAATTGGGGGCTTTATTAAATACGATTTTTAATAAAACATGAAGAATTAAGCCCGGGTAGTTTTATTTCTCAAAGGGATTTGATATACTTGTTATCTTTTAAGTAATCATAAAACCAAATGCTATGAAAAACAAAATCATTATTTTAGGTGCTCTGATAGCCGTGGGCTTATCACTAATTTTTTTTACCGGATCCTCGAGAAAAGCACAAAAATCCGGCGAGGGTGAACGGATTCAACTTTTTAACGGAAAAGACCTTTCCGGATGGACTGCGAAATTTGCTGGCTATCCGGGAGGTGAGAATTACAGAAACACTTTCCGTGTAGAAGATGGCATACTCAAGGCAAGCTATGATGAATGGGATCGCTTTAACGGCGAGTTCGGACACCTGATAACAGATGAGTCGTATTCCCATTATAAGCTGCATGTGGAATACAGGACTGTGGGAGAGCAATGTCCCGATGGTCCCGAATGGGCCAGAAAAAATAATGGAATCATGCTCCATTCCCAGTCGGCTGAAAGCATGGACCAGGACCAGGATTTTCCGGTTTCCATAGAAGTACAACTGTTAAGCGGATTGGGTGAAGGCCCCCGTCCCACAGCCAATGTGTGTACACCTGGAACCCATGTGGTTATGGATGGGGAACTTGTAACCCAACATTGCAATCAGTCCTCCTCCGATACTTATGGCGATGAATGGGTAACCGTTGAAGTGGTTGTGAAAGGAGATGAAATCATACACCATATTGTTGAGGGAGATACCGTGATGACCTACACTGACCCGCAGATTGATGGAGGTGATGTTCCCGAAGGGTATACAGAAGAAGATGAAGCGCCTTTGAAGTCCGGACACATTGCCATACAGGCCGAAAGCCATCCTACAGAATTCAGGGAGATATCTTTGTTAAAGCTGGATCAAGATTAAAGGTATTCTAAAAATGAGGGCACTTATTATTTTTAGATTTAAATATCTTTACACCCCTAATTTGGACAGGCCAAAACCAAACAGGATGCTTTCAAGGAATTTAATGTGTTTCCGTTTTGGCTTGTCCAAATTAGCAAGCAAAATTTAAATTACGTTGGGATAAGATAATAAGAGAAGGAGAAGAACATGAAGCAAATCAGGAATTTTTGCATATTGGCCCACATCGACCATGGTAAGAGTACTTTGGCAGACAGGCTTTTGCAGATTACAAAATCTGTGACCGAACGGGAGTATCATGATCTGATGCTTGATGATATGGAGCTGGAGCGTGAGCGGGGGATCACCATTAAGAGCCACGCCATTCTCATGGACTACCTTTATAATGATCAATATTACTATCTGAACCTGATTGATACGCCCGGTCATGTGGATTTCTCCTATGAAGTTTCCCGTTCCATTGCTGCCTGTGAGGGCGCTTTGCTTGTGGTGGATGCTGTGCAGGGTGTGCAGGCACAAACCATATCCAACGTGTATCTTGGTGTGGATAATGACCTGGAGATCATACCCATTTTGAACAAGGTGGATCTGGAGGCAGCCAACCCTGAGGAGGTAAAGGACCAGATCGTTGAGCTGCTGGGCTGCGACCGGGAGGATATCATCGAAGCCAGCGGTAAAACCGGTTATGGTGTGGAAAAGATACTAAATGCCATCATAGAGAAGATACCCCCTCCGGTGGGTGATTCCAACAAGCCTTTGCGAGCCATGATTTTTGATTCTGTGTTCAATTCCTACCGGGGTATTGAGGCTCTCTTCCGTATTTTTAACGGGAAGATCAAGAAGGGCGATCATGTGAAATTTGTGAATACCGGCAAAGATTATTATGCCGATGATATTGGCGTGTTGCGTTTGAAGAAGGAACCCCGCAATGAACTGAATGCAGGCGATGTAGGGTACATCATCTCAGGGATCAAGGCTTCGAGTGAAGTGAAGGTGGGGGATACCATCACCCATTATGACAATCCCTGCGAAAATGCCGTATCCGGATTTGAGGATGTCAAGTCTATGGTTTATGCGGGTATTTACCCAGTGGATGCCGATGATTACGAAGAGCTTCGCATATCCCTTGAAAAGCTTCAGTTGAATGATGCTTCCCTGACTTTTGAACCGGAAAATTCCATGGCATTGGGCTTTGGCTTTCGCTGTGGTTTCCTTGGTCTGCTGCATATGGAGATCATACAGGAGCGCCTCGACCGGGAATACAACATGAATGTGATCACAACAGTGCCCAATGTTTCTTATAGGGTATTTACTACCGAGGGCGAGATGATTGAAGTGCATAATCCTTCCGGTCTGCCCGATCCCAAAAACATCGACTATATTGCGGAGCCCTATATCCATGCCCAGATCATTACCCGTTCCGATTTTATCGGTTCCATTATGAAATTGTGCCTCGATAAACGGGGTACTATGAAAAACCAGATCTTCCAGCCCAACAACCGTGTGGAGGTGACCTTTGAAATGCCCCTGGCTGAGATTGTTTTTGATTTCTACGACAAGCTGAAAAGCATTTCCAAAGGATATGCCTCCTTTGATTACCACCAGACCGGTTATAAAGAAGCCAAACTGGTTCGGCTCGACATTCTGATTAACGGAAATATGGTGGATGCTTTATCTACGCTTATCCACCAGGAAAATGCTTATTCATTCGGAAGAAGAATCTGCGAAAAGCTTAAAGAACTGATTCCCCGTCAGCAATTTGACATTGCCATTCAGGCAGCCATAGGCTCAAAAGTGATTGCCCGGGAAACCGTTAAGGCCCTGAGAAAGGATGTGACCGCCAAATGTTACGGGGGTGATGTTACCCGGAAAAGAAAATTGCTGGAGAAACAGAAGAAAGGCAAGAAAAAGATGCGCCAGGTGGGCAATGTAGAGGTGCCCCAGTCGGCTTTTATGGCGGTGCTGCGGCTTGATTGAAAAAATTGGCAATAAGTAGTTGGCGGTTGGCAAACACAGAAAGGCTGAAGGGAGAAGGGAATAAAAATGTCATTTGTCGCTATGTATCCCAATCCAACAAAGGGAAAACTGAATGGGGTATTTTCTGATGACCCCTCCTGCAAACAGATTAAAGTGTTAGATTGGGACTGCTTTTATTGAACTTCAATTTTCAGATGAAACGGCTTATTTGTTCCTCTTATTTATTTTCCTTTTTCATTTCCCTGGTATAGCCCTGCTCTTTTTGCTTCTCAAGCTTTTCTTGAAGTTTTTTCACCATCTCCGGGTGTTCTGTAAATAGATTATTGGATTCCTTTGGGTCTTTGTCCATGTTATATAGCTGTCCTTCAGGTTCTCCGGGTTCAGGTTTGCTGCGGGTCGGGCTGGTAAAGCCTCCAGAGCCTAGACCGTCAATATATTTCCAGCCATTCATGCGAATGGCAAACATCTTTGCAGATGAATGGTGAATCATTGAGTTTCTGACAGGTTTAGCCGTATCTCCGTTCAGCACGTGCAGAAAGCTGAAACTGTCCTCACCGGCATTTTTTTCCAGTTCCTGGCCGGTAAGCTCGGCGAATGTGGCATAGAAATCGGTAAAACTTATCAGGTGATTATATGTTACAGGCGATTTGATCTTTGAAGGCCACTTGATGATCAGGGGCTCATGGTGACCGCCATCCCATACATCCCCTTTCTGGCCCCTCCGGCCATAGTTTGAATCGTGTTTTTGCAGTGCAATTTCCTGTTCAGGCCAGTATCCGCCATTGTCACTGGCAAAGATCAGCATGGTATTTTCGGAAAAACCCAGGGATTCCAGTTTTTCATCCACTCTTTCCACTATATGATCAATGTTCAGGATAAAATCGCCGTAGGTATCCATAGCGGATTTGCCCTTGAACCGATCTTCCGGGACCCATGGTGTATGGGGCCCGGTTAATGCAAGATATAAAAAGAAAGGATTGTCCTTGTTATTGTTTTTCTGACGCTCTATAAATTGTATGCCTTCATCCACAATGTCTCCCTGACATTCTTCTATTCTGAAAGATTTTGCCATTTCACCATCGCGCCACCATACTCCTTTATCCCAATAGATATCGTCTTCCTGTGTGTGCTTTTTATCCCAGGCGTATTCTGTATCTTCAAGCCTTAACGGGTAAACATCCGAGGATAATATCACTTCATCCTCGATGGCCTTTTGGTTTTCCAAAAACAAATAAGGCGGTATATCCAGCGAGGCGGGATGGATGAATGAATAATCGAAACCGAAGAAATTGGGGCCAAATTCGATGGATTTAGAGTAGCTTACGTTGGAATAGTTGGTTTCATTGCTTTGCCGGGGCTCTTCACCTTCAGGCTCCGTCTCCCAGTCAAAACCCAGGTGCCATTTTCCGACACAGGCTGTGGTATAACCTGCGTCATTCAGTAAGTCGGCCATTGTTCTCCGCTCCTGTTCAAACACTGAAGGTTCAAATCCATTCACATTCCCACCATTTATCTTGTTGCGGAATGCGTAACGCCCGGTTAACAGGCCGTATCGTGAAGGGGTGCTTACCGATGCACTTGCATGGGCCTCTGTAAATGTCAGGCCCTCCTCGATTAAGCCATCAATGGCCGGTGTGTAAGTTTTTGCCTCCGGATTTAACCCGGAAACATCGCCATATCCCATGTCATCGGCAAAGATGATGACAATATTGGGAAATTCGTTTTTTGTTTCTTCCTGCTGGCAGGATGCGAGCGCTCCAATGGAGCACAAACCGGTAAATAGTAGCACTGAGTTTTTCATAATTGTATTTTTGAGCAATCATCCCAAATTTTTTCAAATATGCTAAAATTAATGATTCCAATCAAGGCATTTATGTAAAACGTTTCCTCCTGAAGGCAGGAATAGCATTCATGTATGTAAAACGTTTCCTACCGAGGGCAGGAATGACATTCATTAATGTGAAGCATTTCCTCCCGGTAGCAGGAACGGCATACCTATATGTAAATCTTTCCTGCCGGCAGCGGGAAGCATTAAACATACAGGTAAAACTTTCCTGAGGGCAGGAGGAACATAAATGCATACATATAAACTATCTAGGCTGACAGTAGAAAGGTATCCACTTTTAAGGAAATAATATTTTCATCGGACGCTCATACAAATTACAGGACGCATTAATGATAAAATGACCTTTTTTTATAACTTTTCTATCCCCTCAAGCTGTGCTATGAAATAATCCAGCTCGGGCCTGAGGTCAATATGGGGGTATTTGTCCAGGAGGTGTTCCGTTTTTTCGATCTGTTTCTTGAGAAAATCCTGGTACTCCAGTGATCGGGGGTGAAAAGGCCTGTGATTTCTTGCCTTGACGATGGCATCCACTTTTTTCATCAGCTTTTGGGTGGATTTTTTGACATACGTGTCGCAAAAGCGTTCCCAGATATAGTTAATGGCTGTCTTTCCCGGATGGATCATGTCTTCCGCGTAAAAGCGATAGTCCCTCAGCTCGTCCATCAGGATCTCATAGGAAGGGAAATATTTCAGCTCAGGAAATTCTTCGAGAAGCTTTTTTATGGATAGTATCAGAACTGCCTTATTCTGCTGGTTGCCGGTGGCCCCGTCTTTCCAGTGCCTCACCGGACTTATGGTAAATATGATGTGTAGGTTGTGGTTGAATTTTTTCAGTTCCCTGATCAATTCGCTGTAGCTTTCCACGATGTCATCGACATCGAGCAGGTATCTGTTGAATTCTTTTGCTGGCACCTTGTGGCAATTAGAGACGATGTGATTTTTCTTTTTATGGTAATAAACCCTTGCTGTACCAAAGGTAATGATCAGCAGATGGGTCTTTGCCAGCCATTCATTTCCTGCATGGATGCCGGTATTGATATCCTGCAGCACTTTTTCCCGGTCGTGTCCGGAGAAGCTGGTATCGTGGTAGAAACTGAGCCAGCGGTTGTTATACTGATACAGGTCTTTTTCCTCAAAATACTTTTCATTCATCAGCTTATTCAGGGCATTCCTGACTGACTCCGGGTTATAAAGCACACCAAAAGGATTGACGGATACCGGGAATTTATACCTTGTAAGTTTTTCTCCCACATAATCCGTAAAACAGGAGCCCATCATCATTGTATTCTTTTTATAGGTCAGGGGAAACTCCGATTCGGGAGTTTCAACAGGGGTTCTAAATAATTTCATAATGTCTGTTTTTTGCTTTTTTCACTCACCCAGTTCATAATGGCTCTGAATACCTTGTCTTTTTCATATTCATGATGAAGTTCATGATAAAGGCCATCCCATGAAATAAAACGAATATCTACCCCGGTGTCTTTTGCATTCTTTACCAATTCTTCGCTGGCTTTAAAAGACGTAATCTTGTCCCCTGTTCCATGCATCAGCAAAACGGGTAATTTTATCCCGCTGATTTCTTTTATGGCACGTTCTCCTGCTTTTCTGGCATTGAAGAACAAGCTGGGTGTAATTTGCCTGTGGATGAGCGAATCCTCCTCATATTGTTCAATGATGTTGCGGTCGTGAGAAAGGTAGTTGACATCCAGCTTTGAATCTCGCACGAGTTCCGGAGCAATGATTTTTAATCCTCTGGCAAGAAACAGTCCGAGGGCTCTTGGTTCTGTCGATAGCCTTAGCCAGGGGGAGGTGGCAATAATGCCCTTGAGCCTGGCAGAGCGTCTGATGCCATAGTTCAGCACAAGGCTTCCTCCGAGACTTTGTCCGTATAGAAACCGTGGAACGTCGTTTTCCAGACCTTCATGCTTGATCAATGTTTCAATGTCGTCGAGCAGGTGATTATAGGTAGGGGTATGGCCTCTTCTTCCACTTGAACGGCCGTGTCCCCGTAGATCCATTGTTGATACCTTGATGTTGTTTTCAACGAATCTTTTTATCCATGCTTCATATCGTCCTGAATGTTCGCTGAAGCCATGAATGAGGAATAAATGGGCTGTTGTAATGCCATTGGGTTTCCATGTTCTCACATAAAGTTTTGTCCCGTCCACAGCACGGATGTTCTTTTCTTTGTTTTCCATGGTAGAAGTTTTAGGGCAAAATTACATTATTTCTTTTTATGGTAAATATATGATTTTATCCGAATGAAACCCGCATCCAGAAACCTTCATGATAAGGCAATGAATAAAGCATGCGGGTTCCAGTACGAAATAAGCATTAAAGCTCGAATTTTTAGGTTCTATTTAATTGAATTACAAACATATAATCAAACTTTACCTAATGAAACATCTTTTTGGTTTTTCAGGGCCTGCGAAAAATTTTGTATATTTGTGGTTCTTTGGCCGAGTAGTTCAATTGGATAGAACACCAGACTTCGGATCTGGCTGTTGGGGGTTCGAGTCCTCCCTCGGTCACAAAAAGAGGCGCCAAATCTGGCGCCTCTTTTTATTTATATATCAAACACCGAAGGATCTATTCCTTTATTGACTTTATAAGTCTCAATT
>JBKGZA010000146.1:0-8234 GCA_046545815.1 Bacteroidales bacterium
GTAGTACCTTACCGGTCAAATTCTTGCTTTTTTTGGCAAAAATTGGCCGGTAAGGAGTTGTATTATGTTCTTTTCCAATAATAAATGAGCGTGTTTAATTTATAAACTTCATGTTATGCAAAGAAGAACCTTTCTCAAAAATGCGGCGGCTATATCTGCAATGACTGTGGTATCGCCGTCGGTAGCTTTTGGCTCCCGGGCCAATTCGGCCATACGTGTTGGAATCATAGGTTGCGGAAGCAGAGGAACCGCTGTGCTCTCTTCCATGGCAGAACATACGAACATCAACATTATTGCCATGGCTGATCTTTTGGAAGATCAGTTGCAGAAGAAAAAGGACACCTTTGATCAGCTTAATTCCGACAATGATTTCCCGAAGATTTCCAGATCGAATATGTATCAGGGGTCGGGGGCCTGGGAAAAACTACTGGACAATCAGGAGGTGGATGCCGTGTTGATTTCTACTCCTGCTTATGTGCATGCGAAATATATGGAAGCTGCCGTCAGGGCAGGGAAACATGTGTATTGTGAAAAACCAGTTGCACCTGATGTTGCAGGATGCAAAAGAGTTGAAAGGATCGGAGAAAGACTGAACGGTAAGTTAAGCGTTGTTGTAGGGTTTCAGATTCGTCAGGCCACTCCCTATGTGGAGATGGTAAAACGCATACAACGCGGTGATATTGGTGAGGTGATCAATGTACAGTTGTATTACCTTTCTTCGGCTCCTGCGGTGGAATCGTCTGACAAGATGTCGTATGACGAGGAGAGGATAAGGAACCATTTTCATTTCCGCGCTTTGTCCGGAGGCATTGTACTGGATCAGGCCATTCACCAGCTTGATGTATGCAACTGGGCAATCAACAGCCGGCCCATACAGGCAGTAGGTCAGGGAGGCAGAAGAGGTCGCCCGGATTTCGGTGATTCATGGTCCAACTACCAGGTGTTGTATCAATACCCGGGCAACATCAATGTAAGCCTTCATTCTACCCAGATTGGATCAACCTTTGCTGATGTATGTGCCCGCTTTATTGGAACAAAGGGGATGGCCGAAGCCCATTACAGCCGGGGTGTTTATATCACCGGGGAAAATGAATGGGATTCAGGAATTTTAAAAGCCGGAGAGAGTCCATCACAGGAAGATGTTTCATCAGGTGCTTTCTCATCATCCCTGCATGATGCCAATGAGAACAAGGTCAAATCCTTTATCAACAGTATCGAAAAAGGTAATTACCTGAACGAGGCCAGGGAAGGAGCCAGGTCAACGCTTAGCGCAATATTGGGTCGGGATTCCGGAATATCAGAAAGCAAGGTAACCTGGGATGAGATGTATCTTTCCAACTCCAAACTGGATCCGCATCTGAACCTGTCAAAATTTGGCTGACAGAGCAATTGAAATTGATCTGAATCCTGCTTCATTTTGTTGTGGCACCCATCCGCTGGGAACAAGGTGGGCCTTTTTGGACTCGAATTTTCCCGGTTTGAAAGCCAACGTCCATGTTACACGGAACCATCAATGATCATATGGACATAGACTAGTTTTAATGCCACCAAATTTGTTATAGTCACTCAAACTTTAAAAAGATTCTTCGCGCTCTTTGCGTGGAAAATCTTTGCGACCTTTGCGTGAAGCCTTTTTAAAAGATGTTTCACGCAGAATGCAAAGAAAATAACTCCAGTCAAATTCGTTTTGTAGATACTCATGAGAAAAACTAAACTAATTAAGTCGTTAATACACCAGGGAGAGACCGTGGAGATTGCTTTGCCTTGGCCGGGCATGGGTTAGCTTGCAAACGCCGCAGTTTACCTCCTATGAGATGGCGATAAATGGCGCATTTTTTTTCGGATGTTTCCAGTAGCTGAGAACTTCACGCAGGGAGGTAAAATCCCCTCCTGCCTATGTGCTCAGCCCGCATGGGTATGACACGTACATGCCGGAGTGTTTTCCTCACCTCACTTTCTCAGAGACCAATGTTGAAATTCTGACGAAAGTAAAGTAGGCTGAGGCTGGCCCTGACACTTTCTTTCTTTGACAATGGAATTATTTTGTTTTTTATGTCAATTCACGGAAGACTTTTCTGAAATGGTATCCATAGATGCTGTAGGTAACAGCTAACGGGAATGACCTTGGATGATTAAACAGGCTCCAGAACATAAGGTCCCAGTAATCTTTACGGTTTTTCTTCAGAATGCCAATGTATAAGATTGATTTTACAAAGGCCACAATAAGTGTGAAATCAAACTTGGTGCGCATCCTGAAATCAGGCCGGTAGTTTTTTAAGAACAGCTTTACCCGCCTATAATAGGATTTACTGGAATAAATGCCCTGAATGATCTTCTGGTAACCCTTCATCAATTCTTCCTTGTTCATGGCAGGTTTGAAGTTCATGGAGTAATTGGTGTTATCTCCTGAAAAGGTATCGACAATTCTGCCTTCCCGGTGCAGGCGTTTGTATAATTTCGACAGCCGGGGTGCATTCAGCAGACCCACCATGGCTGTAACAATCCCACTGTGCTGAATGAAATCGATCTGCTTTTGAAAAACATGGGGTGTGTCACTGTCAAAGCCTACAATAAATCCGGCAGTCACTTCCATGCCCGACTTTTGTATGACATGGACACAGTTGAGCAGATCTCGTTTGTTGTTTTGAATTTTGTTGCACTCTACCAAACTGTCCTCTTCAGGGGTTTCAATGCCCACAAAAACTTTGATAAAACCTGCACTCACCATCATACGCATAAGTTCCGGATCGTCGGCCAGATCAATGGAGGCCTCTGTGGTAAATGAAAACGGATAGTCATGCTGCTCCATCCACTGGATTACAGTAGGCAGCAAATATTTTTTCAGTTTCCCTTTATGACCGATAAAATTGTCATCTACAAAAAAGACACTGCCTCTCCATCCGGTTTGATATAGGGCGTCCAGTTCAGCTATGATATGCTCCGGGGATTTTGTGCGCACCCTGCGCCCGAAAAGAGCGGTGATGTCGCAAAACTCACAATCATAAGGGCAACCCCTTGAATATTGTATCCCTGCCATTGCATATCTTTTCAACTCCAAAAGGGAATAATCAGGAATAGGGGTTTTGGAGATATCGGCGAATTGATCCGTCTGATATATTTTTTTGGCCTGACCCGCCCTGAGGTCTTCTACAAACTCGGGCAGTGTAATTTCTGCTTCGTTCAGTATCAGATGATCAACATCAGTAAATTGTTCAAATTCCTCTGTAAACAGAGGACCACCTGCAATAACTTTAGTATCCAGTTGCTTGCATCGGTCAATGATGTTCCTTACAGATGCTGTCTGAACAGACATGGCGCTGATCATAACATAATCAGCCCATATTATATCTTTATCCTTTAGTTCGGACACATTGAGATCGGTTAATTTTTTATTCCAGTCATCAGGCAATAATGAAGCAACGGTAACAGTCCCCAAAGGGATGTTGGCCGCCTTTTTGGAGATGAATTTTAGCGCGTGCTTAAAGCTCCAGTATGTGACTGGATATTGCGGGTTGATCAATAATGCATTCATAATTCTTTTTACTTATTGGTTAAACTCGGAATAAAGATACCTCCGTTTCAACCCGAATCAAAATAAACTCGTGTGGATGGGAGCAGCAGAACAGAGTATGGGACACATAAAATTTTACCCGGGAAGATGGTAAAAGATTGGGGTGGGTGTTATTCACCCCTTCCTGGCAGGAATGGCTTCTTTTATCCACATCAAATATTGGCGGGAAACCGGAACTGGCTCGGTATAATTCTTAATGCTCAACCAATAGCTGTTTTGTTTCCTGTACAGATTTTCGGTGTGATGGATGTTGATGATACAAGTTCGGTGACAGCGAATGAAGCTGGCATATTGGGTTGTCTGATGTTCAATATGCTTCAGCGTATTTCTCAGCAATTTTTTTTTAAAATTGTCTCCATCTTTATACACGATTTCAACATAATTGTCGGCTGACCGGATCAGCACTACATCACTTACCGAAAAATTTAGCTTTTCGCTGCTGTTTTCGGAAACAAGGGTGATGGTTTCGTTGCGGTTAAATTCTTTAAGTTGATCAACCAGACTTTGCAAGCGTTTGTTTTTTTCCAGGTAGGACTCATTTTGTTGTTTCAGGGCTTCCTGAGTATCGTATACCCTAAGGATAAGCGGCGGAATGATACAGATAAATACAACCTTGAAAATGACATAAAAAGTGATATCAACAGACCCCACATATCTGAGGTAAAAGGGAAGCGCTACTGCATTCAAAACGAAGATCAGGAATCCGTTGATATAAGGCTGCAAAACTGTATTGGCTTTTTCCCGGGAAGCTCGTTTAACCCACCATGGCAAGCCAACACGCACCACTGCCATAAACATGAATAGGATGGCTCCAACTCCCAGGAGGAATAATATTTGGTTGTTAAAATCAAAATTATTAAGTGTGAAGGGCTGGAAGAATAGAAGAAACAGGAATATACCGAAGCCTATTCCTGCAAGTAGCTTAAATTCTTTGTTGATGCGCTGATATAAAAAATCTGATTTAATTTTTGTCTTCAATGTCAACGCTTTTATAATTGCTTTTATTTGTAACCGGCTTTTTCTTTTCTCCCTCCTTGCTTTTCTCCGGCAACTTCAACTTTTAAACGTTTGCCATTATATCTGTTATTGTGCAGTGAATTCAATATTTTATCGGAATGTTGCGCACCTACTTCAAAAAAAGAGAAGTTATCCTTCATTTCTATCTCCCCAATTTTTATTCCCCGGTCTTTTGTATGATCATTGATCATTCCGATGATATTTCCCGGAGCCAAGCCTTGTTTTTTGCCCAAATTGATAAAGAACCGGGTGTAATCATTTCTGCCGTTTCTTTTGCGTTGGCCATTGCGTTTGCCTGCATCCTTATTAGCCCTGGAAGTATATTTGTCTTCTGATTTTTCATTCAGATCTTCGGCATCTTTGTAATATTCCAGGAACCGATTGAACTCCAGCGAAACGAAGTGTTTGATGATTTGTTCCTTGCTCAGCCATTCCAGTTTTTTGTTGACAGTTTGCATGAAAGGGGCAATCTGATCCTCATCCACTTCCACATGCTCCATCTTGTCAATGAAATTGAACAGTTGTTTTTTGCATATCTCTTCTCCGCCAGGTATGGGCAATTTTTCGCACTTCTTACGGATGATTTTTTCTATCTGGGGTATCTTGTTTTTCTCCTTATAGTTTACAATGGAGATGGAAACGCCTGATTTATCCATTCGTCCGGTGCGCCCGCTTCTGTGGGTGTATACTTCAAGCTCATCCGGAAGATTGTAGTTGATTACATGTGAAATGTCGTCCACATCAATTCCGCGGGCTGCCACATCGGTAGCCACCAGCATTTGAAGCGATCTGTCTCTGAATCTTTTCATCACATGGTCGCGTTGGGACTGGGAGAGTTCTCCGTGTAGCGCATCTGCATTGTAGCCGTCCCTGAGTAGTTTATCGGCAACCTCCTTGGTTTCTTTCCTTGTGCGGCAGAAAATAAGTCCGTAGATGTCCGGATGATAATCTGCAATACGCTTCAGCGCAGAATAACGGTTTCGGACATGCACCTGGTAGTAATAGTGGCGCACATTTTCAGCTCCGGCATTTTGTTTTCCAATGGTTATCTGAACGGGATCGTTCATATAGTTTTTGGCGATCCTGGATACTTCTTTCGGCATGGTAGCTGAAAACAGTAAAGTTCGCTTATCATCCGGTGTTTTTTCCAGTATGCCGTCCAGTTCTTCACGGAACCCCATATTGAGCATTTCATCAGCCTCATCCAGTACAATCGTTTTGAGCTGATTAATTTTTGCCGCTTTGCGGTTTATCAGATCAAGCATCCTTCCGGGAGTGGCAACAATGATGTGGGCTCCTTTTTTCAGGGCCTTGATCTGGGTCTGGATGTTGGCGCCGCCATATACCGGCACTACCTCCAGTCCTTTGATGTATTTCGAGTAGTTCTGCAAATCTTTGGTGATCTGGATGCAGAGCTCCCGTGTGGGCGCCAGTATCAATGCCTGTACCGGTTTTTCCCGGACATCAGTTTGTTCAATAATGGGCAGGCCAAAAGCGGCGGTTTTGCCAGTTCCGGTTTGTGCCAGACCGATCAGGTCATCTTTTGTTTCGCACACAAGGGGAATGATTTTTTCCTGAATGGGGGTGGCTTTGTCGAATCCCAGCTCTTCAGTTCCTTTCAATAGATTGGGTGAGATACCCAATGCGTTAAATGTCAGCATGAATTTGTTTTAAAAAATTGAGAGGCGAAGATACGTCAAATAAACGTGAAAGAAACACAGAAAGCCAGGAAAATTATTATATTTACGGGATTTATTTATATGATTGGTATGTTTCATCTTCAAGAAAGGACATCTAATGACATTCAAAAGATTATTCACCTTTTTATGGACGCTAAGTATGGCATTGTTATTCGTTAATCATCTGCAGGCTGATGATTCGCAAAGGGACAGTGTGAAATTCCGCTTCGGGGTTATAGCTGACTGCCAGTACGCAGATGTTGCGGGTGAGGGCGTCAGGAAATATGCCTTGTCGGAAAGCAAGCTCAAAAATTGTGTGGCCCGCCTAAATACCATGAACCTGGAGTATGTGGTTAACCTGGGGGATCTGATTGACCGTGATTTCAACAGCTTTGACACCATCCAGCCTTTTCTTAACCGACTTGATATGCCTGTTTACAATGTTTTGGGTAACCACGATTACACTGTTGCCGACGACCGGAAAAATGAGGTTCCTGTAAGATTGAACATGCCATCCCGTTATTATGATTTTGAAGTGGATGGCTGGCGTTTTGTAGTGCTGGACGGGAATGACATCAGCTTTCATGCCTATCCTGAGGATAGTGATTCCTATAAAGAAGCAGACGAATATTACAGGCAGAAGGATATTGAATCGCCGGAATGGAATGGTGCCATTGGGGAGAAACAGATGGACTGGCTGCATCAGGTCCTGGAAAAAGCAACCACAAACAGGGAAAAAGTGATCATATTCTGCCATTTTCCTGTTTATCCTGAGAATGTCCATAATCTATGGAATGCCGAAGAAGTGATTCAGGTGATCGAAAATTATTCCTGCGTACGGGCCTATATGAGCGGGCATAACCACGATGGAAATTATGGGATGAAAAACGGCGTACACTACCTGACCATGAAAGGTATGGTGGATACCGAGAAGAATTCCTATGCCATCGTAAATGTTTATAAAAACCGGTTGGAAATTCAGGGATACGGCCGTGAGGAGGACCAGGTGCTGGAGATAAAATAAATGCCCGATAGAATTTTGAAATGTAGCTTAGAAAGTTTATTCTGATCTTTTACATTTAACAATTTTTATTCCTACCTCTGATTTCCATTGATATTTATCCGATGATGAATGTCGCAATTTTCCAATTTCTATAAAGATCCCCGCCCTACTTTTGTGTTGTAAAAAATGTTTAATCAAAAAATCAAACGACAATGGAAAAAATTATTTCATGGGTTGAAGTCCCGGCGGTTAATATGGAAAGAGCCGTTAATTTTTACAACGAAGTTCTGCGCCTTGATCTGAAAGTCTCGGATTACGGCGAGGAAAAAATGGCCTGATGCCTTTCTTTGATTTTTCACCGGCTGAATTGTATGACCGAAACATACCCCTCAGTCTTCTGAATAAAAATGAATTTTCTGAAATTGAAGAAAAGCTAAATGAAGCGGTTTCATTTACAGATAAGGTGAGGGTAGCTGAAAAGTTCTTGAACAATCGCTTTCAAATTAATAAAGAAAGATACGCATTCAAAAGGATAAAATACTGTACGGAACGTATAGAGAATAGCAAAGCCATTATTTCAGTTGATCTTCTGGCCTCCGAAACATTTCTGAGCAGGAGGCAATTTGAAAGAATCTTTTCAGAATATGTAGGAACCTCACCGAAACAATTCCTGCAGACCATCAGATTTCAGCATGTCTTATTCCGGAAAAGCAAGTATCCTGATGACACGTTGACTGCGTTGGCATACGACTGCGGATATTATGATCAGGCGCACATGTGCAGAGAGTTCAGAGGGCTTACAGGGATGTCTCCAAAGACTTTCTTTTCAATAAGCGGGCCCGCGTCTGATTATTTTGGCTGATCCTATTGTAATGGATATCAAACTGAGCCGGTAAGGAAAATCGATCATATGGGGAAAATGGGAAAATGGTTCCAAAATTAATAGAGGTATGAACCGTTGGGG
>JBKGZA010000147.1:0-8105 GCA_046545815.1 Bacteroidales bacterium
ACGGTGGTGTGAGAGGACAGATAGGGAGTTAATCCCTATCTTCCTACTCGATTGATGGTGGGTGATACAAATAAAAAATAGAAGAGAGCGTAGGCTTGTGAAAATTTTCTTTTTCTTTTTCTGGTAATGGTGAATTATGTACATTTGTATGTTTAAGAACATATTATTTCATTAAAGTTAAACAACATTGCAATGAACGAAGGCGACCATGTTATAGATAGAATGAGGGTTTTCAAGGTGCTAACGGATGAACAAAAGGACTGTTTAAAAGAAAAAAGCACGCTGGCGTATTACAATAAAAATGAGATCATATACAAAGAAGGGGAGAAGCCCACAGGCCTTCTTTTTTTGTCCACAGGGAAAGTGAAAATTTTTAAGGAGGGTGTAGGGGGCAGGGAACAGATTGTCCGTATGGCCCGGCCGAATGGATTTATCGGTTTCCGTGCATTGTTTGCCAAACAGAATTACCTGGCTACGGCCGAAGCCATTGAGGAGTCCGAAATCTATACCATTGAGAAACAAACGCTCTTCGAAACACTGAAAAATAACGGCGAATTTGGCCTCAAGATCATTGAATACCTTGCCTCAGAACTGGGTTTCTCTAATACCCGAACAGTGACACTGACACAGAAACACATCCGGGGGAGACTGGCTGAATCCCTGATATTTCTGAAAGATACCTATGGGTTTGAGGAAGACGACGCTACACTGAAAGTCTATCTAACCCGTGAAGATCTGGCCAACCTTTCTAATATGACCACCTCAAATGCCATCAGAACCCTTTCCTCCTTTGCCCAGGAAAATATCATTTCCCTAAATGGCAGGAAAATCAGTATTCTGGATGATCAGGAGCTTGAAAAGATCAGCGAACGGGGGTGAAACCTCAGGCAAAATCCTTTTTTCAGCTTGTTTCGTGCAATATCTTATCTATATTCTTGGTAATTCTGCTGTTGTAAGGCCGGTCGGTATGATTCAGTATAATGATTGTGCTGGTATCCTCAATAAATCTTATGATGCCCGTTCTGAAACCGTTCCATTTGCCATAATGGTAAACCCTCTTTTTACCGTTGGTTTCCTTTAACCTGAATCCGAATCCATAAGGATAATGATTTCCGTTTTGCAGCTCGAGCGACTGAAATGCCTCCATCTTGGTTTCTTCCGAGAAAAGTTTGTTTTCGTAAAGCCCCTTATCCCATTTATATAGATCTGTAATACTTGAATATATTCCTTTGTCACCCACTGTTCCATCGTTAATGGTAGGGGGAATGCTTCTGAAATATCTGCCCCACTGCCTGTAACCGTTTAGATGGCTGTGGGGGTTTTCTCCGTAGGCAGTGCTGAAAACATAAGTGTCTTCCATATTGAGGGGTGTGAAAATATGCTCCTCCATGAATTCATCGTATCTCATTCCTGTTACGTTCTCAATTACAGATGCAAGTACTACATATCCGGTGTTGGAATAAGAAAACCTGGTTCCGGGCTTAAAATAAAGGTTTAGCTGATACCTGGCAAGCAGGTCCATCAGGTCATCATTGTACGGGGGCCTGTCTTTGTTCCAGTGATGCTCAAACAGCCACATATAATTGGCAAGCCCCGAGGTATGGTTCAGTAGCTGCCTAATGGTTATATCCCTGTAAGGAAAGTGGTCAATGTATTGGTGTACCGAGTCGGAATAGCTCAGAAGTCCCCGTTCTTTAAGTATCATAATGCCCATTGCGGTGAACTGTTTGGTGATCGAAGCAAGCTGAAAGACGTGGTCTTCGGTGAGAGACGTATTTTGTTCGGGATTGGAATAGCCGAATGATTGGTTATAAATCAGGTTGTTCTTATAAACTACCATCACGTTTCCCTGAAAATTGATCGTTTGATGGTGTTTATGAAGAAAAGAATCTATTTGTCTAACTTTTTTGTTGTAGATCAGTTTGGCAATGTCGGTTTTTTCAAGACTGTAATTGTCGTGCCCCGCGTCGCTGGCTGTTGTGGGTATGGTTAGGGTGGTATAGCTGATAGGAACGATGAAAACCACCATCATCAGTATGATTCCAATTAATGAATTTAATTTGTTAAATATCGGGGGCTTCATGGTTTTGTTTTGTTTGACAGCACGAATCTAAGATAAAATTTTATTAGAGTCAATACCTTTTTAATTTTTTGTTAACAATATAGAGTGAATTTCTTATGGGTTTAGTGTATCCATAACAAATATTTTACTTTTGAGTTAACAATAAAAAGGGATTGGTGATCGAATGGTTTAAAAGATACCGGCGGGGAAAAACTTTTTGGCAGTATATATAAAAATAAACAAAAGTGGGAAGAAAGAAACGATTACCCGTTTACGAAGAGGTATCCATAGTTGATATAGGTGCCGAAGGAAAGTCGATTGCAAAAATTGACGGGCAGGTGGTTTTTGTAACCAAAGCTTTGCCTGGTGATGTTGTGGATATTAAGATCACACGCCGGAAGAAGTCCTATATGGAAGGATTGCCTTTAAGGTTCCATAAGTATTCAGAAAACCGCGTCAAACCTTTTTGCAAACATTTTGATCTGTGTGGAGGCTGCAAATGGCAGGATCTTCCCTATGCAGAGCAATTGAAATACAAACAGCAGCAGGTGATTGATAATCTGGAACGGATTGCCAAGCTTGAACTGCCTTCTGTTAATGATATTCTTCCTTCGCCCGAAACTACCTATTACCGGAACAAAATGGAATTTACCTTTTCCAGTTTCCGATGGCTGAGGGAAGAAGAACTTCATACTTCCGATGAAAACAAAGAGTTCAGGGGATTGGGTCTGCATATTCCCGGACGCTGGGATAAGATAGTGGACATTGAGCATTGCTATCTGCAAAAAGAGCCCTCAAATAAGATCAGGCTTGCAGTAAAAGACTTTGCGATCAAAAACGGGTATAGTTTTTTTAATCTCAGAACACATGAAGGATTTCTGCGAAACCTGATCATTCGAACTTCTACGACAAACGAGGTGATGGTGGTGCTGGTCTTTGCCTTTGAAGATGCCCCTGCAAGGCAAAACATTCTGAATCATTTGAAGGAAGCTTTTCCTGAGCTCACCGCTCTCTTTTATATGATCAACACCAAAGCCAATGATTCGGTTTTTGATCTGGAGCCTGTTTTGTATTATGGCAGAGCATACATTTTTGAAGAAATGGGGGAGCTGAAGTTCATGGTAGGGCCGAAATCTTTTTATCAGACCAACTCGCGTCAGGCATATACGCTGTATAAGCTTGTCAGGCAATATGCCGGGTTAAAGGGTGATGAAATGGTATATGACTTTTATACCGGTACCGGTACCATTGCCAATTTTCTTGCCCCGCATTGCAAGAAGGTTTTGGGCATTGACTCGGTTCCCGAAGCGATTGAAGATGCCCGACAGAATGCTGAACTGAACCGGCTTCAGAATACCACTTTCATTTCCGGGGATATGAAAGACCTTGTGAAAGAAGATTTATTCAAAACCTACGGCTATCCCGACGTGTTGATTACCGATCCCCCGAGAGTGGGTATGCACAAGGATGTTGTTGCCAATATACTGAGGGCTTCCCCTGAAAGAATAGTGTATGTGAGCTGTAATCCTTCCACACAGGCAAGAGATATAGATATGTTGAGCGATCAATACCGGGTGGTGGAGGTTCAGCCCGTGGATATGTTTCCCCATACTTATCATGTTGAAAATGTTGCAGTACTTGATAAACATGCATCTTAAACCTTTTTTCTCTTTATATCATTCCACGAAATCTTTTTCGTTTTCATTTTTGGCGAATGAAAATATTGTTTTAGTTTTGCAACCGGAGGAATGGCGGAGTGGTCGAACGCGGCGGTCTTGAAAACCGTTGTCCGGCAATCGCCGGACCGGGGGTTCGAATCCCTCTTCCTCCGCTAAATCTGAAGGCCTCCTGCTATGCAGGAGGCCTTTTTATTTGCGAGGTGAGAGCGGTTTATCTTCGACATTTTGCTCTTCCCGCTAAAGCACCTGACTTTCGTTCCTTCTCAAAAGCTTCCTGATTTTTTATATTTTTGTTTCTTCAAATTCTACTAATATGTATTCAAAGCTTTTTCAATCAATCATCTCCTGCTTCCTCATACTTTGTGTAACTGCTCTGTTTTTTTTATCCGGTTCTGATGTTCTCGCGCAGGAAGATCAAGCCGTTATCATTACTGAAATAATGGCTTCCAATTCCACTACTGTTTATGATGAAGACGGTGACTATCCCGATTGGATAGAGCTTTATAACCGTAGTGCGGATACTGTTGAGCTCAAAGACTGGGGCCTTTCGGATGACGACGACCAACCTTTCAGATGGGTTTTTCCCGATGTAACCATTGCGCCCGGTGAGTATTTGCTGGTATGGGCATCCAACAAAGACCGCCGGCCTGATGCTACAGAGCAGTCACAGGGCATTATCAGAGAGGTTTACCGGGATATTACGGGCACGAATGTTGATGACTTGTTGGATCATCCAGGTTTTCCCGCTGATCCTGATTCCAGAAGTATTGTTACGAGATATTTTGAAGCACCTTCGAATATTGATGACAATTATGGACAAAGGATGCACGGGCTTCTTAAACCCCCTCAAACCGGTGATTATGTTTTTCACATTGCCAGCGATGATAACGGACGGCTTTATTTAAGCAGCGATGAAAATTTCCGGAATTCCGAACTGATAGCAGAAGTCCCTGGATGGACCGAAAGTCGTGAATGGGATAAATACGGAGGACAACAATCGGATGAGGTATATCTTGAAGAAGGTGAGATGTATTATATAAATGCACTGATGAAAGAAGGTCATGGCGGCGATAATCTGGCCGTTAAATGGGAACTCCCGGATGGTTCCGAGGAATCCCCTATGCCTGCATCGCATATATATACAGTCGATAGAGCGCTTCATACCAATTTTGCCATATCTTCTGATGGTGAACCCGTCATTTTATCCAAACCTGACGGTGAAATTGCACAATACATTGAACCTGTTGAGATACCCTCAGATGTTAGCTATGGTCGTGATGAAAGTGGCGAGGAATATTTGTTTTATGATAATCCAACTCCGGGAAGTGCCAACACTACACGGGGTTATTCCGAAATAATCAGCAATACACCAGAATTCTCGCATAGCGGAGGCTTTTACACCTCTGGTTTTGAACTTTCCCTTGACACAGAAGACCCTGATGCCGAAATATATTACACGCTGGATGGTTCTGAGCCCGATACCAATAATCTCGAAGGTCGTGCTTATGAATATACCAATACCTATCCATCCAATTCAATGCTGACAAGAGAAGCAACCACCCATAAATATGAAGGACCGCTAAGTATTGATAACCGCGCAGAAGAATCCTACGAACTGGCTGAAATAAATACAAGGTTCTCTTCTTCTAACCAATTGCCGGAAAACAATATATACAAGGGAACCGTAGTTAGGGCGAAAGTTGCAAAAGAAGATGCCATCTCCGCCAATTCAGAGACCCATACTTTTTTTGTTACACCTGAAGGCGACTCGCGTTACGATATTCCTGTGGTTTCAATAGTCACCGATGAGCATCATCTGTTTAATTATGAAAAGGGTATATATGTGCCAGGTAAAATTGCTGATGACTGGTATACCAACAATCCAACTGAAGAATGGAATGATGGCCGTCCGGCAAATTATAATCAACGGGGAAAAGAGTGGGAGAGACCTGCCCATTTTGAGTATTTTGATGAAGATTTGCAGCCTGCTTTGCGGCAGAATATCGGTATTCGCATTCATGGCGGATGGACCCGCGCCTTTAGGATGAAATCGCTGCGTTTGTATGCACGAAATTCCTATGATTCAGTAAACACTTTCCATTACCCCTTTTTTGGGGATTTGCCTGCACGAGGCAACCAGAATGCCCGGGTTGAATCATTTCGGCGGTTGATCATGAGAAATTCAGGTAACGATTATCACCATACCATGTTTCGGGATGCATTGATGCAGGACCTGGTCAAACATCTTCCATTCTCTGTTCAGGCCTGGCAGCCACTTGTGCATTTTATAAACGGGGAATACTGGGGGATCATCAATCTTCGCGAGAGATATGATGAAGATTATCTTGCATCACATTACGACGTTGATCCCGACAACATTGCCATGCTGGAAGCAGGGGGTGATGTTGATCAGGGGGTCTCTACGGACAGAGACCACTTCTTTGAAATTCTTGATTATGCCGAAAACAATGATCTTTCGGAAAGAAATCACCTCCGGTGGGTGGAACGGAGGGTTGATCTGAAGAACCTCGCCCAGTACTATGCTGTTCAGATATATTTTTATAATACCGACTGGCCCCAGAATAATGTGAATTTCTGGAGGAAGAGGACGGATGATGTATATGAAAATACCCCCCGGGGACATGACGGACGCTGGCGGTGGATGCTTTATGATACCGATTTTGGAATGAACCTGTTCGAAGATGACGCACATACCAAAAATGGTATCAGCAGGGTTTTGGATGAATCGGCATCTGATCCGACATCGCGACTGTTCAGGGAATTGATGCAAAACGAAGATTTTCGCCATCGTTTTATCAATACAATTGCCGATCAGCTTAATAGCTGTTTCAGGAAGGATTATGTGGAAGACAGAATTGATGAATTTAATAAGATAATGACTCCTTACAGGGACGAACATTCGAACAGATGGAAAAGCGGTACCGATAAAGGAAATTCCATGAAAGTTTTTGCATCAGGGCGTCCGCGTCATTTAACGAAACATACCCTTAAGCAGTTTGATCTTGAGGGAACAGCTTCCCTTACTTTACAAAGAGAAGGCGGGGGAGGCCATGTGAAAGTCAATTCCATTACCATAAACAGTGAACTTCCCGGAATTCCTGACGACAATACTCCATATCCATGGGAAGGAGATTATTTTATGGGTATACCGGTGACATTGAAAGCCATTGATACCCCCGGATATCGTTTTTCCCACTGGGAGATCGAAGGAGATGATGATATAGCGGTCAGAGAAACCAGACTTACATTGGATGGCAGCGAAAAGATTACCGCCGTATTTAAAGAAGCTGAGCAAAAACTGATACATTACTGGCATTTTAATGACTTGACAGATGGAGAACTGACAGGGTTATTGCCCGACCATTCGCTTACCGGAGAAACAGCTGTTATAGCTTATGAAGGTGAAAGCGAAGGTTATATGGATAGGGTGGACGATGGGACCGAATTAAATGCCGCAGGGGAAACTACCGGTGATATGGCTTTACGTGTGCGCAATCCAGCCGATACACGTGAACTTCTCTTCAGTTTGCCTACCACCGGATATGGGGATATTGTGATGAAATTTGCTGTAAAAAGAACAACCAACGGAGCGCAGGTACAGGATATTTATTTTCAGACGGAAGAGGAAGGAGCATGGACCTCAGTAAAGGAAAATCTGAAGATCAGGGAAAAGTACCAATTAATAGAGATCGATTTTTCTGAAATCTCAAGCTGGCCTGAAAGAGACAGACCCTGGAAGTTGAAAGACAAAGTTGAGGATAATCCCTATTTTAAGGTTAAAATAGAGTTCCCACACGAAACTGCCTCCGGAACCGCAGGCAACAATCGTTTTGATAATGTTACAATCGAAGGTTATCCTGTAAGTGATAGCACTGCTTCAGAAGAGAACGGTGATTTTTTTGTTAGGGTGTATCCCGTGCCAGCCGTTCAGACTCTCTACATAGAAGCAGAGCACGAAATACGGAAGCTGTCGTTTTATAATGTTACAGGAAAGCTTGTAAAAAGGGAGAAGCCTGAATCTAAGTTTCATACTGCCGGGGTTAAAGACCTTTCTCCTGGTGTTTATTTGGTTGAAATAGAGACACCGGCGGGGAATGTTACCAAAAGAATAGTTGTGCAATAACAGAAAAATTTAAACGGAATTATTTATGAATAATCCTGATGCTATAGGATATAAAAACAGTAATTCAAGAGAGTTTAACTGATTGGTGGCAGGTTATCGCGTTGGGCTCAGACAGATAATAAACATGTTTTTTGGGGTTTTAATCGAATAATAAATACCTGGGGTTATTAGGCGCTTAAAGCGCAACCTGAACCAACATGTTGTTCAAACTTAATCTAAA
>JBKGZA010000148.1:0-8097 GCA_046545815.1 Bacteroidales bacterium
AACATTACATTTCGGATTATGGAATACGGTCAGATCATATTGAGATCGGGTAAGGATCAGTCATTAAAGCGCTACCATCCATGGGTCTTTTCGGGTGCGATCAAAAAGACAAAAGGCCACTTCAAAGAAGGGGATTTGGTTCGGGTATATAACAATAAAGAGGAATTCCTGGGTGTCGGCCATTATCAGCCTGGAGCCATAGCTGTCAGGATCTTATCTTTTGAAGACCTATCCATTGATGAAACTTTTTGGAGAAAAAAATTGGCAGAAGCAGTGGAGCTAAGAAAAAGTCTGGGTTATATTGTGAGCGATGGGACCAATGTATTCCGTTTGGTCAATGCCGAAGGAGATGGCTTTCCCGGCCTTATTATTGATTATTACAATGGTGTAGCTGTTATGCAGTCTAATTCGGTTGGAATGTATCGCCAGAAAGAACTTTTTGCCCAAATTCTGAAAGATTTGCTGGGCAGCCTGCTGGCAGCAGTTTATGACAAAAGCAGTTCCAGCTTACCATATCATGCATCTGTTGAGAAAACGGATCACTATATTTATGAAAGTTCCGGTGATCAGGTGATAAAGGAAAACGGATTGCATTTTCATGTGGATTGGGAAAAGGGCCAGAAAACAGGTTTTTTTATCGATCAGAGAGAAAACAGGCGTTTACTGAAAGATTACGCCCGGGATTCCCGTGTTCTGAATTTATTCGGATATACCGGCGGTTTCTCCGTATATGCAGCCGCAGGAGGTTGCAGAAAAGTAACTTCAGTGGATAGCTCATCCGATGCTACGGAATTTGCAGAAAAGAACATAGAGCTGAATTTTGGAAGTCGTGTTAGCCACCATGCATTGACTCATGATGCCTTTCAGTATTTACAACAAATGGAAGAAGAATACGATATCATCATTCTCGATCCACCGGCTTTTGCAAAACATCACAAGGTATTGCCCAATGCATTACAGGGATATAAGAAATTAAACCGTCTTGCCCTGGAAAAACTGCAACCGGCAGGTTATATCTTTACGTTTTCCTGCTCTCAGGTTGTGAGTCGTGAAAATTTCCGGAAAGCCGTTTTTGCCGCCGCAGCCAATACCAGACGCAGGATAAGGATACTGCATCAGATAAGTCAGCCTTCGGACCATCCGGTGAACATTTATCATCCGGAAGGAGAATACCTGAAAGGGCTGGTACTTCAGGTGGAATGACACCCCCCGCATTCTTCATAATTTTTTTTACAATTCATTATCTTTATATTTGCAGGTATATGTTGAACCTTAAAATTACCTGTATATGGATTCCAAACAAGCAGAAGCATTGCTGAAGCATTATATTACTGATGAGAAGATGTTATACCATTGCTATGCCTCAGAGGCTGTGATGAGAGCTCTTGCCAAAAGACTCGGGCGTGATGAGGAAAAATGGGCCGTCACCGGGCTCTTGCATGATATTGATGCAGAAATGACGGATAAAGACCCTCAGCGGCATGCACTGGAAGCCATTCCCATTCTTAGAGAAAAGGGACTTGAGGAAGATGCCCTGGATGCTATCAAGATGCACAATGAGGAAGCTACAGGGAAAAATCGGACTACTGAATTCCATCATGCTCTGGCTGCCGGAGAAACCATTACAGGATTGATCTATGCCACGGCCCTGGTGTATCCCGATAAAAAGATTAAAAGTGTAAAACCCAAGTCAATTAAAAAGAGGATGAAAGAAAAAGCTTTCGCTGCTTCAGTGAACCGTGATACAATCAGGGAATGTGAACAGATTGGTATTCCCCTGGATGAGTTTATCGAATTATCGTTAAATGCCATGAAAGAAATCGATTATAAGATCGGATTGGCTTAACTATAAGCAGCATAAACAGATGAAGAAAAATTCCTCTTTCAGGGACAGGAAATGGGAAGTCTTGGGAAGTGCTTGACAATAATTTGCCATCTACCTATGTGCATAACTTCAAGCTCTATCCGCGGGAGCTGATCCTGATGGCAGCTACACATGGAAGGTCATTGTATAAGCTTAATCTGGGAAAAGAAGTGGAGAGTGAGCTATGATATCGAACAGGGCAATTTTTTTTCGACATATAGGACAAACTACCAATGATCCTTTAGCTTTTGAAATAGAAAGAGCTGAAGGAATTTATCTTTACGACTCGGCAGGTAAAGATTATATTGATCTGGTGTCAGGAGTTTCGGTAAGCAACGTAGGACATCGGCATCCCCGGGTGGTTGATGCTGTGAAGGATCAGGTTGACAGACATATGCATTTGCTGGTGTATGGAGAACTGGTGCAGTATCCGCAGGTGAACTTTGCCCGGTTGCTTCTTGAACAGCTTCCCCAGGGTTTTGATAACATATATTACGTCAATTCAGGCAGTGAGGCCAATGAAGGGGCACTGAAGCTGGCCAAAAAATATACCGGAAGAACAGAAATAGTGGGATGCAAAAATGCTTACCACGGAAGCACCCATGGAGCCCTGTCTCTGATGGGTAATGAAAAATATCGCAATCCTTTTCGTCCGTTAATTCCTGATGTCCGCTATATAACTTTCAATAAAGAAGAAGATCTTGAACAGATCACAAGAAGGACTGCTTGTGTCATGGTGGAGCCTGTTCAGGCTGAAGCCGGTATTGTGCTTCCCCGGAAAGATTATCTGCAGAAACTGCGGGATAAATGTAATGAAACAGGTGCTTTACTCATTTTTGACGAGGTGCAGACCGGATTTGGCAGGACGGGATCGCTCTTTGGAATGACCCGTTTTGGGGTTTATCCCGATATTTTTACCATAGCCAAAGGAATGGGAGGAGGGATGCCAATCGGAGCTTTTGTTTCTTCTAAAACGATTATGGATACACTTAAGGCCCAAGCCGGTCTGGGTCACATCACTACCTTCGGGGGACATCCCGTATCTGCAGCGGCAGCCCATGCAAGCCTTCAGATGATTCTGGAAGAAAAACTGGTGGACAAAGTAAGCAAAAAAGGCAGAAAATATATGGAGTCATTGAAACACCCTGGTATTAAAGATATGTGGGGGACCGGCCTGTTTATTGCTATAGAGTTGAAAGATGCCGCTACAGTTTCCCGTGCTCTGAAAAAACTGGCTGAACATGGGATTATCACCGACCAGTTTATCTTTAAACCGGAAGCCTTTCGAATCGCCCCTCCTTTGACAATCACCGAAGAAGAGATTGAAACATCCATCTACAGGATTAAGAAAAGTCTGGATGCCCTTTAAAGAAGAAATTTAACATTTTTTTTGTCGATATTTTTGAATCCTTGAATTGCAAGATATATACCGAAACTTGGAACGGCATTTGATTTGGATGTTGTTTTTAACGTCATGATGGATTACATATATTTGTGAAGTCAAAAATTTGAACACAATATGGTTTATCCTAAGAAAATAAGAATATTGGCACTTTTGGTGTTTGGCTTTTCGCTGTTTATGTCTGTTTTGCATGCACAGGATTCCACCCGTGAAGTAAGTGATATGAAACAAGCGGAGCAGGATCTTAAAAATAAGTTCACCTCTCTTTCCTCAGCTGAAAGCGACAGCAAGCGTGAGGCGCTTAATAAAAAGATCAAGGAAAAATTCAGGGATATACTTGATTATGAAGATTCCTTTTCATATCCTTTTGACTCCCTTTCCAATGCCGGGGTTTTAAAATCCCCGGATGGTAAAGTAAAGATTTATAACTGGAATATACCTTATGAAGCAGGTTATCATGTTTATCACTGCTTTCTTCAGTTTAGAACATCAGATACCCTGATGAATTTTGAATTAAAGGATCGCTCCGGGCAGATTGAAAAACCAGAGCAAGAAGTTCTGGATAAGGACAATTGGTTTGGAGCTTTGTATTATCAGATTATTCCCAGGAAGGTGCGAAATGGTAAAACCTATTATACGCTTCTGGGATACGATCCCAACGATTATATGACCAACCGCAAACTTGTGGATGTATTGTCCTTTGATGAGGATAATCAGCCGGTTTTCGGAGCAGAGATATTCAGAAACCAAAGGGAAATATCCAGGCGGATTATATTTGAATATGCTGAATTTGCCTCTATGACACTTCAGTATAGTGAGGATAAGGATATGATAGTTTATGACCATCTTTCTCCTTCAAAGCCAGAGTACGAGGGGCAGTATGAGTTTTATGGGCCTGATTTTTCTTACGATGGGCTGCGTTTTGAAAATGGGGTTTGGAATACTTATTTTGACCTCGATCTAAGGCTTGAAGACATCAATCTGGATGATTAACCCGGATAGAGTGTTATCAAAATAAGCAGGAATCCGGTACTAAACTAACGCGCCGTTAATTTTATGGGTTTTGCCAACCAGTATATCGAAAATAACAAGTTGTTCAGAGATTTTATCTCCGTTTATCCCCGCAAAGACCTGAAGTACATCGTAGTAATTCCAAGTTATAATGAAGACCGTATTACTAATACACTGGATGCGCTGTGGGAGGCTCAAAGACCAAGGCACTCGGTTGAGGTTATTGTTCTGGTCAATGCTTCCCAATGCACCCCTGAATCCGTCAAAGAAAATAACCGCCGAACCATCAGTGAAATTGAAATCTGGCAGGCCGTTCATAATGACAGCAGCTTCAATGTTTTTGCCTTATGTGTTCAAAATCTTTCTGAGAAAGATTTTGGAGCTGGCCTGGCCCGGAAAATCGGTATGGATGAAGCTATAAGCAGATTGGACAAACTTGACAGGCATGATGGATACATTATATCCCTGGACGCTGATACCATAGTAGATGAAAATTATTTTACAACTATTGAGCAGACAGTTAAACAGATGCCCGGTATCAATGCGGGCATTATTTATTTCGAGCATCCTGCGGAAGGCAATGAGTTTACCCAGGCAGTATATGATGCCGTAGTCAAATATGAGTTGTTTTTGAGATATTATAACCAGGCACTCAGATGGACAGGTTTTCCCTATGCCTTCCATACCATAGGGTCGGCATTTTTTGTGAGCGCTCAGGCTTATGTTAAGCAAGGCGGAATGATCCGGCGCAAGGCCGGTGAAGATTTTTATTTCCTTAACAAGATCTTTCAGCTTGGAAACATCCGGGAGGTCCATAGCACAACAGTTTACCCTTCTCCACGGATTTCCGGCAGGGTGTTATTCGGAACCGGTCCGGAAGTGGAAAAAATCATAAAGTATCCGGATAAATCTTACTTGACCTATAATCCTAAAGCATTTCAATCGCTAAAAAGATTTTTTTCCGGTATAGATCAACTTTTCCAATGCAGGAATACAGATATTAAAAATTTTTTGAATATGTTGGATCCGGGTCTGAGAGGCTTTCTTCAGTCCATTGGATTTCAAAGAGAAATAAAAAGGATCAATGACAACTGTAAAAGAATAGAAGTATTCAGGAAACATTTTTTCCAATGGTTCGGAGGACTGAAAATCGTTCGTTATATGCATTTGTTGCACGAAGAGCATTTTAGGAAAGTACCCGTGCATCAGGCTGCCTCGGAAATGCTGGAGATTCTCGGATATTCAAAAATATTGAGCAGTTTAAGTTCTTTCGATTCCCGTCGATTGCTTCATGCGTACAGAAACATCGAACGTGAAAGTGAGTTTGGGATTTAGAGAACGAGAACCTGGCAGAGAGCAAAAAACCAGAAAGGAGAGTTGAGAACTGAGAGAACCTGTTATTAGAGCAAAGCGTTATTCCTCAACAATGATATAAATGTCCTCGTTTTCCTTTTTCATGTAATATTCTTCGCGGGCAAATTCTTCCAGATTCTCTTTGCTGGTTTTCAATTGGTGCAGCTTGACCGAATCCCTGGTGATCCTTTGCTTATAAAAGTCTTTTTCTTCACGGAGTGTTTCCTGCCGATTTATTTGTCTTACGCGGTCCACCAGATTGTTCTGGTCAAAAAAGACAAGCCAGACCAGGAATATCAGAAATGTAAGGCTGTATTTGTTTTTGAATATCGGTAGTATTCTTTTCAGGATTTTTTGGATTGTAGCCATGAGTTGCCCGCTTTTGAGCAAAGGTAATATAAAAATACAGGAGTGTCAAAAAACATGGTGTATAAATTCCCCGTGATTTTTCTGTGCAACACTGGTTCAATAAAGTTTTAACCATCAAACACAAAGAAATCACGGAGAACTTTTCGGATATATTCTAAATGAATATAACGTGGTTTCTGGGTTGCCTATTCTTCCTCCAGGAAAGGATATCTGTAATCCTTTGGAGGATTGAAATTTTCCTTGATGCTTCGCATGGATACCCACCGAAGCTGATTGATAAACGAGCCGGCTTTGTCATTGGTTCCCGATCCCCTTGCACCGCCAAATGGCTGCTGACCAACGATAGAACCGGTAGGTTTGTCATTTACATAGAAGTTGCCCGCTGTTTGCTGAAGTCGTCTGGTCAACCTATCGATCTCATATCGATCTTGTGAGAAGATGGCCCCTGTCAGGCCGTAGATGGAAGTATTATCTAAAATATCGAGTGTTTCTTCCACCTTATTTTCGTCATAAACATAGACCGTTACGATTGGACCGAAAAGCTCTTCTTCCATGGTATAATAGTGGGGATCTGTTGTTTTGATCACCGTGGGATAGATGAAGTATCCCTCGGATTTGTCATATTGGCCTCCAATCAGAATTTCGGCTTCCTCATCTTTATTGGCCTTATCGATGGCAGCAGAATGCTTTTCAAAAGCCGCTTCATCAATGACCGCATTCATGAAGTTGGAAAAATCTTCGGGGGATCCTACCTTGATAGAGTTTACATCCTCCCTGACCTTTTCCAGTATCTCATCGGCCAGGTTGCTTGGTAAATATACCCTGGAGGCTGCAGAACACTTCTGGCCCTGATATTCGAAGGCACCTCTGGTAATCGCTGTGGCCACCGCTTCAGCATCTGCTTTGGGTGAGGCGAAGATATAATCCTTGCCGCCCGTTTCTCCTACGATTCTTGGATAGGTTTTGTATTTTTTGATGTTCTGTCCGATCTGGCCCCAGACATTTTGGAATACTGAAGTAGAACCGGTGAAATGAAATCCTGCAAAATCAGGATGTTGAAATACCACCTTACCTGCGGAAGGTCCGGATACAAACAGCATGTTGATTACCCCATCGGGAACACCGGCTTCCCTGAATATCTCCATGATCACGCTGGCGGCATACAGGTTGTTCTTCGAGGGTTTCCAGACAACAGTGTTGCCCATCATGGCCGGTGCAGCAGGGAGATTGGCTGTAATGGCCTGAAAATTGAAAGGTGTCAGGGCAAAGATGAATCCTTCCAATGGACGGTATTCCACACGATTCCATACACCATCAGGAGAATAGACTTGCTGATTGTATATGTGGCTCATGAACTCCACCCCGTAGCGCATAAAATCTGCAAATTCACAAACCGTTTCTATTTCTGCCTGATGACAGCTTTTAGAAGTTGCCAGCATAGCTGCTGCGTTGATCTTATAACGGTAAGGACCGGTAAGCAGTTCTCCGGCTTTGAGGAAGATGGCGGCTCTTTCATGCCAGGGCATGGCAGCCCATTGTTTTTTGGCTTCCAAAGCCGCTTCAATGGCTTGTTTTACATGCGATTCATCGCCTTTGTGATAATATCCCAAGGTGTGTTTTAGTTCATGGGGCGGATGAACGGGGACCTTGTTGTCCGTGCGTATTTCTTTGCCTCCGATGATCATGGGTATATCCATCTCTTTGGACTTGAGCTCGTGTAGCGCTTTTTTCAGCTCTTCACGATCCTTTGTTCCGGGTGCATAACTCCGGGCAGGTTCGTTTTTGGCTTTTGGGACCTGGAAAAATCCTTTGGGCATAACTGTCAGTTTTATAAGGTTAAACTTTACTTTTCAACAAAACTAATAATTCTGGTCATAGTATATTATGAATATTGTCACTTTTTTGAATGGTTTTAGCAAATTATTCCGGGTGTCACTATTCAGTGTTATTGTTACCCCTCAACCTTTACGCTTATTCAGCGGTCTTTTACACTATACCCGGGGTTTTGTGCATCCTTATCACGGTATTGTATACCGATGCCACGGTTTTGTGCAGTAATTCCACACCCTTGTATATCATTTCGACACTATTGTGCACC
>JBKGZA010000149.1:0-8070 GCA_046545815.1 Bacteroidales bacterium
TCTCAGATAGATTGGGGAGGCCACGACAACAACACCGATTATATCGTTGAAGAGCTGCTCGATTTTAACAGGGCTTGCGAAGTGGCTATGGATTTTGCCAGAGAAAACCCCGAAACGCTGGTAATCATAACCTCCGATCATGAGACAGGTGGAATGGGTTTGAACGGGGGAGACCTGAATCGTCATGAAGTGGAGGCGGATTATACCTCCGATGGTCATACCGGGTTGATGATACCCGTGTTTGCTTTTGGGCCCGGAGCAGAAAAATTCCAGGGTATCTATGACAATACGAAGATCTTTGAAAAGATGAAGAACCTTTATGGGTTTGGTGATGATTATTGATTTCCTATAAACGTTGAATAAAAGAAAGGCATCAGTTTCTCCTGATGCCTTTTTAACTTGGGCGCAATTGGTATCTATGAGAAATCTAACATTATTTAAGGTCAACATTGCCATACTTGGTGGTGATGTTAACCTCAGACTGTGTATTTTCATCTTTGCCTATCCGGCCCGATACGTTCATCTCCGTGTTTTTTTCAATTCTGCTGACACCATCTGAAGCCGGAAAACCGATACGGGCATACTCAGCCTTGCCTTTCAGGTGGTAACTGGCATCACCGTCAATTCCGATATTCACTTTTCCGTATTTGTTTTCCACATTGATTTTTTCAAAATTCCCGGGTACTTTGCCGACGGCAAAATCACCATACTGGCTGACCAGATCAAGCTTCTTGTTTAACCGGTCAATTCTGAAATCAGTGTATTTGGCCTCACAGACCAGATTGGACAGTGTTCCCAGTCTGTAATTGTCATACTTCGATTCACAAACAATGGAACTGGTTTCCGTTACATTCAGCTTAGAATATTTGGTCACAGCCATCAGTGCTTTGGCTTTGTCTATTTGACAGTTGTTTGGCGTATATTTCAAAGTCAGTTTCAGCCAGTTTACCTCACCGATATTGCCGTTGGAATAAGCCAGATTAACATGGCTCAATGGCTTTGAATTATCCCTCAGTATTTTGTTGGCTTTTAAATTTCCGTATTTCACGGCAATGTCGGCACGGCCGGTAATTTCGTTGATAAAAACATCTCCATATTTGTTTTCAAGTTCAAGATTAATATACCTGGGAGCTTTTACTTCATAGTCGATTTTGAATTCTTTGGTGTCATCGCCAAAGTTGAACAATCCACCTGACCTGCTGAAATTTCTGTCAAAATTGGTAATGGCCCTGATGGTATTTTCCTGTTGGCTGATCTCAGGGATGATGTCTTCCAGCAGCTCCCTGGCTCTTTCTTCCCTTCTGTGATCAACGGTTACGGTTATATCGACCGATACTTTATCCCGGTTCCAGTTGGTAACATCCACATTCCCGTATTTATTGGATATTACGAGCACGGTTTCTTCATTTACGTCATATTCCCTGTGTTTGTTTTTGGAATATTCATCCTGGGCGGCGTGTGCGTTTATACTGAGGCATAGCGCAAGAATCAGTGTGGTTGCCCCATGTTTAAGTTTCAATGGTTTCATAGCTTTTATCCTCTTTTTCTTTTGATTTTGTTTGTGTTTGTTCATTGGTGGCACGAAGCTGTTGTATAATCTGATTCATGACCTCCAGTTTCATCTGATAATGCCTGATCAGGGCATTAACTACCCGGGGATCGTTTGGATTCGTTCTCAGGTCTTCATTTATATTAACATAGATGGAATCCATATCCTGTAGTTCATTCAGCAGCATTTCCTTTTGTTCTTCGTTCCTGAAATCGAATTGTCTGATTTGTTCATATTTTTTCTCCACCAGTGAAGAATAATAGAAATGGGCTTCTCTTACCTTCGGAGATACCTTTTCCAATGCCAGCTTTTCAGGGTTTTGCCGCTCTCCAATCCTATCGGATACCCAAAGACCGGAGAGTACAACCAGAGTTGCAACCACAGCAGCTTTCAGGATCACATTCCAGGATAGCAACCTTTGAAGCCGGTTGTATTTCCGGAGTCTTTGGGAGAACCTCTCAAAATGGCCCTCTGATGGTTCCAGCTCATCAAATTTATCCCTGTGGGATCGGATGATGTCTTCCAGCTTTTTCATTTTTCAACCTCTGTTTTTTGCCAGTTCTTCTTTAAGTTTCTTTTTTGCCCTTGTATATTGCGATCTTGATGTGGAGCTTGACATGTTCAGTATTTCTGCTATTTCTTCATGGTCATAACCTTCAAGCAGGTAGAGAGACAATACGATTCTGTATCCATCCGGCAGCTTGTTGATGGCCTCCCGGATATTTTCCACCTTATTCTGCGTCTCTTTTTCGTCTTCTTCTTCCTCACTTTCATCTTCAAGGTCGTATGGAGTATCTTCCAGCGAATCAAGTGCTATCTTCTTTTTTTTTAACTCATCCAGTGAGTGATTGATGACTATACGTTTCAACCATGCCCCAAAACTAACCTCCCCGCTGTAGGTGTGTATTTTGTCAAATGCCTTCAGAAAGGCTTCCTGCATGATGTCTTCTGCTTCCATGCGGTTGTTCATAATTCTGTAACTGGTATTGTACATGGCTTTATAATACAGCTTGTATATCTGGAACTGCGCTTTTTGTTCCCCCTTCCGGCACCTGTCAATCACATCCTGATGGATGTTCTTATACAGGGCCTGTTGTTTTTCGGTTTGCATCTTAAGGACGGTTTGATTTTCCATACTGCTGCTTATAAAGATACATTTTTTATATATAACCGCTTTATATGTAAAGACGAAAAATCCTGTGGAGTTGCTGCATGAAATTTTGGGATGGATCCGTGTGAACATTTGAAGATTTTATCTTTTTCTTCAGGTTCCGGTTCCGAGGTCAATCCATAAACGTTTGACAAGAAGGTAACCGGTCGCGCGTTTTTAATTTATAAAGAAATATCTGTTCCGGTCGTTTTCTTTTAAATAGTTTTGCGGGCTGTTTATGTTGAAAGAAAAAGCATATTACAATGGCTAAGCAACGGAAAGAGGCAGATATGGCTTCAATAACTGGGAAGGGTCCCCATAAAGGTTATGACCTGAATGGCTCCGGTGGTCTGCGCGGAGGGATGATCTTCTGTTCTCTGTCTGTGCTGTTGTTACTTAAACCGGTGGTTTACTGGAGAAGCATCAGGACCGGTTTGAATTGTTCAGAGAGAATGAGAGCTGGTATAGGCGTGATGACAGTTATTTAATTAAGGACAGAGACGATACGGCAAAATTTCAGAACGGGATTTATCAACCCTGGAATTATTATTCAAACCACAATTATCATTTGACCGATGTGTATGGCACCAAGCTCAACGCTTCCTTTCAGACCATCGCCGGCGAGACGTCCATAGGGTTTGATTTTCGCTCGGAGAATATATGGAGCAATGTGCTGGGCGAACCTATGGATGATACCCTTTCTGCGTTGAATGGACCCAATGGCTTTTACGATCATAAATATTCCCGCACAATCATGAATTATTACCTGGAACACAATGTTTATATGGGAGGTTTATCTGTATCCGGGGGTATGCTGGGTAGCTGGAGCAATGAATTTGACCTGGAATGGAAATGGTATCCCGGAATTGATCTGAGCTATAAACTATCCCCTTCTTTTAGCCTTTACGCCTCTTACAACAAGTCGCTCCGGCTGCCAACCTTTACAGACCTGTTTTATTCCGGCCCCTCCAACCTCGGAACCCCTGATTTAAAACCCGAACAGGTGAACAGCTATGAAGGAGGTGTTCACCTAACTGCTGATGAAGTGAAAGGACATGTAGCTTATTTTTACTATAAAGGCGACCACATCATTGCCTGGACCAGGGAATCGGATGAGGACAGGCAATGGCAGACCAAAAATCTTACAGAGCTAAAAAACAAAGGAGTAGAGTTATCTGTTTCCGTTAATATTCGCAGGCTTTTAGATGGTTCTAGTCCGTTGCAACGTATAGGACTGAATTATACCCACCTGGATCAGGATAAGATCACTGACGGATTTGAGTCAAAATACTCCCTTAACTACCTCAATCATGATCTGGGAATGTATGTATCAGCAGGGTGGCAGGGCTGGTCAGTGCAAATTTCTTCATCCTTTACTGACCGGGCCGGTAAATATCCGAAATACGATTTTGAGCAGGAAAAGTACACCGGTGAAGTGGAATACCGGCCCGCCTGGGTGTTTGACGGGAAAATCAGGTATCAATGGAACCAATGGATCTTTGGACTGGAAACAAACAACATCTTTGACAATAAACATTATGATATTGGCAATGTAAGAACACCCGGAAGATGGATTAAGTTTAACGTGGGAAAAACAATTGATCTGGATGGGTAAAGCAATTCAATGATCTGTCAGGGCTATTTTAGAAAGAAAAAGAAATTAGGATTTTCAGTTTCTAATAAATTCATGACTCTATACTTTTTTTCATGTTTTGTTTCTTGATTCCACTATAGAACATTTCCCTGAGTAACCGGTGTGTTATTGGCTAACTGTGTGTATAATTTGTGTATATGCAAATATCACTTGCATACTTGCCTTCAGATGCTGTTCTGACGTTTGGGTTTTTCATTCTCGCTCTTGAGACCTATTATTTATTTGATGGTAAACGTGTCGTGATAGGTGGCTACATTGTCCAATGCATCACTTATGTAAAGTTCCAGCTTGTGCGTTTTTCCTTTTGAAAGCCTGCTCTTGTCAATTTCATAGGTCAACAGGTTATTTTTGGGGTCGTATTCGAACAGGGCCCATTCTCCGTCTATGTAACCATTGTATTGCTTTATATAAGAGAGCTCATCTTTTATTTTAAAGCTGAGTTTTTTTTGGTTCATTATATATGGAGTGATCGTGGGCTTTTCATTATCCACCCTCACAACGTATTTTCCCAATTTATTTACTTCTGCCGAAACGAAACCATTCACGGTTTCACTCCCTGCATAGGAATATTCATCATCTTCAATACGGGCAATGAAAGCTTTTTCTTTCAGGCTCGCCGGTAAATTCCTGGGTTTTATGGAAAGCGTGTATTTTCTGTGGACAGGGGTATATTTGTTGTGGATTTGGTGCAGGTCGGAATGGAAATTTTCACCATCCACCTTCTTTTTGTCATATTCAAAATATAGGGTATCGTAAAAAGCATTTTTCGGGAAATTTACACGAATATCTTCTTTTTCAAAATGGTTTTCCCTGTTATAAGGCATTACTTTTGTAAAGGTTTTACCCGAATCCGGTTTTTGAAGTTTATTCTCTGGCTCAGAAGTACCTTGAACTTTGAAAATCAGTACGGAGGTGTTCCCATGTACGTCGGTCACTTCGTAGTGTACCTGGTGGGTGGAATTGGATGTAAATTTATAGAAACCGTCGTTCCTGAGAAAGTCGTAAATGCTTAAATTGTTGTGGGATTGTACAAAAGATTTCTGCAGGGTGGTTTTGCTCCTTATTTTTGCTTCATAATCGATCAGGCTGTTTATGTATCGGGTTTCAGAGAAGGAAAATTCATCCATGGTATGTTTGTATATCAGTGTGCTGTCAATATATAGCTCGAGTTTATGAATCCCACACCAATTGGGAGTTTTGTTTAAGAAATCAAATGTTCTTATGCCAAATCCTACCGAACCGTGCACTTTAAGCTTATTTTCACCCAGTACCCTATAGTGGTCTTTTTGGGTGGGGACAGCATCCAGTATGAGTTTTTTGTTTTCTCCGTTTATGGTGCTGTGTTCGTTGCGCGGATAAACAGCCAGATTAAAGATTTTTGGTGCAATGTTGTCGGTAATGTCAAATTCATATTGCAATGGATTAATGGGATGTTGATTTTCAATCTTTCTGATTTCGAAATGAAGGTGAGGTCCATGGGATCTGCCGCTGTTTCCTGAATAACCTATCAATTCACCTTTTTGAACCTGAAATTGCTGTTTGTCCGGGAATAGTTGTATCTCAAAGCTTCTGTTCTGGTATTGCCTTTCTTTAATGTAGTCATCTATTGGTTTGGTAAATGATTTCAGGTGGCCATACACAGATGTAACTCCTTTTTCAGGATGATGGATATAAATTGCTTTGCCGTATCCGTTGGCGGAGACTCTGATCCTGGAAACATAACCATCTGCTATGGCAAGAATCTTCTGACCTGAGCTGCCGTTTGTCTTGATGTCTATCCCTGCATGGAAATGATTGGGTCTGAGTTCGCCGAAATTGCCCGATAACTTCAGGGGGATCTCAAGGGGAGGATGGAAGGGCCGGTCTGAAATGTTGCTTATTTGAGCAAAAGCAGGAGTAATAAGTATAAAAAGCAGGGCAATCAGCGGGTATACTTTGGTATATTTCATAGTATGATGCATAATATTGGAAATGAACAAAACTAATATTATTTTGAATGATTAAAAAAGCCCTGCGTTTATTTTTTTATTTGCGAAACCTGTATTAATTTTGTAAAGTAGAAATCTAAGAAGAATGGACAAAGTGGATAAAAATACCGTGGAAGAGTTAAAAGTAAAGGTCAGAAAGCTGGTGGACCTTTATGAGAATTCGAAATACCACAATGTCCGGCTTCAAGAGGAAAATGAAAATCTTAAAAAAGAACTGAAAAAAAAAGAATCAGAAATAGCCAGTTTCGAGGAGAAGTATTCCAATATGAAACTGGCAAAAAGCTTAGCGTCAGCTGAGTCACCTCATGATGCTAAGATTAAAATTAACAGGATGGTGCGGGAAATTGATAAGTGTATAGCGCTTTTAAACAAATAGGCAATATTGAGTAGAACCGATGGGAGATGATGATAAATTATCGATCAGAATAAATCTTGCAGATAGGTATTATCCGCTTAAGATTGAAGCAAAGGATGAAGAGCGGATAAGAAGGGCGGCAAAATTGATCAATGAGAAAATATTGCAATACAGACAACGTTATATTGATAAGGATAACCAGGATTTTTTGGCAATGGCAGCTTTACAGTTTGTCATTAAATACCTGGAGATGGAAGAGAAAACGGATAATCAACCTATTATGGAAGATTTGAAGGAATTGAATGAGGAGTTGGAAGCGTACTTTAATACGAAATAAACGTTCTTTAAATATTAAGAGATACCCGCATAGTTCCTTAATGGCTGAAAAACTCAACACTTATCAAATTGGAGCCAAAGCTCAGACGGGCAAGAGCAGGCCCCAGCCCCGCCATAGGCAGGGATCCCGCGTTTAAGCGGGACAGGGGAAGTTCGACCTCGGATGGCAGCTCCACCCATGTCGATACAGGGGTTTTTATCCAGCATTAAGGTTAATTATGCGGGTTTTTTTATTCTTATTAGGTCTTATTTAAAAATATAGCAATATGATAACAACACAAATATTTGGTACAATCTCTTACTTAACTCTGTACTTCATTATAGGAGTTGTTGCTTTTGCTGCCGGAGGAGTCCTTTCTTACTTCTTTTGGCAGAAAGCACTAAAGAAAAAGAGAGATGAAATAATAGACGATGCTAAAAATGAAGCTGAAGTCATAAAGAAAGATAAGATTCTCCAGGCGAAGGAAAAGTTTCTGCAGTTGAAATCAGAGCATGAAAAAGAGATTAATGAGCGAAACAAAAAAGTGCAGTCAGCGGAAAACCGGGTAAAGCAAAAAGAAAACAGCTTGTCCCAGAAGATGGAAGAAACGGAACGAAAGCGTAAAGAGCTGGATGCCATTCGCAGCAATTTGCAGAATCAGATGGATATGGTGGAGAAAAAGAATGAGGAACTGGATAAGCTTCATAAGCAGCATGTAGAGCAACTTGAGACCATTTCCGGGTTATCCGCGGAGGAAGCAAAAAATCAGTTGGTGGATTCATTGAAAGCCGAGGCAAAATCCGAGGCCATGTCCACCATGAATGAGATTGTGGAGGAGGCCAAGATGAATGCCAATAAGGAAGCCAGGCGCATCATTGTGCAGACCATCCAGCGGGTAGCTGCAGAAACCACCATTGAAAACGCCATTACGGTGTTCAATATCGATAGCGATGAGATCAAGGGACGGATCATTGGAAGGGAAGGAAGAAATATACGTGCCCTTGAGGCTGCTACAGGTGTCGAGATCATTGTTGACGATACCCCCGAAGCCATTACGC
>JBKGZA010000150.1:0-7990 GCA_046545815.1 Bacteroidales bacterium
TACTTCTTTACTGTCTTGTCTCTTTTCTTCAGTTTACTTTGGCAATATGATCCGCCTGATACTCTCCGTTTAGAAGTTTTTCGTGAACTTCCTTGAATGCTTTGATGGTGTATTCCACATCTTCAATCGAATGAACGGCAGTTGGGATCAGCCTAATAAGAAGTTCTCCCTTGGGAATGACAGGATAAGCGACCAAGGAGCAGAATATATTGTAATTTTCCCTCAGGTCCATGATGATGTTGGTTCCCTCGGGGATACTCCCAGATAGATATACCGGGGTTACCGGTGATTCGGTATTGCCCAGATCAAAGCCGGATTCTTTCAGGCCTTCCTGGAGGGCATCAACTATCATCCATAAATTGTCCTTCAATTTGGGGTTATTCTTCAGGAGTTCCAGCCGTTTCAGAGCACCTATGACCATGGGCATAGGCAGAGATTTTGCAAAAGTCTGGGAACGCATATTGTATCGGAGATAATTTACCACATCCTCTTCTGATGCAACAAAAGCGCCGATCCCCGCCATTGATTTGGCAAAGGTGGCGAAGTAAACATCTATCTGATCCTGCACTCCAAAATGCTCACCGGTTCCTGCTCCAGTTTTTCCCATGGTGCCGAATCCATGAGCGTCATCAACGAGTAGCCTGAAATTGTATTTTTCTTTTAGTTTTACGAGGCTGTCAAGTTTACCCAGATCGCCGGCCATTCCGAATACACCTTCTGTAATGACCAGAATGCCGCCACCGTTTTTTTCAGCAAGCTTATGGGCTCTTCCCAGTTGTTTTTCAAGCTTTTCAATGTTATTGTGAGGATATACAAATCTTTTGCCCATATGAAGACGCAGACCATCCAGTATGCAGGCATGGCTTTCGGAATCGTAAACGATCACATCGTTTCGGTTGACCAGGGCGTCGATTATAGAAACCATCCCCTGGTAGCCGTAATTCAGAAGAAAAGTATCCTGTTTTCCGACAAATGAAGTCAGTTTTTGTTCCAGTTCTTCGTGTTTGGCTGTCTGTCCTGACATCATCCGGGCACCCATGGGGTAGGCCATCCCATATTCCCTGGCGGCCTGTGCATCCGTTTCTCTTACTTCAGGGTGGTTGGCTAGACCCAGGTAATTGTTCAGGCTCCATGTCAGTACTTCTTTGCCCCTGAATTTCATCCGGGATGCTATTACCCCTTCAAGTTTGGGAAACGTAAAATATCCATGGGCTTCTTTCATATACTGGCCCAGGGGCCCTTTGTCTTTTTTGATCTTATTGAATAAATCCACAGTGCCTGATTTTTGTATTTGATGCTCTCCGCTTACTAAAGTGGACAAAAGTATGTTTTTTTTCTCAATTTTCAAATTGCAAAAAATATTTTATAATATCGTGCCGTTAAATCATGAATAATTTTATCATTTCTTTAGAATAAATTAATTTTGCAAAATGTTTAAGCAAATCATCAAAATAGCGTTACTTTTACTCATTATCGGAGGACTGGCAGTTTCCTGCCAATATGACAAGCTTTTGAAAAGCTCCAATTATAAGCTCAAATACAATAAAGCGCTTGAGTACTATAACGAAGGAGATTATGTGAAAGCTGAGGGATTGTTCGAACAACTGAACCCGGTTTTTAAAGCTACGGACCGTGCGGATACCGTACAGTTTTATCTGGCTAAAAGCTATTTCAAGCAGGAGAACTATATTTTGGCTGAGAATCATTATCAAGAGTTTGTAGAAACGTTTGGAAATCATGAATGGGCTGACGAGGCTGAATTTCAAAGTGCCTATTGCAATTATCTGCTTTCGCCGCGTCCCGAACTGGAACAGAGTTATACCCGGAAAGCCATTGAAAAGTTCGACCTGTTCATTACAAGGCATCCCGATCATCAAAAGGTCCCGCAGTGCCATGAGTACATTCAGGAGTTGAGGGACAAGCTTGCCATTAAGGCATACAAATCAGCCAAGCTTTATTATGATATGGGAGACTATAGGGCAGCGGTGGTTGCTCTGGAAAATTGCCTTAAACGGTTTCCGGAGACAACGCATCGGGAGCAAATTCAGTACCTTATACTGAGATCAAAGTTCCTTCTTGCCTCCAATAGTGTACCGAGCAAGGAAGAAGAGCGTTTTCAGGAAACCCTCAATACCTATCATACATTTACCAGTGATTACCCGGACAGTGAATACAAAAAGGAAGTTGAAAAAATATACAATATCACACAAAAGAATCTGGAAAATTAAAATCTGTGAATTATGGATTATAAAAAGACAAAAGCACCAACAACAACGACTACTCAGGATATAAAAAAGCTTGAAGAGGGTGTGGGCAATGTGTATGAAGCTGCCGTTATTATCTCAAAAAGGGCGAATCAGATTGGGGCCGAAATGAAGGAAGAATTGAATTATAAACTGGAAGAGTTTGCTTCTTATACGGACAATCTTGAAGAGATATTTGAGAATAAAGAGCAGATCGAGATTTCCAAGTTTTATGAGCGTCTGCCCAAACCAACACTGATTGCCCTGCAGGAATATCTGGAAGGCAAGATCTATTTCCGTAACCCGAAAACCGGCCATGAGCATACAGCACCCCCGACAAAAAAGAAATGAAGGATAGATAAAAGATGTCGTCTCTTAAAGGGAAGCATATACTTTTGGGAATTACTGGCAGCATAGCAGCTTACAAAGCTGCTATGCTTGTTAGATTGCTGGTTAAGGAAGGGGCGGAAATAAAAGTGATGATGACCCGATATGCCAAAGAATTCATTACCCCCCTGACGATGGCTACCCTGTCCAAAAATCCCATATTGATTGAATTTTTTGATCCTGAGAACGGGGAGTGGAACAGCCATGTGGATTTGGGGTCGTGGGCCGATCTTTATCTTATATCACCCGCCACCGCCAATACCATCGGTAAAATGGCAGGTGGTATAGCTGACAATCTGCTGCTTGCCACTTATCTGTCGGCAAAGTGTGACGTGATGGTGGCTCCTGCTATGGACCTGGATATGTATCAGCACCCGGCCAATCTGAAGAACATTGAGAGCCTCCGTTCATACGGCAACATCATTGTTGAAGCTGCTACCGGGGATTTGGCCAGTGGACTTTCAGGGAAGGGAAGAATGGAAGAGCCCGAACGCATCGTTGAAAGAGTCAGACAGCACTTTTCCGCCAGGCAAAGCCTCAGTGGCAGGCATTATATAGTTACTGCCGGACCTACTTATGAGGGCATTGATCCGGTGAGATTCATCGGGAATTACAGTTCCGGGAAGATGGGGTTTGCCATTGCCGAAGCGCTTGCTTCATGCGGGGCAGAGGTGAATCTGATTACAGGGCCTACCGCTTTGGACACGGCCAGCCAGCATATTAATCTGATCCGGGTAACATCAGCAGAAGAAATGTTCCGCCAGGTCATGGATCATTTTCCCGGTTCGGATGGCGCGATCTTATCTGCTGCCGTGAGTGATTTTAAACCTTCACAGGTTTATGATAAAAAAGTGAAAAAAGACAGTGCCTCCTGGAAGATTGAACTGGAAACCACTAGAGATATTGCCCGGGAACTCGGCGCCAATAAAAAGGAAAATCATTTGTTGGTGGGGTTTGCGCTTGAAACCGACCATGCAATGGAAAATGCCGTGGAAAAACTGGAAAATAAAAACCTTGATTTCATTGTATTAAATACTTTGGATGAAGAAGGTTCGGGATTTCAGCATGACACGAACAAGGTGAAAATTATAGACAGACATCAGCATGTCGAGGAATTTGAGATGAAATCCAAAAAGGAAGTGGCTATGGATATTGTTCAGAAGATAATTGAAAATCAAGGCAGATGAATAAAAAGATCTTGATTATAGTTCTTTTGACTGGCCTGATTCAATTTACAGGCGTGGCTCAGGAGCTCAGGTGTAATGTCCAGATTCTGTCCAGTCAGATTCAGGGAACCAATAAACAGGTATTTAAAACTTTGCAGCAGGAGGTTAATGAGTTCATGAATGACCGGATCTGGACGGAAGAAGACTTTGCCAATCAGGAGCGGATTGAATGCAAGGTGCTGATCAACCTGCAGAGCCATTCCGGAGATGAGTTCTCCGGCTCCATGACGGTGAGCTCCAGGAGGCCAGTATATAATTCTACATATAACACAACGCTTTTTACCTATAAAGACAATGACATTCAATTCAGGTACAGGGAGGATGAACCCATGGAATTTGATATCAATAATTTCAAATCAAACCTGACTTCGCTTTTGGCCTATTATGCCTACATCATCATAGGACTGGATTATGATACGTTTGAATTAAAAGGAGGTACACCTTATTTTCAAAGGGCGCAGCAGATTGTCAGCAATGCACAAAATGCTGAAGATCCGGGATGGAAAGCATTCGAAAGCAGGAGAAACCGATACTGGCTTGTGGAGAATATTTTGAACAATGAATATGAAGAGGCAAGGGAATTTTTGTATCGGTATCACAGGCACGGCCTTGACAAAATGCAAGATGATGTATCGCAGGCAAGGTCCGAAATCTCGGAAAGCCTGGAATTGCTCCGTAAAATACACCGTGAGGAACCAGATCCCCATATGTTTTTTATGAAACTGATCGTCGAAGCCAAATCCAATGAGTTTGTCAATGTTTTCTCTGAATCTCCTATGAGTGAGTCAGAAAGGGTATATGAAATATTGGCTGAGATAGATCCTTCCCATAGTGAAAAATACGAACAAATCACTCAATAGGATTGGGACATTCTTACTTTATTGTTAAATTTATTTGAAAGTATTGAGTTAATCATAGGGCAAAGTATGCTTCAATCATTGAAAATACAAAATTATGCACTTATAGATGAGATCCATATCGATTTTTATCCCGGCTTCCTGACGATAACAGGAGAGACGGGGGCGGGGAAGTCTATACTGATCGGGGCCCTCTCATTGATTCTTGGCCACCGGGCGGATACCTCCGTGCTGAAGGATGATACACGGAAATGTGTTGTTGAAGCTACCTTCAATATCACCAACCCCCTTATCAAAGAAATATTTGATAAACATGACCTGGATTTTGAGGAGGAAACCATCATTCGCCGGGAGATAAGCAGTAAAGGCAAGTCTAGGGCATTTGTCAATGATACCCCTGTAAATATAAAAATGCTGAAGGAACTAGGAGATCAGCTTGTGGACATTCACAGCCAGCATCAGAACCTCATTCTGAAAGACAACGTATTTCAGCTGGATGTAGTCGACTCCTATGCCAGAAACGGAGAGCTTTTGAATGTCTATTACGATAAATACAGGGAATACAAAGAATTACAAAGGCAATACCATAACCTGAAGGATAAATCCGAACAGGCCAGTGCCGATTATGACTACTACCGGTTTCAGTATGATCAGCTGGAAAAAGCCGGCTTGAAAGAAGGAGAGCAGGAAGAACTGGAAAATGAGCTTGAAACGTTGAATCATGCGGAAGAGATCAAATACAATCTTTCCCGTGCGGCCTACCTTCTAAATAATGAAGAGTCCTCCATCATTTCCCAAACCCGTGAAGCGGGAGACTGCCTCAGGAAAATCGTGGATTTTTATTCCAGGGTTAAAGAGATCAGTGACCGGCTGGAGAGCACTTACATTGAGCTGCAGGATTTATCCAACGAGATTGAAATGCTTAACGAGCATGTGGAACATGATCCCGGTCGGGTTAAATATATCCGTCAGCGGCTGGATGAGCTCTATGCTCTTCTGCATAAGCACCGGGTTTCAACCGAAAGGGAACTGATCGATATAAAAGAGAATATGGGGAAAAAGCTGGAGGAGATCGATAACTATGATTTTCATCTCGAAGAACTGGAAAAAGCATTGAAATCCAAAAGAAAAGAGCTTTCTGAGGCTGCACGGAAACTTTCCGAAAGCCGTAAAAAGCACATACCTGCCATAGAGAAGAAGATCACCTCCATGTTAAAGGAACTGGGCATACCCCATGCATCTTTCAAAATTCAGCGGACCGATCTGAAGGAATTCAATGAATATGGCCTGGATCATGTGAAGTTCCTTTTTTCAGCCAACAAAAATGTGGAGTTGGAGGATATTGCCAGGGTGGCAAGCGGTGGAGAGCTGTCCAGACTTATGTTGAGCCTTAAGTCAAACATTGCGGAAACAAAGGAATTGCCGACCATCATTTTTGACGAGATTGATTCGGGTACTTCAGGAGATATTGCGGATAAAATGGGTACAATAATGAAGGAGATGGCCGGGAATATGCAAATATTGAACATCACCCATCTTCCCCAGATTGCGAGTAAAGGCGATCACCATTATTTGGTGTATAAATATGACGACAATGAATCCACTCATACTTACATAAAACAGCTTGAAGGCGATGAACGGATTAAGGAAATCGCCAAGATGCTGAGCGGTGAAGAATTAACAGATACAGCCCTCCAGAATGCCAGGGAATTTCTGGGAATTTCCTGAGAAAAATCCTTTATGTAAAAAACCATATGCCTGTTCATTTGTTCAAGTCTTGAAGACAAACTGTAATAAGTTATGGCATGTGATCTTTTAAGTGGAAAAAAAGGCCTCATCTTTGGGGCATTGAATGAAAAATCCATTGCCTGGAATGTTGCCGAAAGAGCCCATGAGGAAGGGGCAAAGGTGGTACTCACCAATGCGCCGGTAGCTTTAAGGATGGGGAATGTAGACAAGCTTGCTGAAAAACTCAATACACAGGTTATTTCTGCTGATGCCACCAAAGTGGAAGACCTCGAATCGTTGTTTAAAAAGTCAATGGAACAATTCGGAGGCAAGCTGGATTTTATTCTCCATTCCATAGGGATGTCACCCAATGTGCGCAAGGGCAATACGTATGATGACACCAATTACGGCTATTTTTTAAAGACACTGGATGTCTCGGCCCTTTCATTTCACAAGATACTGCAGACAGCCCGTAACCTTGATGCCATTAATGAATGGGGTTCCGTGGTGGCGTTGTCTTATGTGGCTTCTCAGCGTACACTTTACGGCTACAATGATATGGCCGATGCCAAAGCGCTGCTTGAATCCATTGCAAGAAGCTTTGGATATATATATGGACGTGAGAAAAATATCCGCATCAATACCATTTCGCAGTCACCGACACCTACCACAGCCGGTAGCGGGGTGATGGGTTTTGAGGGCTTGCTTGACTTTTCGGAACGGATGTCTCCCCTCGGCAATGCCACTGCCGAAGAATGTGCAGATTATTGCATCACCCTGTTTTCTGATCTTACCAGGAAAGTCACCATGCAAAACCTTTATCACGACGGAGGATTTTCCAGTATGGGCATGAGTCATCAGGCCATGGCCGTTTACAACAAGAACCTGGATGACATCGGTGACTGCAGGGACAAGCAGGGGAATAAGAATCACAAACAATAAAAAGATAGTAAGCAGAAATCAGCAGGCAGGCTGGTAAATCTGAAGTTTGCCGGTAATTTTAAATGTCATTGAATGTCATTACACCAATGAGTTTGAAAGTTGGGAAAGACTATGGTTGGTAATAATATCAACTTGTCATTAATGGTCATTTATTGTCATTCGGTTGTATTCGCAGAAAAGCACGGCCTTCGTTTCATTCCGGCCGAAGTCTTGCCAACATCTTTACCTGCTGGACTTACAGCCCATGAACCGTTACATGGAACCGATTCAAATGATTTTAGTTTCACTGCCCCCTGTGCTTTTACATTTTTATTATATAGGCAATGATTTGTTTTAATCATTAATACACGCCATGGCATGTACTCTACAAAACTCACCTTCATCTCCTCTGCCCGTCTTCTCACTTTCTCATCTTCTATCCATACCTGGCTGCTCCCTCGCCCCATCGCTCTGTCGCTCTGTCCCTATTTCGTGCCCTCGTGCCCTCGTACTGTCGTGCGTTCGTGCTGTCGTGCCGTCGTTCTGTCGTGCTCTAATCTCCGAGACGCAAGCCTTGCGTCTCTACTGCTGCATTTTGCTACTTGTTTCACTACCTAAAACTCGGCAC
>JBKGZA010000151.1:0-7942 GCA_046545815.1 Bacteroidales bacterium
TTAATGGCAACATTACAGTAAAGGTGCTTCCTTTCTCGGGCTCACTGTCGACCTTAATATCTCCCTGATATAGTTCAATCACTTTTTTCACGATGGATAATCCCAGTCCACTGCCTGTGATATTCCTTGTCTTCTCATTTTTTATGCGGACAAATTCATTGAATAATTTTGACTTTTCCTCTTCTGTCATTCCAATCCCCGTATCGCTAACCTTAATGGTGATCTGCTCTGAATCTTTTTCCAAGTAAACATCCACACTGCCTTCTTTATAATTATACTTCACGGCATTGGAGATAAGATTGTTGAGAACGATCTCCATATCATTCGGATCGGCATAAAAAGGAATATCCTCTTTTGCATGAAGATTGACCTCCACATCCTTTTGGATGGCATAAGGGCTCACTGTTTCAATTGCATTCTTTGTAATATCTAATAAATTAACGTTTTCAAATTGTTTTTCTTTTTTGTCAGACTGAATTTTGGTAAGATCAAGTAAATCCATAATCAATGTTCTCATTCCGGTAATTCGTTGAAGTGATCGTTCGATGATGTCGTCGTAATCCGATATTTGATTCCCAGCCTGTCGTTCCTGCATGATTTTAAGGTATCCTTCAACTGCATTCAGAGGACTTTTAAGTTCATGAGACAACACCGACAAAAACTGAAACCGCAACTCCTTTCCTTCCTTATTCAATCGTTTGGTCATCACTTTGAGAAAAAGGTGCTTAGTCACCTTCTCCATTGAAGATTTCAGCTCCTGCGGAGTAAATGGCTTTGGTATAAAATCGTATGCCCCTTTTTCGGTAGCCTTAACAGCCAATTCAAGAGAAGCATACGAAGTTATTATCATTACAACAATCTCCCTGTGGTTCTTGTTTATGTAGTCGAGTACCTCAGTACCCTGAATCCCGGGGAGCTTATTATCGAGTAAAACAATGTCGGGAGGCTCCTTCTTTATTAATTCGATGGCCTCTTCTCCGGTATATGCTTCATGGACATCAAATCCCCGTTCCTCATCCATAAAAGGATAACTTACCGTAAACTTACCCAGAATTCTTTTTACACCGCTGCATATGCCGGGCTCATCATCAACAACAAGTACCTTCAGATTCTGCATGCTTTATTGTCCCATTAACTTTTTTATCTCTTTTTCCAGTTGCTCTTTTCGAATATCCTTTTCCAGGTATAAATCCGCTTTGATCCATTTCTTTTCCTCTTCTGTATTTAAACCAAAGGATATTCCTGTTTCCGAAGATACTGCAGTAGCAATAACTACTGGAACATCCGGGTATTTCTGCTTTGTTTTATAACTCAGTATGAAACCACTGTCTTCACTTTCCATCATCAGATCATAAATTGCCAGGTCCGGTTTGTTGTTCTCCAGAAACTGCTCCGCTTCTTTCTGACTTTCGATGGTGACTACTTCAAATCCCATATTCTGAAGATGAAGCCTGATCTGAAACAGATAGTCCACGTCATCATCAGCCACCAATATTTTCTTTTTTGTTTCCATAATCACTGTTTTTCTGTTGATATTCGGGTTGATTGGGAATAGATATTATGAATGTGGTACCTGTTGGACCCTTTTGCGGGTCGGCATTCGAATCAAGTGATATTTTACCGTTATGCATCTTTACAATTCCATATACCGTTGCCAACCCCAGGCCCGTGCCTTTGCCTATTCCTTTGGTCGTATAAAAAGGCTCAAATATCTTATCCTGGTCCTCTTTTTTGATGCCTTTTCCGGTGTCGCTGATCGTAAAGTAAATATGCTCATGATCATCCTCAATGGTAATATCCAGTATGCCTCCCCCGGGCATAGCATCGATCGCGTTTTTAAAAAGATTGGAAAAAATCTGTGTCATTTGTTCCTGATCAAGATAGGCTTTTCCTTTTTGCAGCCGGTCGGTATGGATGTTAACCTCAACCTGATCAGGAACCACCACTGCATCAAAGCTCTGTTTTACAAGTTTTACAGGGTCCACCTCATTACTTGCGACCTGATTCTTTCTGGCAAAATTAAGTAAACCGCCCACGATTTTCTTACACCGGTTAGTCTGCTCTACAATCAGATTCAGATCGTTATAAAGGCCTGAATCTTTAGGAACCTCCTCAAGCAATATATTGGCATACATGATCACTACCCCAAGTGGATTATTCAATTCATGGGCAATACCGGCAGAAAGTTGACCCATACTGGCCAGCTTTTCTGCTTGTTTGAGTGTCTGTTGCATGGATACCAGTTTCTCGTTGGTAACAGCCAGCTCTTTCACCGACTTATGGAGTTTCTCAATGGTATAGGGAAGACACATTTCTGTTTCTGCCAATCCTTTTACGATAGCAATGGCATGGTCTTCACAGGTATCATAGCCACAGGCTCCGCAATTCAGATGATCCTTTGATTCATTCTTGCCCATGGACTGCAGTATTTTATTGATCTCTTCCTTAGAAGGCGTAGTGATCCGCTTATCCTTCTTCTCAAATTTTACGCTCAGATCCAGTTTCTCATACCGGGCAATATTTGCTTTCCACTCTTCTTTATTGAAATGCTCAATCTTATGCTGCACATAATTGTGCACCAGGATGCGGCGGTTATACTGCCGCCGGTTCTCCTTTGATGTTCCGGGGCCCATAATACAACCGTCACAACACAACAGTTCCAGGTGTCGGGACTTGATCTCCCCCTTTTCAAATTCTTTAAGGGCTTCCTGAAATTCAATCCTTCCCTCGGCCACAATGATATTGCCGTCAAATACATCGTCTTTTATTCCTGCCGTTTGAAGAAGACCGCGACTGACGGGAAAGATAGCTCCGCGACCGCTTCTCGGCGGATCAAATTCCGAAGGTTTTATATCTTTGCGACTTATCTCACTCTCTTCAAACATTTCGCGCAGTTCAACAAAGGTAATCATCTCGTCCACCTCATCGCTCTCTGCCTTTTTAGCAATGCAAGGTCCAATAAATACAAGATTGATCTCATCCCCGTATTTTTCTCTCATCACCCGGCTCATGGCCACCATAGGGGAAGCTATGGGTGCCAGGTTATCAACAAGAGCAGGATGATAACGTTCAACATAGGCGTCAATAGCAGGGCAATCAGAAGAAATGTAGCGTTGGTAATGATTCCGGGTTATCAGTTTGTTATACCTTCTGGCCACCAGATCTGCACCAAAAGAAACTTCAGATACCACATCAAAACCCAGGCTGCGAATCATTCCGACCAGTTCCCTGTGATCTTGAAAAGCCGAAAACTCAGCCGGAAAACTTGGAGCCACGATGGCAACAGTTTTCCCTCCATTTTCAAGCATCTGATAAACTTTGCCCTTGGTGTCCAGATAAACTTTAGCTCCCTGGCTACAAACCTTGATGCAATTTCCGCAGGCCACACACCTCTCATTGATCACTTCCGCCTGGCCGCTCACTATTTTTATGGCCTTGGCAGGACATTCACGGACACAGGTATAGCATACCCGGCATTTATTCCTTATGGTATATATCAGATCCCTGTCAATATTTGTTGTTATTTTGTTCATATCAAAGCAATATGTCTCTTTTCGTATAACTTGTATGCAATATGCTCCTGGAAATGTCGCCGGTGGGTTTTCCAAAATATTTGCTGTAAAAACTTTCCAGCATGGCATTGTTATGAGCTGACTGAACCGTACTTTTCTCATCCATATTATGAATGGCTTTTATCCGGCTGCGAAGGGTTTTAGAACCGTGGATAAACGGTTGCCCTCCTCCATTGATACAGCCTCCCGGGCATGTCATGACTTCCAGATAGTGATAACCGCATCCCTCATTCCGGATATCGGTCAGAATATCCCAGACATCTTTAAGCGGACTCACTGATGCCACCTTTATCTGATGATCCTCGATCTGATGGCTCAATTCCTTGAAATTTTTTGTTCCTCTTAGCTTACTGATCTTTGGAGAAGACATATCTTTTCCGGTCACATTTTTATAAAAAGTCCGTAATATCGCCTCTCCTGTTCCACCCACAGAAGCAAGAAGTTTTCCCGCTGAGCTGCTGTTGGGAAAAGGCTCATCTGCACTTTCCGGTTCCAGGGCATGGATCTCGATGCCATATAATTTGATCAGGCGCGCCAGTTCCCGTGTTGTTAATACCGCATCAATATCAGGAATGCCCTTATGAGTCATTTCCTGCCGCTGTGCTTCAAACTTCTTGGCCGGACAAGGAGTTATGGCTACCGAAAAAACATCGTTCTGTCCCTGATCCTTACTCTCCAGACAAAACCTTTTTATAATCGCCCCTGTGATCTGTTCGGGAGATTTAACCGTTGAAAGATACGGCAGCAGATCAGGATGGCCCTGCTCAAGGTACTTAACCCATGCCGGACATGAACTGCTCATTAAAGGCAGGCTTTCTCCCTTATCCAATCTGTCTTGCAGTTCTGCTGCCTGCTCCATAATATAAATATCCGACCCGAACCCCCCGTCAAATACTTTATCGAAACCTATTTTTCTCAAAGCCGCATTAATCAGGCCGACAATCTGCTTACCGGGCTTCATACCAAATTCCTCGGCCAGAGTCGCTACCACGGAAGAAGAATAATGCGCTACAGAAGTAATCTCATTCTTATTGGCAAGGGCTTCCTGGATCAGGTCAAAATAGGACTTTTCATGCAAAGCACCGGTAGGACATACCTGAATGCACTGACCGCACTGGATACAGCTTGAAAAGTTAATTCCCTTATTCATGGCAGTGCTTACAGAGGCATTGTTGCCCCTGCCTTTAAATTCCAATGTGGTGACGTTGACTATATCTTCGCAAATCCGGATGCATCTGCCACACAACACGCATTTGGAAGGATCATGCACAATACCGGGACTGGACAAATCAAGTTTCGCTTGGTTCTTCTTACCGGATATTCTACGCTCCCTGATATTCAACTCTGCTGCAAGATTCTGCAGCTCACAGTTTCCGTTTCTTTCACAATAAAGGCAATCATCGGGATGATTGGACAACAAAAGTTCCACGATCATCTTTCTGGCTTCGATAACTCTGCGGGAGTGGGTGTGAATCTTCATTCCCTGCTTCAAAGGATAGGAACATGCAGGAACAAGGTTGTCCATGCCTTCCACTTCGACCACACACAAACGGCATGCTCCCGTAGGGGTAAAATCCTCCAGACGGCAAAGGGTGGGTATATGAATGCCGTTCTCCCTGAGCCCCTCAAGGATGTTCTGACCTTTTCCGGTACTTATTGGGTTATTGTTTATTTCTACCTGAATCTGCATACTGATTTATTTTCTGACAATGGCTCCAAACTTACAGGATTCATAACATATTCCACATCCAATGCATCGTTCCTGCACGATGAAATGGGGTTTTTTGGTGCTTCCCACAATGGCTCCCGTAGGACATTTTTGAGCACAAATGGTACAACCCGTACATTTGTCCACATCAATGTAAAAGGTGCTGAGCTCCTGGCAAACACCTGCACGGCATCTGCGCTCGAATATGTGCTCCTCATACTCCTCGCGGAAAGCACTTATGGTAGATAAAATAGGGTTGGCAGCCCGCTGGCCCAGACCGCACAATGAGGTATCCCTGACCACATAAGCCAGTTTTTCGAGGTTGATCACCCCCTTAAAACGCTGCAGAGTAAAGGTACCATTCTCTTCCTGGGGCCTTTGGGTAATATTTTCGAGAATCTCATACATCCTCCTTGTCCCTTCCCTGCAAGGAATACATTTTCCGCAGCTCTCCTTTTTCAGAAGATGCATATAATACTTTACAGTGTCCAGTATACAACCCTCTTCATCCATCACCACTACAGCGCCTGAACCCAGGGTACATCCCTTATCTTTAAGCTCCTCATAATCAATCGGCGTATCCAGGTTCTCGTAAGTCAGTGCGCCACCAGCAGGACCTCCGATAAGGAGCCCTTTTAATTCCTTATTGTCGGGCAAGCCCCCCCCGATTTTATATACCACTTCCCTCAAAGAAGTACCCATGGGTACCTCCACCAAACCACTACGTTCGATTTTCCCGGAAAGCGAAAAAACTTTTGTACCTGAACTCTTTACCGTTCCGGTCTGTTTATACCATGCAGGCCCATGACGAACAATAACGGGCACATTCAGCAGCGTTTCCATATTATTGACCACTGTCGGATTATTATGTAAACCTTTATGAGAAGGGTACGGAGGCTTAGGCCGTGGCATGCCCCTTTTACCTTCAAGGCTGGCAATTAAAGCAGTTTCCTCTCCACATACATAAGCTCCGGCGCCCTGATGGAGCTGTATATTGAGATTGAATCCGCTGCTGAAAATATCATGGCCCAATAATCCATAGTGACGTGCCTGATCTATGGCCTTCTGCAACCGGCGGGAGGCCATTTCGTATTCGCTTTCCAGGTATATATAAGCTTTTTGTGCGCCAATAGCATAAGAAGCAATGCCCAACGATTCCACCAGACTGTGGGGATCGCTTTCCATGATCATACGCTCCATAAATGCTCCGGGATCACTTTCACCGGCGTTACATATAAGAAACCTTTTATCTGCTGGTGCATTAAGTGTATTTTTCCATTTTTTTCCGGTAGGATAACCCTCACCCCCTCTTCCCCTTAATCTGCTCTCCTCAACCAAATCACATAATTCTTCAGGGGTATGGTTCCGAATGGACATCAAAAAGCTTCGATAACCACCATGGGCAATATACTCATCAATGGACTCAGGAGCTATCCTGCCGCAGTTTTTCAATATATACCGCTGCTGGCTCTGAAAAAAAGACAGTTCATCTATCCGAGGAATGCTTTCCCATGGTTCATGCAAATCGTTGGGATGTTGACCCAATACATATTCTTCCGAAATAAAATTGTTGAAAACGGCATCCAGAATGTCGCTTACCCGCTCGGGGTAAACCCTGCTGAAAGTGACCCTGGCTTTTCCGGGTAGCTGAACATCCATCAATGGTTCTATCGTGGTCAGTCCCAATGAGCCAATGGTTTTCAGGAAGGCATCAATATCCCGTTCTTCCAGGTAGTTGCGTATTGCATTATAAGTCTTATCAGCCCCTGCAATAATACTTGCAGTATTATACGATAATGCAATGAGCGGCCGGGTAATCTTATCGCATTTGATACGGGCTAAAGTCTCCCGGTCCTTATGGTCGAGTTCCCCAATCTCCCCCTCCAATAAAGCTTGGATGAGCATATCTTTGTTTGTATCCTCTTTTAAAGTCGCCATTAGATATAATCCTCAATTTCTTTGTAACCCTTAACGATCTCCTCAAGCCTGTCTTCGGTGATTTCTGTATAGTATTCTTCATTTACAGCCATCACAGGACCCAGGCCACAGGCTCCCATACAAGCAACCAATTCTAAACTGAACATTCCCTCACCTGTGGTTTCACCGTTCTCAATATTCAATAACTTATATACTTTTTTCTCCAGATTAGCAGCACCTTTAATCTGGCAAGAGGTGCCCCTGCACAATCTGATATGAAACCTGCCTTTGGGACGAAACCGAAACTTACTGTAAAAAGTTGCTACACTGTAAATTTTACTGGACGGCAGCTTCAGGTAATTGCCAACCTCTTTTATAGCTTCCTCAGTAAGATATCCATACTCATACTGAATATCCTGTAAAATGGGAATCAAATTCTCCCTTTCCACAAACGGATATCTTTCCAGTATTTTTTTTATTTTATCTTTGTCCATTAAAATCAGGCTTTTTATAGCAGCTTAACATCAAATCCTCAGTAATGTGCGTCAAAGTTACAAAATATAATTGTTATTTCATAAACATTGTTATTTTTTTAACAATAAAAGAAATTACAATATGTTTTTTAATATAAATACAGGCTCAATGATTTTATTGCGGAAAAATCTGTTACTTATATAATTTTTTTTCAATTTAAATAAGATAAGGCTTCTTTTCCAATTATTATTTTTAGTTTTATTTGATTATG
>JBKGZA010000152.1:0-7929 GCA_046545815.1 Bacteroidales bacterium
AGATGGGTGCCTTACCCGAATACATGGGTAAGAATTCCTGACAAATGGGTGCCCTTACCCGGACAGTTGGAAACCATCATGTAATGAGGAAAAAAGTTTTTCTGCAACAACGATAGAATTACCATGAATGAAAATCTGAATGACTAATGACTCAATAACCACATATGACCTGAACGCAGTTTTTGATACAATACTCACTACTTCTTCACTGCATCCCCTTCCTCTCCATATACTTGTCATTCAGCATGGCGATCAAATGGCTGATGGCCGCCTGTGCGTCTTTGGTGGCAGGATTCAACTCTTTATTCTGTAGTCTGAGGATCAGTATTCCATAAAGTCCCTGGAGGCAGGCCTCAATGTCTCCTCGTGCTGAACCCTGTGATTTGCCCTTTAGATCATTGATGCTTTCCTTGGCTTTGTTGTATGCGTTAACATATTCCAGTTGATTGGGGTCTCTTATTAGTGAATTGTGAAAATTTTCCAGCTCGTCAATGATGGAATCCAGGAACTGGAAATGTCCTTTTTCCTTGATGTCTTCGTTCTCCATACGATGAATGAGATCCCTGTACCATTCCCTCATTTCTTCCTTTACTTCCTCAGGCTGATCAAATTTTTGGATGATGTTTTTATCGATCTGATCCGGATCAAACTCGTTGGCACGGATCATATCTTCTATCTGCCACATGTAAAGAATATATTCGGCAATGTTGGTTCTCTTTTTTTCCCGTGCGATGATCATCGCTTACTATCCTTTCTTTTTGAATTTATCCAATTCCCTTCTCTCTTTCTTGGTAGGTCTGCCTGCCCCTTTTGGGCGTTGTTCATGAACTACCTGCTTTTGGACATCGAGCTTTTTCATTTCTTTTTCAGGCGTAATGTCTTCCAGGTTTTCACGTGCAACAGTGGCTGACTGTCTTTTTTCGAGCAAACCGGTGACCCGGTATTTATAGAAGACAGGTTTCTTTTTCACCGTTACTACTTCACCTACCTTAACCGTAGCGGAGGGTTTTACCTGCTGATCATTAATCAGCACCCTCCCTTTTTTACAGGCCTCGGCAGCTTTACTGCGGGTTTTGAATATCCTCACTGCCCAGAGCCATTTATCTATTCGCAATTCATCTTTGTTAGCCATATATATTTATGACGAAATGAATTATTTAATATTGTAACGGGTCATGGTAAGTTCCAATCCAATGGTTCCGAATGCCTTGATCATTTCTCCTGCATAATCTATGAGTTCCGGAAGTTTTTTTTCTTCCTGTAGCGTCCATTCACTCAGTACATAATTCACCTGGGCTCCCTGGGGAAAGTCGTTTCCGATGCCAAAACGAAGGCGTGGGTAATTGCTGGTACCGAGCACCTGATTGATATTGGCCAGACCGTTGTGTCCGGCATCTCCTCCTTTGGGTCTTATTCTCAATGATCCAAACGGAATGGAAACGTCATCCACCACCACAAGAAGCCTTTCTAAAGGAATCTTTTCCTTTTTTAACCAGTAATTGATGGCTCTGCCACTACGATTGACATAGGTTGTAGGTTTAAGAAGAAAGAAGGTACGTCCTTTATGCTTGAATTGAGTGATAAAACCGTAACGTTTATCATCAAAAGAAATATTGGATGCTTCAGCCAAAGCATCCAATATTTTAAAACCAATATTGTGGCGGGTATTTTTGTATTTTTCCCCGATATTTCCCAGACCTGCAATCAGGTATTTCAAAGCTCATGCAATTTTATTCTTTACTTTCACTGCCGCCTTCTTCGGTGCCTTCTCCTTCTTCGCCTTCTCCTTCTGCACCTTCTTCTTCACCGGCTTCAGCTTCTTCAAGTTCATCTTCAGGCAGAGCAAATGCAGCACCGCCGCGCGGGCTCTTGACCAATACCATTACAGAGTTCGGATCATCCAGGATTTCCAGGTTTTCATAAGAAACGTCAGCTACCCGAATGGAATCCCCAATATTCAGGTTGCTCACATCGATTGTAATTTCGTTGGGCATGTCTTTAGGTAAGGCCCGTATAATCAACTTTCTCATCTTAATGATTTGCTTTCCTCCTTCAGTGACACCTGCCGGTACTCCCGAAAACCTCAGGGGTATACGCATCCAGAAGGGATGCTTTTCGATCACTTCATAGAAATCAATGTGCTGGATGTTGTCTCTTACAGGATGAAATTGAATGTCCTGCATAACACCATGGTAAACCTTTCCGTCAAGATTGAGGTTTACAAGATAGACATGGGGAGAATATACCAGTTTGAAAAAATTTTTTTCAGGGGCTTCAAAATGTGTTACTTTTCCCTCACGGTAAAGAATACAGGGCACATATCCTTTCTTGCGCAGCTTCCTGGTGCTTTTTTTCCCAACTTCTTCTCTGATCGATCCTTCAATATCTATTGTCTTCATTGCAATTTCTTTTTATTCTCAATTTGAACACAAAAATTTTTTCGGAGTGCAAATATAAAATTTAAAAAATAAAATTGGCACTTATTGACTGATAATTATAAACTTTCTTTATGACATCCGTAAATACCCCTGCAATAGAGAGTACTTTGATTTTATCAGAAATGGGTTTGATGGGTAAGGAGTCGGTAACCACCAACTCGGAAATTTTGGATTCATTAATGCGTTCGTAAGACGGACCGGAAAGTACTGGATGAGAGGCCAGGGCCCTGACGCTTTTTGCTCCCATTTTGATCATCTTGTTGGCGGCTTTTGTCATGGTGCCGGCAGTATCAACCATATCATCCAGTATGATGATGTTTTTACCTTTCACTTCTCCGATCACTTTAATTTCATTGACTACATTGGCTTTTTCTCTTGATTTGTGACAAATAACCAGAGGTGTCTGGAAATAACTTGCATAGGCATTGGCACGCTTTGTACCTCCCATATCCGGAGCGGCGATCACCAAATTGTCCAGGTTCAATTCTTTGATATAGGGCACAAAGATAGAGGAAGCATAAATATGATCTACCGGTATGTCAAAAAATCCTTGTATCTGGTCGGCATGCAGGTCCAGTGTCATTACCCGGTCAACACCTGCTGCAGTGAGTAAATTGGCCACCAGCTTGGCTCCGATGGAAACTCTGGGCTTGTCTTTGCGGTCTTGTCTGGCAAATCCAAAATAGGGTATCACGGCTACTACTTTATAGGCTGAAGCTCTATGGGCAGCATCGATCATATGCAACAACTCCATCAGGTTTCTTGAAGGGGCAAAAGTGGACTGAACAATGAATACATAAGCTCCCCTCACCGTCTCTTCATAAGAGGTTTGGAATTCTCCGTCGCTGAACTCAATGAGAGAAGACTTACCCAGTTTCACACCATAATCTGCGGCGATTTTCTCCGCAAAATATCTGGATGCTGTACCTGCAAATATTTTTATTGGTGGCCTGATTTGATCCCTTTCCATTGAATTGATTTTTTTTTGTTTGGCGATGCAAAAATAAAAATATCTTTAATTTGATGTTTTATTCAAACAAAAAACTCAACAACAATTCAATAATTCTTCTATATAGTCTAAAATTTCGTCCCTTCCATGTTTTGTCAATGCTGAGCTTTCCGCCAACATGGGCAGAAATTCCCATTTTTTTAGCATTTCCTTTCTATATTGGGCCATATTTCTGGTTAACCCGGAACTCGATATTTTATCGATTTTTGTAAATACCATGCTAAAAGGTATTTCGTTTATTCCAAGCCATTCCATAAACCGAAGATCAGATGATTGGGGTTTTATTTTTGCATCAAGCAGCACGAACAGATTCATCAGGTTTGGGGCATACAATATGTAATTCTCTATAAACCGGAACATTTGCTCTCTTTTTTTCTTTGATGTTTGCGCATAACCATAGCCGGGTAAATCGACCATAAACCATTGGTCGTTAACCCTGAAATGGTTGATTGTTTGTGTCCGCCCGGGTTTCTGCGAAGTATGGGCAAGTTGTTTTCTTCCTAAAAGCATATTGATCAAAGAGGATTTACCTACGTTGGACCGTCCGACGAAAGCAAATTCCGGTAAGTTTTCACCGGGAAGCCGGCTGATTTCAGTAGAGCTTTTCAGAAATTCGGCTTTTTTTATTTTCATCTTTTTTTGAGGCTTTTAACAATCCCCCGGCATTTCGGGTTGCAAAATATATAAAATTATTTAGAATCATTGCGGTTTACTGAATAGATTACTGGTGATGGTTTTCAATCTTATGAAAAATAATACATTTGCAAATTTATTATTATGTTCGCATCAGGAAGCAATAGAATGACTGATTTGAAGAGACGAAGATTGTTGATTCTTTCCCTGTTAAGCGGGATATTGTTAAGTTTGTCATGGTACCCATGGTTTTCAGGGATTATTCTTTTGATTGCCATGGTTCCCCTATTGTTGGTGGAAGAGTATCTATACAGCAATAAGGATCATTACCGTCCTTATGTTTGCTTTGGTTTCACCTACCTTTCTTTTTTTATATGGAACCTTTTGACCACCTGGTGGATTTATAAGGCCACCTTCGGAGGTGCCGCTATTGTGGTAGTGGTTAACAGCTTTCTCCTTACACTGGTTTTCTTTCTTTTCCACATCACCAAGCGAAATCTGGGCCGGCGTTTCGGCAATTTCTCTCTTTTGGTTTACTGGATTGGATGGGAACATCTTTATCTGAATGCGGAAATATCCTGGCCCTGGCTGAATCTGGGGAATGGTTTTGCCAAGGATATAACGTTTATTCAATGGTACGAGTATACTGGAACTCTTGGTGGAACACTGTGGGTTTTGGCTGTCAACTTTGTAATATTTGGGGTTCTGAGGCATTTTATACTTTACAGGTCTTTTGCAACTCAATTCTCACGCCTTATCTTTCTGCTTGTACTGATCATCCTTCCTGTGGTTATTTCAATCAACATAATGGAAAATCACCGGTCTTCGGATGATCAATACCAGGTTGGCCTCATTCAGCCCAACATTGATCCTTATCAGGAGAAATTTTCGGGTATGAGTCAGGAAGAACAGCTTGATGTGATCATAAATCTTTCGGAAAATATTGTAACACCGGAAACAGATTACATTTTGGGTCCGGAAACCGCTTTATATGATTATATTCGGCTGGATGAGCTTGAATCCAATCCATCTGTGCAGCGAATCGGGAATTTTGTCAATCGCCATCCACAGGTCAGTTATATTATTGGTATGGATTCCTTTAAAAAATATCGTTCGGAGGAAAAGCCCACTCCCGCAGCCCGCCGGATAGGGGAGTCGGATTCCTTCATTGAAAAGTTCAATTCAGCCGTTCAGATCGATACCTCAGAAACCTATCAGGTGCATCATAAATCCAAACTGGTTGTTGGTGTGGAGAAAATGCCCTATCCTGGTATTTTTGGATTCCTGAATGAATTGATCCTTGACTTGGGAGGTACCACCGGCACAAGGGGAACACAGGAAAACCGCGGGACTTTTCATGCTTCAGCTCATTCTGTGAACGTAGCTCCGGTGATCTGTTATGAGTCCATATATGGAGCCTATGTGTCAGAATATATCGATAACGGGGCCAGTTTTATTTTTATTATGACCAATGACGGATGGTGGGGAGAAACAATCGGTTACCGGCAGCATCTTCACTATGCCCGGCTGAGAGCCATTGAAACAAGAAGAAGCATTGCACGTTCTGCCAATACTGGTATTTCCTGCCTGATTAACCAGAAGGGAAGAATCATAAAATCTACGGATTGGTGGGAAAAAACTGCCATAAGGGGAACCATCAGTGCCAACGATGAAAAGACTTTTTATGTCAGATACGGGGATTATATCGGCCGGATTGCCGGCTTCATGGCAGTATTAGCAGTATTGTACCTTATTGCCAAAGTTTTGATTGACAGGAGCCGGCATGCCGATTTGGAGAAGCTCAGAAAGCCGGGGAGCTAAAGGGTACAGGTTTAACGTTTCAGGACAAGGAGTTTCGGATTTTGGTTCCCGGGTATTGAGCGAGGGCTCAGAGTGCCGGGTGAAGAACTCAGATTTTATATAACTTAAAGGGCTAACTCAATACGATGATTCTATGTGTGGCAGATATATAGAAGTACAGAAAGTGGAAACCATTGAAAAGCGTTTCAATGTTAAGGCTTCGGATCATATTGCTTATCAGCCCGGCTATAATATTTCGCCGGGTCAGAAAGCTCCGGTCATTACCAGTGAGAAGCCCGGTCAACTGCAAACCTATCGTTTCGGATTAACTCCTTTCTGGTCAAAAAAGCAGATGTATCTGTTCAATGCAAGGGCAGAAGGAGACAAGAACAAGGAGAACGATCCGTCTTATACCGGAGCGAAGGAGATCATCAGAAAACCGGCTTTCAGGAAACCCATGCGCTCGCAAAGGTGCCTGGTTATTGCCGACGCCTTTATTGAAGGTACAACAGAAGAAGGATTGGATAAACCTTTTGTGATATATCTGAAAAATCGGAAAAGGCCTTTTGCCTTTGCCGGTATTTGGGATAGATGGGAAAGCAAAGAAGATGGCTCTATACTGGAGACATTTGCCATCATCACTACAGTAGCCAATGCACTGATCCGCAAACTGCCGCATCATCGTTGCCCCGTTATATTACGCGAAGAGGAAGAAAGGAAATGGCTGAATTCAGATGCACCGGTGAATGAGGTGCTTGATTTACTCAGGCCTTATCCTTCCGAAGAGATGAATGCATATCCCATATCGAAAAAGATCAAAAATCCCAAAGCAGATGGGAGAGAACTGCTGGAGCCCATCGGTCAGCGCATTGAGTCTGAACAGGATTTTCAGGCACGAAAAGGCCTTAATCTTAGAGGTATGGGCAACCCGCGGAAGAAATAGCCCAATAACCCTGAATGAAATATATACTACCGGTTTTAAGGATTAGAATCCATCCTCTGCATCAATGATCCAACCTGAAGGGATTTGCATATATTCCCCTGCGGATACAACGAATGACTAATTTATTGCTTCCAGAGACTGAATCATTTCTAACCAATATAGCGAAAACCAGCTATTTCAGCTCATTTTAATTCTTTATAGCAAAACCACCAGTCGTAACAATTGGTCAGATCTCTTCTTTTATCTGCGGTTTCAACATCGGCAGCAGGAGGAATGATGCCCTTGTCTCCTATTAGTTCATTATCAGGCCAGTCAGCAGGGAGGGAAACATGATTTTCGTCGGAGGTCTGCAGGCCTTTGATTACCCTTAATATTTCATCAATTTTACGGCCTATTTCCTGCGGATAATAAAGGATTAACCGGATAAAACCATTGGAATCCAGTATGAATACTGCCCTCACCGTACTACTGCCTTTACCGGAATGAAGCATGCCGAGCTTTCGGGCTGCGCTTCCGTTATCATCAGCGATGATGGGAAAAGGTATCTCTGTATTGAATTTTTCCTTAATCCAGTCAATCCATTTGATATGGGAGAAAACCTGATCTATGGACAATCCGATCAGTTGTGTGTTTAGCTTACTGAATGCCCCGGCTTTCTTTGCAAAAGCTATAAATTCAGTGGTGCATACCGGAGTAAAATCTGCGGGGTGACTGAATAATACCACCCATTTTTCCTTATAGTCTCTTGGGAGCACTTTTTTTCCGTGGGTGGTGTTTACATGCATTTCCGGGAATTTTTCTCCCAAGAGAGGAAACCCGCCGTTTTTTTCTTCTTCTTTGTACATTAATACTGTGCTTTTTTAATGATGTTTCTGGTAATACATGAGTTCAATTTGAGAAAGGTTAAAATTAAAAAAATGTCCCAAAGCTCCAAAATGCCAAAGCCACAAATAAATATTCAGCATTTTAATTTTTGGTGAAATTTACTCACACCCCCTTACATTCCCACATCCTGTTTGCGAAGGTATACGTTCGTGTTTTTTTGTGTTTTTTCCTCTCAGGATGCAGGTTAGTCGCAGAAAAAACTTTAGATGAACGCATAAATG
>JBKGZA010000153.1:0-7861 GCA_046545815.1 Bacteroidales bacterium
GTTTAAGTCCCCATGTAGTTTTTTATGAAATACTGGTGTTTGGTATTGGATTGATCATTCTTCAGATTATCAGGAGGACGCTGAAAAATGTCAAAAACAGGGGAGAGTCTTTCATCAGCCGGCTTCGGTTTTTTGAAGCTGTGAGATCGAAAGGGCCTTTCAAGTCTGTTAAAAAACAAAGGGAGAATGCATTGGAAGGCTATACCCAGAGGTTTTCCATTATCCGAAGAACCATATTGATTTTCTATGTGCTTTTATGGCTTTTGATACTGCTTATTCCTTTCTTCGGCCGAATATCAGCTACATTTGTATCTATCATAGCAGCTATACTGGCTGCCGTTATTGGTATTGCTGCCCGCCCGTTTCTGGAAAATCTGATTGCCGGGGTGGTGATTACATTCAGCAGGCAATTCCGTGTGGGTGATACGGTGTTGTTAGAAAATCAGTACGGTACGGTAGAAGACATTACCATAACCCATACAGTGATTAAATTATGGGATTGGAAGCGTCTGATTATTCCCAACAGTTCGATGCTGAATAAGGAAATGGTGAGTTATACCACCAAAGACAGCTATCTATGGACCCATGTGGAATTTTGGATTTCTTATGAAGCCGATCTTTTTAAAGTAGAGGAAATTGCTTTGGATGCTGCATCCAAAAGCCTCCATTTTGCCAAGACCGGAGTGCCACGGTTCTGGATTATGGAAATGGCTAAGGAAGGGATCAAATGCTGGGTGGTTGCGTGGACATTAACTCCGGCTGAATCCTGGTATTTGAAGATAGATATACGAAAACGTCTTATTCAGGAATTTAAAAAACATGGGATCAAAACCCATTCCTATAATTTTGGTGGAGATGACAAGCTTTCTTTTGACCGGGGAAACAGAGATGATAATTAGTTGTTATTCAATATAAAAATGGATTTCTTTGTCTCTTTGATTGCCCAGCTTATCCTCGGCAGTAACCTTTATATCGTAACTTCCTTTCTTAAAGCCTTTGATTAACCCTTTATATGACTGCTTATTGCTTCCGTTGATGGAATAATGCATGTTGGCGAAGCCCACTTGGCTGTCGGAGGCGGAAAGGAAAAGAACTACATGTTCCGGGTAAACCGGGTATTGTTTTCCGTTGATGGTTTTCTTTCCATGGGAGTTCATGCTGAACCGGTGAAATATCTCCGGTCCTTTATTGTCTACAGTGCAGAAAAATTCATCAACGCTGGTATTTTCCAAATTGTCATAACCCGAGTATTCTATGGAATACGAGCCATCTTTCTTGATTACGAAAGGGTTGTCGTAGTTTTTCATGGGATCATTGTCTCTTATGCTGTATTCTATGTGTTTAAAGCCTGATTCCTCATCTTTTCCGGTTAATATGATGTTGGTTTCGCTGGTGATGTAGGTGGTATCCCGGAAGCTAAAAGCCGGTCCCGAAAATTGATAATCAAGTTTGGGCCCTTTAAGGTCTACATAAGATATATTGGATCGGTCAGTCAGCTTTTTTTCCTGTACTTTGTTGTTGACACTGTCAATGGCCTGGATTTCTATGTCCAGATTACCCGAGCGATTCAGTGAGAATGGTTTGCTATATTTTTTAAAGGGTTCTCCGTTAATGGAGTACCTTATCTCTTTAACTCCGGCTTTATTGTCCATGGAGATTAATTTGAGCCTGTTTCTTCCTGAAAGGTATTCTTTACCGTTGGCAATATAAGTGTTTCCAAGGAGTTCTTCTACAACGCGGGGAGGGGTTTTATCCACATAAAACCTGAATTCTTTTTTCTCTTCTGAATTATCCAGCCTGTCAACCGAATAATAGGTTAATCTATGTTCTCCTTCACTGAGATTTTCTGTGCTAAGCGGTCCTCTGTAGGCTCTTTCCTTTCCCCCATCAATGGAATAATGGGTTTGTTTAACGTTCGTAATTTTGTCGGTTGCATTGAGTCGAATTTCTGCGCGACCCGAAAGAACATCTTTGTGGTGATCTCCTTCTATTTTATGATTGGTGTTGGGTGCGGATAAGTCCATGACAATTTCATTTTTCTTTGGCTCTTCCGCGTTTCCCACGTGGTCTACTGCATAATATTTAAGGATAATCTTTTTTTCTTCATTCAGTTTTACAGGGCGGGAATATTTCTGGTAATCCTCACGGTCGACCGAATAGTATATATCTTTCACACCGGCCATTTCATCCTGTGCATTGAATTGTAAGTCAGCTTCTCTGCCAACATATATCGTGTTCTTTTCAACTTGTATATTTTCAGTGCTCATGTCAATTGTGGTGCGGGGAGCTTCACTGTCGGCATATAGTTCAAATACGACATCTTCTTTTGGAAAGACATATTGTTTGGTTTCCGGATCTATTTTCCAGGGCGAACGGATGGTATTGTATCCTTCCGAATCCAGGTACATGGGATTGGCAAACTGAGGTGTTTTTTCACTTTTTAGCAGATAGTTGCCGGTATCTTCAGGGGAACTGCCTATGCTTATATAAAGGGGGGCCTCTTTGTTAATATACAATTTGCCTTCCGGGGAACGGTAGATGGATTTTTCATGCTGAAGAGGCTCCTGTGCCAAAAGCGTTCCTGAAAGCAACATGAGGAGCAATGTTATTATGCTGTTATACAAGAAATTGTATTTATTGTGATGGATGGGATGGTGGTTACCGTGCATTTCAAAAGTACGCTTATTTTTTTTCAATATTTTCATAAGATAACCCTATTGCTTGATTTGTTGATGGCTTTACGATTGATTTAGAGAAAAAGTTTTAATTTTGGGATGAATTAACAATGAAAATTGATGAATGTATGCGGAAATACAACAGGGTTTTGCTTAAATTAAGCGGTGAAAGCCTGATGGGCACAAAAGATTTTGGCATTGATATAGACAGCCTTAAGGGCTATGCTTCACAAATTAAGGAACTGGCGGGCGAAGGAGTTGAAGTGGGTATTGTGATAGGTGGTGGCAATATTTTCCGCGGCCTGGAAGGAGCCGGAAAAGGTTTCGATCGGGTGAAGGGTGATCAGATGGGTATGCTGGCCACTGTGATTAACGGCATGTCACTGCAGTCGAGCCTTGAAAATATGGGTGTAAAAGCCCGGGTATATACTGCTGTAAAGATGGAGCCTTTTGCTGAATATTACGTAAAAGAGCGGGCCATTGAGTCCCTGAAAGAGGGTTATGTAAACATTTTTACAGGCGGGACAGGCAATCCTTATTTTACTACCGATTCAGCAGCAGCCTTGAGGGCGCTGGAAATCAATGCCGATGTGCTTCTGAAAGGAACGAGAGTGGACGGCGTTTTTTCAAAGGATCCGGAAAAACATCCGGAAGCCCGAAAATTTGACTCGATCACCTATAACGAGGCCATAGAAAAACGACTTAATGTGATGGATATGACTGCTTTCGCTCTATGCCGAGATAATGATCTTCCCATAGTGGTATTTAATATCAATAAGCCTGATCAGATGAAAAAGGCCATTTATGAAGACCATGTGGGCACCCTTGTCCATGGATGATGTTTTGTGGTTATTTTATTTCTCTTGATAAATGATGATCCCGGGTGCTTTTACAGGAGAGAAGAAATATATTCATGGCAAATACAATAAGCTGATCAATGAAATTTTTGTTAAATTTGAACGACAATCTTATATGCAATTGGCTAAATTGTAGTTTTCAGTTGTAAGGATATTTCAAGATTTCTGGAACAAAAAATCAATTAACTATGGATAATGAAGTACAAAACGTGATCAATGAAGCCAGGAAGAAAATGAATAAAGCCATCAGTCACCTCTCGGAAAATCTTGCCAGAATTCGTGCAGGTAAGGCAAATCCGAGAATCCTGGATGGTGTAATGGTGGATTATTATGGAGTGCAAACTCCTCTATATCAATTGGCCAATATAGGCACACCCGATGCAAAGACCATCAGCGTGCAACCGTGGGATAAAAATGTGATTGAGAAGGTAGAAAAAGCGATCATGGATTCAAATCTGGGATTAAACCCTTCTAATCACGGAGATATCATAAGAATAAACATTCCGCCTCTTACTGAGGAAAGAAGGAAATCCCTTGTCAAACAGGTTCATTCCGAAGCTGAGGATACCAGGATTAGTATCAGAAATGCCCGCCGTGAAGCCAATGAAAAATTGAAAAAGATGAAAAATGAAGGGACTCCCGAAGATGAAACTACCAGGGGTGAAAATGAAGTTCAGAAGCTTACGGACGAGTCGGTAAAAAAAGTGGATGAGATTTTGGAAGAAAAGGAGAAGGAAATCATGACTGTCTAACAATCAGACAACTTAAAAATTGAATTCTGAAGTATCAAAGGCGATCTTCAGAATTTTTTCCACATTTCCTTCATCATCCATAATGGGTGTGTAGGTTTCGGCCAGAAGATGTGTCTGGCCATTAACTTCAACGCGGCTGACGTCTTTTTTTACTTTACCCGCACGAAGATCCTCCCAGAACTGATTGTATGATTCTTCCTGTTCTTCTGTGAGTTGCAGTTTATAAGAGTGATGGGTGCCGATGACTTCTTCCCGTTTCAATCCGACAAGGTTCAGGTATTTTTCATTGATCTCAATGATTTTTTCATTGGTATCGTACTCCACGATATAGTTGGCTTTGTGAAAAGCGTTGACCAGATGTTCCATTTCGGCTTTTTGGCGCGCATTTTCTTCTTGTGTGGCTTTTAATTCTTCCATGTTTTGGCGCATTTCTTCTTCCTGGGCTGAAAGTTCCTGCGATTGTTGCTCCGATTGTTGCAGCAGTCGCTGGGTTTTCATATTCACTTTGACCGATGAAATGGTTGAAGCAATGCTTTCTGCTACTTTTTCAACGAAATCGATTTGATATTGCTGGAAGGTGTTGAAAGAGGCAATCTCAATCACTCCATGCAGCTCTTCTTCCAGCTTCATTGGAACAATTAGTAAACTGTCGGGGTTCGCATCTCCCAGGCCTGAAGTGATCTCAATATAATCCCGCGGAATTTCTTCCATATAAATGGGTTGTTTTTCAATGGCACAGGTCCCCACCAGGCCGTGGCCGAAATCTATCCGCTTTTCGAGATATTTTTTTCGGTCATACGCAAAGGCAGAAGTCAATTCAAGATGCTTGTCGTTTTCATCCTCATCGTTAACCAGAAATATTCCTCCCTGGTTGGCTTCCAGATAGTAAACCAGGTTTTTGATCACCTCGTCGGAGAGTTTTTGGAGGTCGTCATTGTTTTGCCTCAGTATATCCGCGAATCTGTTAAGTCCTTCATTGATCCACTGTCTTTTTTGTTCTTCTATTTTTTGTTTTTTCTGTTCTTCCCGGGCTTTTTTCAGGCTGTCCCGCATTTCCAGAAGGGATTGACCCAGATGGTCTTCCTGGCTGAGCAGATGATATTCTACATCCAGCTCACCATTGCTCAGATGACCGGCAAATTCATTTTTCCTGTTTAATCCGTCTATTGAAGTGTTTAGAGCATTGCCCATTTCTTCAATCTCGTCCCCGGTATTAATGGAGAGTTTCATTTGATTATCGATCCTTCCCAGGGCCATTTGTTTTAAAACTTCTGTTATGCGTTCGATCGGGTGGGTAATGCCGCGGGTAATATAGTAGATCACCACGCTGAGAATGATCAAACCAATGACACCAACAATTAATGAAACAACAAAATTCCGGTCAGCCTCTTCCATAATGGATGAAACCGGAACCGAAATACCCAGATACCAGGGCGTCTCTGTTCGGCCTATATCAATCCGTGCATAGCTCACATAATGTTTTTGTTGCACATCTTTCTTGTGAACGATGGAAAAATTTTTTCTTTCACCGAAAATTTTGTGGATGTCGAAATTTTCTTTATCAGTGGGGTTTTTCTGTATTTTTTCATTGAGCAATGAAGTGTCGGGATGAGCTGCATATTTGCCTTCATGGCTTAGAAGGAATGCCTGGCTTCCTTTCAGGTCCTGAATGGTAATGCCGTGCAGTGTTTCCTGAAATTGATCCATGGTAATGTCTACTCCCACTACCCCCACAAACTTGCCTGATTCATTCTGAATGGGCACGACCAAACTTGTCATTAGTTTTTTTTCCGATTTGCCTTCAGCAAAAAGGTCAAAATAAGGGGGAAGGATTACTTCCTTGTTTTGTTTTTTGATTTTTTTATAGAGATCATTGTCACCATCCAAGCTCCTCCTGCTCTGTTTTTCTTTTATGATGCCCTGATCCCTGAAGTGTTCATTTACAATCCTTCCATGAGACTTATCCCAGCTTGTATCTATCACATTCAACTCCCAGCTGTCCCAAAGATTATATATATTTGAATACTCTGGAAATACATCTTCGTACATACTGTTAATCAAATTAAGCCATTGGTCTTTGGGCATAGAATCATAATTTGAAAAGCTTAATGCCAGTGTTCTGGTAACAGCCATCTTCCTGTTTATCTGACTTTCAATTTGCCGGGCATACTTATTTACTTTGGAGTCAGTCAAATTCCTGGCTCTCCGCTGAGCATTCTGTCTTGCATTAATGCTGATGTATCCGATGGCTGCCAAATAAATCAATGCAGAAACGAACATGAGCAAAATCTGAACTTTATGTTTTAGCTTCATTTGGAGCTTCATATGCGTTTTATCTTTTTAAAGGAATGAATATTTAATTGAATATGACGTCTGAGTTTCGATGGTTTTTTACGGATATATAGGGTGAAAGGTTCAAATTTTTAAGATAAAACCGGGTTTGAAGATGTGTTCTTCAGGAATTATCTGGAGCCTCCGGCAAAGTGAAACAGCAACCAGGGCTCATATATGATAAGGCGCTTGGCTCCGTTTACCAAATCTAATGGAAACACCTCATTTTATTGAAAAGCATTTTCATCTAAAAACGCGGATGATAATTTTGCAACTCTTTTCTTAACATCATGAGATTCCCCCGGGTGATGTTGTCAAGATGGTTCCAGAAGGCAGGGCCGTGATTCTTGTGAATTGTGTGACATAGCTCATGCAGCAATACATAGTCGATCAGATGGTCGGGCAATCTCATCAGATGAATGTTCAGGTTGATGTTGTTCTTTGAAGAACAGCTTCCCCACAGGGTTTTTACGTTTTTAATGTAGAGGTTGTTGAAAGTAAAGTTATTTTGCGATGCCAGTTTGAAAACCCGCTGTGGAAGATAGGTTTTTGCTTCCTGTCTGAGTGTTTCTTCTATTCCTTTGCGGATGATCGACTGGAGCCATGGGTCTTTACCCGCTATTTGGCAGGGAAAACGTATGATGAGATGTGAATGGTCTATCTGATAGAATGCATCTGTACGTTTTTCTGGTTTGAGAACTACTCTGTGCCATTTCGTTCTGAAATTATTGAAGTCTACATTATTTTGTTCATCCTGAAGTACTTTTATTTTCTTTTTGATGACGGACTTTTTGGACTGTATATATTTCAGACCGGCATTGTAGGTAACGTTTCCGGGAATACTGACTTTGATTTTCCCTTTTGGATCATACCGTATTGTAATTCTTTTGCAATGCTTCCTTTTGGTAATATGCACTTTCCCCAGTTCTGGGATGAATTCCTCTTTCATCTGTCGGCGATATTTTATACAAAATTATTAAATCATTTTTAGTGAAATTTAATAAATCATATGAAAAGTTTATTATTTTTGATAATCAGTTAACTTTTCTTTAAACTGCATTGTTCTCTGGCGCTAATTTGATAAACTTTAGAAACGGTTATCGTTGTAGAATTGATTAGTAGCAGATTTGATTGATAGACAGGATTTTGAAAACAGAGAGGATGCTAAACATAAATAATATACAGGGATACTATGCCATTGATTTTACATATTGAAGCAACAACAAATGTATGCTCGGTTGCACTT
>JBKGZA010000154.1:0-7725 GCA_046545815.1 Bacteroidales bacterium
CTTAGTTTTTGGATACATAACGTATTTTTCCTAATTTGGACAAGCCAAAACCAAAAAGGATGCTTTCAAGGAATTTAATGTGTTTCCGTTTTGGCTTGTCCAAATTAGGGGATGCATAAATATACGTTAACAACAAAAAAAAGATTTGCTTATGAAACGGATTTATCTGGTGATTTTCATCACCTTTTTGCTTTCTTTCCTCAACGCAAGTGCCCGGGAAGAAGGTACGAGATTATTAAGATTTCCCGCCATACATGGGAATCAGATAGTATTTTCCTATGCCGGAGACTTATACACAGTCGATGAAAGTGGAGGCACGGCAAGAAGACTCACTTCACATGAGGGCTATGAAATGTTTCCACGTTTTTCACCCGACGGAGAGAAAATTGCTTTTACCGGACAATATGACGGGAATACAGAAGTCTATACCATACCGAGCGAAGGGGGCTCTCCCAGAAGAGTCTCATATACTGCTACGCTAGACCGGGACGACGTGGCCGATCGCATGGGCCCCAATAACATTGTAATGACGTGGACTCCAGACGGAAAAAACATCATCTTCCGTTCAAGAAAAAAGTCCTTTAACTCATTCATCGGACAGCTCTTTAAGGTGCCTGCAGAAGGTGGTGTACCTGAACAATTGCCTCTTCCGGAAGGTGGTTTTTGCAGCTACTCTTCCGACGGTAGCAAATTGGCTTACAATAGAGTATTTCGCGAATTCAGAACCTGGAAACATTACCGTGGCGGTATGGCAGATGATGTATGGATTCATGACTTCAATACCCATGAAACCCGGCCCATAACCGATAACAAAGCACAGGATATCATCCCCATGTGGAAGGGAAACACCGTGTATTTCCTTTCTGATCGTGACTGGAGAATGAATCTTTTTAAGTACGATATGGACACTGAAAAAGTTTCCAGGCTCACCAACTTTGACACATACGATGTGAAATTTCCCTCCATTGGGGATGATTATATTGTATTTGAAAACGGAGGCCAAATCTATAAATTTAACCTTCAAACCGAAGAAACAAGCCGGGTCCCTATAACCATCTCAAATGACATTACCTACAGCCGCGAGGAAATAGTAGATGCAAGCGAACATATACAAAATGCCGGTTTATCACCAAACGGCGAAAGAGTGACTTTCAGCGGCCGGGGAGATGTTTTTTCTGTACCTTCCAGGGAAGGGATCACCTACAACCTGACCAAGTCATCAGACGCCAATGACCGCGATGCCAGGTGGTCGCCCGATGGAAAACACATCGCCTACATCTCCGATATGAGCGGGGAGTTTGAAATCTATATGCAGGACAAACAGGGAAAAGAAGCTCCGGTTCAACTGACAAAAGATGCCGATACCTACAAATATTCGCTGAAATGGGCGCCCGACAGCAAAAAGATCATGTGGAGCGATGCCGAATTTAGACTCAGGTACGTTAATGTACAAAACAAAGAAGTCACACGGGTGGATACTTCAAAATACGGTGAAATCAGCAGCTATCACTGGAGCCCTGACAGCAAGTGGATCACCTACACCAAAGAGGAGGAAAATGACATGTCAGTGGTCTGGGTGTACAATACCCAAACCGGTGACAAATTCAAGGCCACTGAAGGATGGTACGATTCAGGCGAACCCAATTTTTCCGGCGACGGAAAATATCTCGTGCTGAGTTCCATGCGCAACTTTGACCCCATATACAGCCGGGTCGAGTGGAATTATGCCTACAAGGATATGGAAAAAATCTACCTGATCACGCTCCAGAAGTCCACACCATCACCCTTTGCGCCAGCGAATGACGAAGTTGCAGTGGATAATAAAAATGAAGAAAATAAAAGCGAATCTTCCGCAGAAGTTGAGGTCAACATTGACAAGGATGGCATTCAAAAACGTATCATAGCTTTGCCTGTTAAGGCTTCAAATTATAGTAACATCTATGCGATTGATGACAGGGTATATTATCAGGAGCACGACTCTGACAACGACCAAATATCCATCAAAATGTTTGACCTGAAAGAAGAAGAAGAAACTACACTGGGTAAAGGAATGCAATTTACCATATCGCCCAACAACAAAAAAATGCTCGTTAGGAAGGACAAGGATTTTGCGGTAATCGATCTGCCCACCTCTGAAATACAGATGAAAGAAACTGTGGATATGTCCGATATGGAAGTCCGGATAGATCGCAAAAAGGAATGGAAGCAGATTTTCAATGAGAGTTGGAGGCAGATACGCGATTTTTTCTATGTAGAAAACATGCACGGAGTGGACTGGAAAAATATGAAAGAACGATACAGGGAACTCCTGCCTCATGTCAATCACAGAAACGATCTCACTTATCTTATCGGACTGATGATCTCTGAACTGAATGTGGGCCATGCTTATATCCAGAGCGGAGACAGGCCCGAACCGGAACGCATCAAAACGGGCCTGTTGGGCGCTGAAATCACCAAACATGAATCCGGATATTTTCGCATCGATAGCATTCTTGAAGGCAACAACTGGAATGAGCAGGAAAAATCACCTCTTCAGGCCATCGGAGTAGATGTAGAGAAGGGCGATTTTATACTTGAGATCAACGGTGAATCCGTCAGGGAAATGAACGACCTGCATAGGGCACTTGTTGGTAAAGCCGGAAAAAAGGTGGAGGTTTGCTTCAGTTCCTCCCCAAATATGGAAGACAGCCATAGAGAGATCATTCAGCCAATCAGTGATGAATCGGAATTATACTATCACAACTGGGTACAAAAAAATATGGAAACCGTGAATGAAAGAACCAACGGAGAAGTAGGTTACATTCATATCCCCGATATGATTACCAACGGACTCAATGAGTTTGTAGAACATTACTATCCGCAAATCACCAAGAAAGGTTTGATCATTGACGACAGGGGCAATGGAGGAGGTAACGTATCTCCGATGATCATTGAGCGGCTTCGAAGAGCCGTTTCCCGAGCCAGCATGCGCCGTAATGTAGATGAACCTTCTCATACACCCTCCAAGGCTTTCCGCGGTCCTTTGGTACTGTTGGTAGACAAATATTCCGCATCTGACGGTGATTTATTTGCCTATTCGTTTAAAAAGAACAATCTGGGGCCGGTTATCGGTACCCGGACGTGGGGAGGCGTAGTTGGTATACGGGGCTCTTTACCGTTTATAGATGGGGGTTCTTTGCGTATTCCTCAATTTGCTTCCTATTCTGCAGAAAAAAGCAAGTGGATCATAGAAGGCCATGGAGTTGAACCCGATATCCGGGTAGAGAATGATCCCTATAAAGAATACCAGGAAATTGATCAGCAATTGAATAAAGCAATTGAAGTAATCAGGAAAAAGGTTGAAGAAAAATATGAACCATTGCCTGAAATACCTAAAGCACCTGATAAATCCGGGGACAGCCAGGAATAGTCCCTGAATTTTTTTTATAAGTTTTAGTACCTTACCGGGCAAGTTTTGCCAGAAAAAACAAGGATTTGACCGGTAAGGTACTAATAACAGGTGGAATCACAGTTGCATTCCTTCCGTTTTTGATTTTTACTTCATAAACCGAAATATATTTTACAATATATTAAATTCTCTAACTCACATATAATCATTGAAATAAGCAACAAATTAACCAACCTCGAGGATTCTGTATCAGAAAAAATATTAAAGAAAGCCATTTTTGATTACCTTCCCAGCCTAAAAGATGAAATTCACCTTATGATCATCCAGCCCCATTGAGGCCAATTGCTATCCACTTATTGAGTTTTTGTAATTTTTTTGAAAAGAATGCTTCATGCCATTATTTTTTTATTACATTTGCATATGTTAATATTTATATATATAGTCAAACCAATAAAATGTATAACTGATGAAATCACTATCAAAGAAAGGTCAACCAACAAAATATAATCATATGAAAAGACTCACATTACTTTTACTGGTTCTGATCCCTTTTATGCTCCAGGCCTGCCAGGGCACAGGTGCGTCCGAGAAAGAAGAAAAAAATGAATCCTTTTCTTCCCACGGAGACGAAAACAAAGCTGTAATCAATCTTACCGCCGAACAATTCAGGGAAAAAATTGTGGACTATAAGAACAGTGAAACATGGGAATATCAGGGAAACAAACCCTGTCTGATTGATTTTTACGCCGATTGGTGTGGACCCTGTAAGGTCACCTCACCCATTATAGAAGAGATAGCAAAAGAATACAAAGAAAAAATTCATGTTTACAAAGTGGATGTGGATGAGGAAAAAGAACTGGCCGGTGTAATGGGAATCCAGAGTATACCAACATTTCTTTATTGTCCGGAGGAAGGGAAACCCAGAATGAGCTCAGGTATAGGACAGTCTGAAAAAGAAACCAAACAAATATTCAGAGAGAACATTGAACAATTTTTACTTAAAAATTAAGCTATAATCAGGCTTTGTTGGCTAATTTACCTGTCAATCATTTTTTTCATTGAATTTCAAAAATTACTTTACCAGAATAATAGAAAGTTTTCTTGAGGTACGGATTCTGCTTTACCCCCAAAATCCATACTTACCGGAGCATATAGGTCATCAATATTTTTGAAGCCCAATACGTAACTTCCCAATAAAACATGGTTGCATCTTACTCCCAAAAGGTAACTGCCTTTCCCCAGCTTAAAAGTCAGGGAATACTCCATATTTTTACCTTCTCTCTCCATATAAACGTTTCCGTCAGAATCAAACAAGATGATCGAAATATCGCCCAATACATTAAACGTCCAAATTTGAACCGATATCTCTTTCTCTCCATCCATGGAAATCACCTTTTCTACATCACTGTTTCTGTATGTATAATTACTACCCAAGGTGTATTCAAACTGGTTTTCCTCCAATTTCTTTAATTCTTCATTGTATTGATTTACCACTAATTTCTTCGTAATTATGCCGGTAACTATCAGAATTATAAAAAAAACGGTTATCACGATGACTGTTTTAAGCATATTTCCGGCCTCCTTTCCGGTAAAGCACCCATTAATAATCACTGGGATTTAGTTCTAAATATAAAAAAATCTGGAGAAATTTCTTAATCGGATAAAAAAATCTTATATTGTTGCATTCTAACCTGTCCGGCGACAGACTGAAACAGTAAACCCACAAATAAGATACATTCGGTATTTTATTTTAGCGAATTTTTGTGTCTTAGGTGGCGGAAAAATTCTTTTTAGAGGAGTTTCATGGTTCATCTCAACCAATTTTCATCTTATGGAGATAATTCTACTACAAATTGCGGACATCTTTTTTGTGGCCTTCCATACCATCCTAACGCTATTTAATGCCACAGGCTGGATATGGAAAAAAACCCGCAAGCTCAACTTGATCACCCTTATTCTAACCGGAGCTTCCTGGTTTATCCTGGGATTGTTTTATGGTATTGGATATTGCCCGCTAACTGACTGGCATTTCCAGATTTTGCGTGAATTGGGTCATCGTAATCTACCCCATTCATATATTAAATATCTGGTGGAACGGATAACCCCCTTCAATCCCGGAGCCACGCTTGTAGATACCACTACAGCAGTTGTGTTTTTCGTCGCCCTGGCCCTTTCGATCATCCTGAATATAAGGAATAGAAGAAGAACAAGATATGTCAGGCAATGACTGTTATTTCTCGCCTGGATGATTTCGGCACAACTCAACAATCAGAGATCATCAATAATCTTCATTTTCCGGGATTCCATCTTGTTGCTACAGATTTTCCATAATGAAGTTGGTCATCCGGGTATACAGATGATATGTCGTATTGCCTCCATAAATCCCATGGTTTTTATCCGGATAGAACTGCATTTCAAACTGTTTGTTGGCCTGAACCAGCTCCTCAGCCAATTCAATGGAATTCTGCAAATGCACATTGTCATCGCCTGTGCCATGAATGAGCAAATAATCACCTTTTAAACCCTCCACATGATAGATGGGTGAATTGTCATCATATCCATCGGGGTTATCCTGGGGAAGTCCCATATAGCGCTCGGTATAGATGGTGTCGTAATAACGCCAGTTGGTCACCGGTGCAACGGCTATGGCCAGGGAAAAGGTTTCATTGCCTTGAAAAAGACAGTTGGATGACATATATCCACCGTAACTCCAGCCAAATATACCAATACGCCGGGGATCAATAAAACTTTTATCCTCAAAATACCGCGCTGCTTCAATCTGATCAATGGTTTCATACTTACCCAGCTGACCGTAGGTCATCTTCTTGAATTTCTCGCCCCGGCCACCGGTACCTCGGTTATCTACCACGGCAATCACATAACCTCTCTGGGCAAGCATCTGGAACCAAGCCATGCGGCTTCCTCCCCACCGGTCAGTGACCGTCTGGGAACCGGGACCACCGTACAAGTGCATAAACAATGGATACTGTTTGTCTTTTTCAAAATCAGGAGGGGTAATCATATAGGCATTTAAATCGTAATCGCTTGAAGGTGTATTGAGTTTCATGAATTGTTTATCCTGAAACCCATATTTTTCCGCATTTTTCCTTAAATCCTCATTATCTTCCAAAACCCTTATCAAATCACCGCCGCGTTCATGCAGTGTTACCTTTAGCGGAGCATTGGCCCTGGAGTGATAATTGATATAATATTTGAATCCATTGCTGAAACTGGCGCTGTTCCATCCTTCTTTCTCTGTGATTTTCCGTTTATCTGTTCCGTCTTTTTTAATGGAATAGACCGAACGCTTTAAGGGAGATTCTTCAGCAGACGCATAGAAAACCCGATCGCTCTTTTCATCATACCCAATGAATTCGGTTACCTCCCAGTTTCCTTGTGTGATTTGCCGAATTGGGTTTCCCTGTATATCATGGAGATAAAGGTGATTATAGCCACTCTTTTCACTGTAGATAATAAAGTGTTCTCCATCATCCAGAAAGGTTGGGTAATCATCTTCAATCTGTGAAATATAATACTTGTTGGTTTCTTCATAAATCACTTCAGATTCACCCGTATTGGCATCAGCCAGCATGATCTCAACCCTGTTTTGCAACCGGTTCATCCTTATCATACAAAGTTTATCATTGGCCGGGGTCCATTTTATCCGAGGAATATATTGATCGGTTTCCTTACCTGTATCCATTTCCTCAATTGCACCGTTATCCAGATCATATACATAAATCTTCACTATGGAGTTCTTCTCTCCTGCCTTGGGGTATTTGAAAGTGTAATCCTCGGGATAAAGCGAATCACGATACCTGGTCATATGGAAAGTCTTTACCCGGCTTTCATCGAACTTATAGAATGCAATTTTATCTCCTTCAGGCGACCAGTGGAAACCCTGGGTAAAAGCAAACTCCTCTTCGTAAACCCAATCCGTGGTACCATTGATGATATGGTTTATCTCACCATCGTGTGTGATTTGTTCTGTTTTCCCCGTTTTCAGATTTTTAATATAAATATTGTTTTCCCTTACAAATCCAACTTTAGAGGCATCCGGCGAAAACGTGGCCAGCCTCTGTTTGCCGTCCCCGCTTAAAGGCTTCAATGTTTCCTCACACCGATTAAAAACAAAATAACGGGCTGTGAAAGATCTTCTGTAAATGGGATTCACCTCGGTAGCAATCAAAATTTTATTCTCACTATCGCTGAATTCATAGCGTGTAATGGACGAGACATCCTGATAATCATTTATTTTCAGGATTGTATCGACAGCATTACCCGTTTCATAACTGTATTTCACAATAGCCGAGCGGTCTTCCAGCACGGTGTAATGA
>JBKGZA010000155.1:0-7721 GCA_046545815.1 Bacteroidales bacterium
GAAGAAAGAGATGATTGGGTAATACTCGTAAGAAGGCGTTAGAGAGTATAAATTTAGAGTGGTTTGTAGTTTTATCTGCATTATTGGCGTACCCTCGCGATCAGACCGTGCCGGTGTCAATGGTTTTTGCTTTATGGCCGGGTGAATGGTTATGGATCAATCCTGCTTTTTTGAGTCTAGTCTAAAAAGGCGCTTAGCGGCTATTTTTAGCTAATAGTGCAATAATTATCTACTGAATTTCAGAGATCTATTAGAGCCGCTTAGCGCCTTATCAACCAATATTTAGCTTTTTATACCGGACTCTTTTTTACTAATAAAAATTCCATTCATGTATCAGTGGCCATCATTAAATGTCACCAACATTATTTGGTTTTCAAAGCATACGCTTTTCCTGGATCATTTTAATCGGTCCCTTACCAAATGTTTCACTTACCGAAACATCTGTTTCATTTCCCCGTAAAACCCATAATAAACCTTACCGGGCAAGTTTTGCCAAAAAAAGCAAGAATTTGACCGGTAAGGTACTAAAGGAGGAAACGATCGATTCTAAGCATATTTCTGATTTTAAAACAACTTCATGAATTTTTTTAAGCAGATCTCTCAGATCTTTATTGAATAGTTAAAAGTTGATCCCAAATGAAAAATATTATACTCGCTATTCTTATACAATTGTTTTTGCCGCTTTGGGTTTTTTCACAGGAATCTTCAGGGAAACAACTGTTAGAAAAGGCCGGGGAGCATTTCGCGGAAAATAAAGACTCTGCACTAGTTTTTGTTAACAGGGCCATCAGGCAGGCCAAAGCAAACAACGATACAACAACTTATTATGAAAGCAATTTGCTGAAAACCTACCTGCTAAAGAATACGGGCAGCAAAACAGAAGCATTGAAGCTTGCCCGCAAAATGCGGAATGAAGCCCGCAGGAATCAGGACAAAATTTATGAGGGCAAATATCTCAAAATGCTTGGCGAAATCAATCGTTCCATTGCTTCACTGGAAGCATCGTTATCATTTTTTTCTGAGGCCCTGAAAACATTCCGGAATATACAGGATGAAAAAGGAATAGCGGAAACTTACAACCGGCTGGCAGCAACCTATTATGAACTTTCCGATTTCAATAAGGCCCGGCAATACGCAGATAGCTCTCTGCATTTCAGTAAAACCATAGCGGATTCTTCCCTGTTGGGCAGCAATTATGAGATTCTTGGTGCTATATACAGCTACAAGCGTTCGGATAAAGGTTTATATTATTTGCAGAAAGCCAGGGATATTTATCAAACGCATGCTCCGAATGATATTCCAAATGTACTGACCAATATCATGTTGCATTACGAAAGAAAAGGGGAGTACGAAAAGGCTATTGAATTGGGAAAGCAGGCGCTTAAACTTTCGCGAAAACTAGATGCCGAAGACCATATTGAAAATACCAGCATGCGTTTACATGCTGCATACAAAGAAAAAGGTGATTATAAAAATGCTCTGAAATATCTTCAGATACATCTCAATACAAAAGTTAACCTGTACAATCAAACAAGAAATGATTTGGTTTCTTTTTACCACCAAAGATTTGAGGCGGAAAAAAAGCAGCATCAGATTGAGATGCAAAAAAGGCGCCTTCAACAAGAAGAGACCCAACAAAAATATTATTTGGCGGGGATGGGCGTTCTTTTGCTGTTTTTGGCAGGAGGAGCGTTTGCGTATGTGAAGATCATACGCAAAAACAAAACCATGCGAATCCAGAAAGAAAAAATTGAAGAACAGCAGGCCAAAATCATGAAGCAAAATGAAGCGCTTCAATCCACCAATCAAGAACTGGAAAGGGCAAACCGACTCAAACAGGACATGACCGATATGTTGGTACACGATTTAAAGAATCCACTGAACATTGTTGTGAATCTGGCTGAAAAGCGTTTGGTGAAATCTGCGGGGCACACCATGAATAATTTGGTTATGAATATGCTCGATGTGAACAAGTATGAAGAGGATACACTCACTCCAGAACTGGCTGAATGCAACCTGAACCGGTTGATATCCGGTGCCGTGGAACAAGTGCAGTTTTTTCTTGAAAGAAAGGAACTCACATTAGAGAATAATATCCCGGATGATATATATGTACACGCCGATGAGAAATTGATCACACGCGTTTTTGTGAATTTGTTGACCAATGCAATCAAACATTCTGAAGAAAACATGCCTGTTGTTCTGAGCCTTGGGGAGCAAATACACAAGCAGGGAAACAGTTTTATTGAGGTCTTAGTCACGGATTATGGTACAGGGATTTCAGAAGAACATAAAAACAAAATATTTGACAGATACTTTGGGGGGAAAATAAATTCTCATCAATTAACCGGTACCGGTCTGGGTCTGGCTTTTTGCAAAATGGCTGTGGAAATTCATAACGGAACCATTGGTGTAGAGTCGGAATTAGAGAAATACTCCCGTTTTTATTTTACATTGCCGATGATTTATAATTGATTTAGGGGTAATGGTGTGCGCAGGAAGTAATGAAATCGGATCAAAAGTGGCCACGAATCCTGCTTTCAGACGGGACAAGCACACGAAATACCCAATCATTTCCCGTTGGTTATATTGGATGCATTTGTTGTTATGCCCAATCACGTGCATGGGATTTTGATTATTGACAGGAACGATGATGGCAATCCCGGTTCTATGATCACATCATTCGAAATGACGATTCCTATGCAGGAATCGGACAATATACAATTAATAATCCAAATAACCGGAAAGATGCTCGGTCTTATTATTAGCCGCTTACCGGTCAAATTCTTGCTTTTTTTGGCAAAAATTGGCCGGTAAGGTATCACCCACCATCTCCTCTATTTCGCTTATACCACCTGCTTTTTTTCTTTTCCTTCGCAGGTTCTTCTTCCTGTTCCATGGGCACTTCGAACTGCTGCACATCGGGCCGGATTTTTTCAATGATGACCGCATGATAATATTCCTGTTGCAGTCCGCGATACAGGCTGTAAACCATAATCAGCAGGATGAAGGTAAAGGGCAGTCCTGTGGCAATGGAGGCGCTTTGTAGAGCAATCAGGCCACCGCCCATAAGCAGTGCTGCTGCAACCAATCCTTCCATAATCGCCCAGAAAATTCGCTGGGGTACCGGGGAATCGAGCTTGCCGCCGGAAGTAAGGTGATCAACCACCAGTGAACCGGAGTCAGAGGAGGTAACAAAAAAGATGACTACGAGGATGACACCGATAAATGAAGTCACTTCTGTAAGCGGGTAATTTTCGAGCATGACAAACAATGCTGTAGAAACATTCTCTTCAACGCTGGTGGCTATATCGGCAATGCCCATGCTTTCCAGATGCAGGGCTGAACCGCCTAAAGTAGACATCCACAGGAAGGAAAGTAAGGTTGGGAGAATCATAACGCCCACGATGAACTCGCGCACCGTTCTTCCCTTCGACACGCGGGCGATGAACATGCCCACGAATGGCGACCAGGATATCCACCAACCCCAGTAAAAGATGGTCCACAGGTTCTGCCAGTCGCTGCCTTTAGCACCCTCGTAGGTTTCTACCCAGAAACTTAGCTGGGGCAGGTTCTGGAGATAAAAACCGAGATTCTGTGTAAAGGCTTTTAATATGTAAACGGTCGGCCCTACTACGATGAGGAAAAGCATGAATATACCTGCCATATATAAATTGCCGCTGCTAAGCCGGCGCACGCCATTGTCCAGGCCTGCCACCACGGATAAGGTGGCAAAAAAGGTAATGATCCCGATGAGCAGCACGACATAAATCGTTTCGTCAGGAAAGCCGAACAGGTAGTTGAGGCCTGAAGCTACCTGCTTAACGCCGAGTCCGAGAGAGGTGGCCAGTCCGAAAAGGGTAGCCAGCACGGAGAGGATGTCGATTAGGTTGCCCCAGAACCCATAGATCTTTTCACCGAGCAGTGGATAAAAAATGGAGCGGATGGTGAGGGGTAGTCCACGGTTATAGGCGAAAAAGGCCAGGGAAAGACCCACCAGGGCATAGATGCCCCAGGGATGCAAACCCCAGTGAAAATAGGTAACTCCCAGTGCGCCTTGTGCTGCTGAAGGGGATTTTGCCGCTACATCAAACATGGGGGAGGGTTCCGAGTAATGAAAGATGGGCTCTGCCACGCTCCAGAACATCAGGCCGATGCCCATGCCGGCGCTGATCAGCATCGCATACCAGCTAAATGTGCTGAATTCCGGCATCGCATCCGGACCGCCGATTTTGATGTTGCCGTATTTGCTGGCTGCAAACAGGATCATCACAATGACAAAGAAGTTGGCAGCCAGAATATATAGCCAGCCGAAATTATTCCCGATGCCATCCAGCAGATTCTGGAAAAAAGTTATGGCTTGTTCTTTAAAAACAAAGGTTAAAACAATGAAGATCACGATGAGCCCTCCCGAAATAAGAGAAACCTGCGGATGCAGATCGAATCCGAACCCTTTCCAGTTCTTTTCTCCGGGCCTATGCCCTTTGGAATCATCGTAATAGGTAGCTTTGGGTATGATTTGCAGGCCAAAAAGCCTTTCCCTTTCTTTGATGGCTTTGTTTTGTTGTTTTTGCAGGTATTCACGGGCCATTTCAAAGGCTTTGCTTTGATAGGTGTGTTCCTTTTTGCTGTTCTGCTTTTCCGCCATAACCAATCCTTTTTGTTTATATTAAATCACAACAAAATATGATTCAAAAGAAGTTCCGGCTATCCTTTCTTTACAAAATGGTCTATAAGTTTTATTAATTCGGATGATTTTACAGGTTTTGCCAAATATTCATCACAACCTGCATTGAGCGCTTTTTCTCTGTCTGGCTTTGAAGCAAAAGCAGTTAGAGCAATTACAGGTATTTCAGGCTTTACTTTTTTTATTTCACTGGTTGCCTGATATCCGTCCATTAAAGGCATTTTGATATCCATCAGCACCAGATCTATCTCAGGGTTGTTTTTTACTTTATCCAAAGCCTCCCTGCCATTGCCTGCCGGTATGCAGTGGATATTTCTTTCACGTACCATTTCTTCAAGCAGTGTGAAGCTGGTTTTATCATCTTCTGCGACCAACAAGGTGATATTATCCGGTAATTTTTCTGTTTCTTTTTGATTGTTTTTATCAGTCAGACCATCATCTTGTTCAGGTTTCCGGTATGGTATGGTGAAATAAAAGATACTTCCCTCACCTGGTGTCGAGTTCACCCACATATCACCACCGAGCATTTCAGCATAAGCCTTGGAAATACTCAGTCCCAGGCCAGCTCCTTCGTATTCACTTGCAATTTCCAAATCAGCCCTGCGAAAACGCTCAAATATTTTTTTCTGCATTTCGGGAGATATTCCTATACCCGTATCGCTTACATAGAAGCGCAGTTTTTTGTTTTCTATGGTATACCCAAATTCTATCCGGCCTTTATTGGTATATTTAATGGCATTGTTGATAAGATTGCTCAATATTTGATTGAATTTGGTAGTGTCTGTCAAAATATAATCCTCGCTTTTTGACAAATCTTTGCGAATTGTTAGCGACAGATCTTTTTTCTTTGCTTCAGGCTCAAACATGGCATACAGATCATCCATCAACTCGTTCACAGAAATTTCTTCCCATTGGGTTTCCATTTGCCCTGATTCAATTTTAGCACTATCCAGAAGGTTGCCGATGATGTTCAGCATTCTTTCCCCGCTTTTCTGTATCAATTCTATGTAGTAATCTTTCTTTTCCCCGCTTAGTTGTGGTTTTTTCAACAAATTGGCAAAGCCCATTATGCCATTCATGGGGGTCCGTATTTCATGGCTCATGTTGGCCAGGAAGGCAGATTTTAACTGGTCGCTTTCCTCGGCTTTTTCTTTTGCTTTTTCCAGTTCTTTATTGATTTTATGCAGCTCTTCATTTTTTTCATTCAACTCTTCATTCAGTGTTTCGTATTCCTCATTTTGTGCGGCGATTTCTTCATTTCGTTCCTTTAATTTTTTATTCAGTTCCATTAACTGTTCTTCTGCCTTTTTGCGGTCGGTGATGTCATACATGGCAACGACTGCTCCTGTTATGTTACCCTGGCTGTCTTTAAGAGGTTGGCCTGAAGCCAGGATGTATAATGATTTTCCATTTTTAGGCTGTATTACCATTTCTACTTCATTGAAGTATTTACCTTTCAAGGCCCTGTAGAGGGGTACATCTTCGGGATTCATCCGTGTTTCACCGTCAGGCATGAAAAGATCGTAATATTCGGACCATTCCGCAGGTGGAAGGTTCATTTTGGGGAGGCCGTGAAATTCCTGAGTTTTTTTGTTGAAATAGGTCAATATACCGTTTGCATCACAGGCCACCACTCCAACGCTAAGATTGTCAAGTAAGACAGAAATAAAATTTTCCCGTTCTTCCAGTTTATTTTCCATTTCCTTGCGTTCGGTAATATCCTCACCAGAAGTGAGGACACCTGTGATGTTGTTGTTTTTATCCATGAGCACGCTGTTATGCCATAATATGGTTTTTCTTTTACCAGATTTGGTAATAACGGGGCCTTCCAACAACTTTACTTCTTCACTATTGCCCTGCATCAATTTATTGAATATTGCCCGCATGTCATTTTTGTATTCTTTGGGTAAGCAGGTTTCAAACCAATTTTTTCCAATAAGACTTTCTTTTGTATATTCCAGTAAATGATGTCCGCTGTCATTTAAAAGGGTGATGTTGCCTTTTGTATCGAGAGATAGGATGATCTCTGCTGCAATATTCAGATATCTTTCTGCGGTTTCTTTGCTTTCTTTAAGCGCTTCCCGGACTTCTATCCGGCTGGTAATATCCCTGATAAGCCCTATAAATCCGCTGATATTCCCTGCTTCATCCTGCAGGTAGAATACATTGGTTTCTCCCGGGAAGACAGTGCCGTCTTTCTTCCTGTAATGAACGGTATATAGAAAATCTCTGGCATTCCCCTGATGGTTTCTGAGGGCTTCCCCCATATCATAGAATTCTTGTTCAGAATTATAGACATATACGGTCTTTTTACCTTTTATCTCTTCCAGCGTGTAACCGAATAAATCCGTAAAAGCCGGGTTACAATCAATTATTTTTCTTTCTGTATCAGCTACCAGAATGGCATCACGAATAGAGGTAAATAATTCGCGGTATTTTCGCTCGCTTTCCTTTAATTTTTTGTCCGTCCTTTCTCTTTCCCTCATTTCCTCACGAAGCTCCCGGGTTCGGTTTGTTACCCGTTTATTGAGTGTACGCGACCATACAAGCGAACCTACCAGGATTAGAGTTAAAGGCAAAAGAACATACAAGCTGTACTCCAGAAAATCCCTTAGATCAAACTCCGGTTCTTCATATATACTCAGCCATTGAGAATAAATTTTGCGATATTTGCCCGCACCTTTAATGGCTGCAAGACCATCGGAGAGTTTTGAAAGCAAAGCAGTATTGCCTTCTTTAACGCCAATACAATATTCTGCTGAATGGACGGGTTTGCTGCTCGTGAGGTTGTCCCACCCGTTCTTTTCCTTAAAATAATTTGTCAGAACTCTTGAAGTGAGTGCAAAATCATATTTTCCTTTATTTAAAAGACGAAGGGCTTTTTCCTGGGTTTCTACAGGAACGAGTTCTTCTTCAAGTCCCTGTTTTAAGGCATGGTCATGCATAAGATCACCCCTCTGCACGAGGACGGATTTACCCTTCAGATCGCTCAGGTTTTCCGGTAATTGTGAATGCTTTCTGGCGGTAATCACAT
>JBKGZA010000156.1:0-7645 GCA_046545815.1 Bacteroidales bacterium
CTCCTGAAGAGATCAACGAAGTAATAAAACAAGGAGAATATTTTCAAAAAGTACATTCCGGTGATATATCCGAATTTGTTCTCAATCATGAAGAGATTATGGAAAAATTCGGTCATCGTTTTATCTCCTGGAAATAAGATTTTATTTCTTTGTGTTTCTGATGCAACCCAGTAATTTTCTATACTTTTGTTACGGGTATAATTTTAAAAAATTTTTATGAACCAAAAAACCGTATTGATCCTCGCCCCCCACACCGATGATGGAGAACTCGGCTGCGGTGCGACTATCAACAAATTCCTGGAGGAAGGGAAAGAAATTTATTACGTGGCTTTTTCTATTTGTGAGGAGTCAGTACCTGAGGGATATCCGGAAAACATCCTGGAGACTGAGGTGAAAAAAGCCACCCAGGTGCTTGGAATCAAACAAGAGAATCTATTCATCTATAAATTTAAAGTTCGCCGGTTTCCTGAATTTCGACAAAAAATACTTGAAGAGTTGGTCAAAATCAAGAAGCAGATCAATCCCGATCTTGTCTTTATGCCTTCTTCATTTGATGTGCATCAGGATCACAAAACAATTTTTGAGGAAGGCCGCCGGGCTTTCAAGAATACTTCCCTGCTTGGGTATGAGTTCATGTGGAACAACTTTTCCTTTCATTCTACTTGTTCCATAGTGGTTCAGAAACAACATCTGGATAAAAAGCTGGAAGCTCTCAAACAATATGAATCACAGCAACACCGGTTTTATTCCGGAGAAAACATGGTTTATGGGTTGGCCAATTTCAGGGGTCTTCAAATCTCACAGGAATATGTGGAGGCCTTTGAAGTGATCCGGTGGATTTTGAAATAGCACCAGAATTATTTTTGAATAATTCTGGTTATGTGTTACCATTGCGCATTTTTCAAGATATTGAGCTGATTATCATCTGCTGAGGTTTCGATGACATCCTGAACCGCCCAGTTTTCGTCATAGGGTATGAAGTCAATCAGTTTCTTTTCAGGGTTGAATATGACAAAGCTATTCCGGTTTGAATCTATGGCCAGTATATTCCCTTCCCTTGTCACAATGCTGTTTTGAATCCATTCAAAGTCGGATAAAAAATCCGGTTTACCGGGAATTCTGGAAAAATCATAGTGGTATTGGATTTCTTTTTCCCGGATAACCACTTCTCCCCCCTTGGTACTTGTGCCCATAATACTGCCTGATTTGAGTTTCATGCCCCCATGGGGGTTGACCAAACCATCCAGAATTTTTTCGGTCTTTCCGCTGTTTCTGTTAATTTGATATACAGCACCTTCATGGAAAAAAGTAGCAATGATATTTTCCCGGTCAAGGGGATCATAAACCACGGAATTGATAAAAGCTGCACGCTTTGCCGTGGGCAGAACCTGGTTGACCGGATCATCAATTAATATATAATGCTTTCCCTCCCGCTCATATTCTGCAGCGGTTTCTTTATTTCTGGTAAGATAAAGTTTCTCGCCGTTTTCCGGGTCAATGCCGTGATCAAAACCATTTTCCCAGGCAAACCATTCGTGGGTCTTTTGTTGACTTATTATTGAATATTCAAAAATACAATCGAAGCCTGAAGAGCTGATTAGAATTTTTTGTTTTTCTTTTCTGTCGATATCTACCGTATGGATATAACTAAACCAGGGATTGGTAAGGGTTTTTAGATGATCTTTATATAGAACATGAACCTTGTTTTCAGATGAAAACGCAGTAATATCTTCTTGGCTATCAATGCCTCTGGGTTCTGGTAATTTGGCAACTATTTTCTGATGTGATATTTCTCCTTTTTTGAGAGTTATTTCCGCAAGTCCGCCAATGGCTGTCTCCCTCCTGTTCACACTTCCCGTTCTCTTTGATTTTTTGTTTCTGCTTTTTAAATATCGTTCACGAATGGCTTGCAGATTGAAACTTTTGATGGTTATCAACAACCTGATCTCAGGATAAAAACTGTGTTTTTTTTTGTATGCAGAAAGATCAACGCTGTTTGTCTTCATGTGATGCGGTTTAAAATGTCTGAAAAATTTCTGGTAAGTGTATAACGGCTGTATGCATCAAATTCGGAAGAGGAATGCTTGAAATTATATCCGTTATTGTTCAGCCAAAGGGAATAGTATTTTAAAATGGTTTGTTTAATACTTTCTTTATCGTTATAATCGATCATAGGGTCTCTTTTCGCCCTGTCAAGTATCTTAGAAGCATCTCCTTCAACCGGTCCAATGGAAAGAATGGGAGAACACGAGGCTATATATTCAAAAAGCTTACCCGTAATGATGGGTTTATTGTGTTCCGTCTGAGGGATAATAAAAAGCAGGATTTGTGAGCGGTTCATTATCTCAGTAGCTTGATTATGGGGCACAAAAGATTGAATATTCGTGATTTCGAGCAAATTCATTTTTTTGAGTTTCTCTATAATGCTTTCATCCACGTTACCGGTAAGTGAGATTCTGAAATTTTCAAAGAAACCTTCCACTTCATCCTCCATTTCTTTAATGGCTTTCCACAGGGCTGGGATGTTTTGGTTCGGTTTTAAATTACCAATATAGGAAAGTGAAAATTCTGAGCTTTTATATTGCGCGGGTTCCGGGATGTCTTCCTGATCATATCCATTATAAATAACCTGAATGTTTTGATTTCTGTCCTGAAATTCTTTTTTTAAGCCTGGGCTTACCGTTGTTATAAAATCCGCATTTGTTAATATTTTGTCTTCAAATTTTTTTTCAAGCTTTTTGGTGTAGCGGGTTCTGGGTAAAGCTTTGTTGAAAAAGTTATTGGTCCAGGGATCCCGCATATCTACCAGCCAGGGCAAAGAAAATTTTTTTTTCAGTTTTAACCCGATAAAATGGGTGCTGTGGGGAGGACCTGTTGTTACGACAGCATGCAGTTTATTCTTTGAATGGAGATATTTTGCTTTTTTAAAGGCAAAGGGAATCCATCCCCGCCTGGCATCCGGCAGGAAGATATTGGCTCTGATAAAAAGTGAGATTTTTTTTAGCAGGTTTGTTTTGTGTTGGAATCCGATTAAACCTACTCCTACCTGCTTTCCTTTACCCCCTGTCAGTTTATTATATAGGCTAAAGGGTTCAATGGTTTTTGTTTTGAATATCTGGAGCTTTTCAGGAATGTCCTTCGTCAGGCTGGGATCGGTTGAAGGATAGCTGCCGTTTTTCACAGTGAGAATCACCGGTTCCCATCCGAAAGCATAAAGGAATTTTGACATTTTGAGAAAACGCTGGACTCCGGGGCCGGAGCCGGGTGGCCAGTAATAGGTAACAATCAGCACTTTTTTTTTCTTCTCTGCCATTAGTTGCCTATAATAGCTGCTTCAACAAATTTTTCATGCTGACCTTGCGGTCCAGTATCTCTGCCAGCTGATCCGTTTTTACCCGCTCCTGCTCCATCGTATCCCGGTCGCGGATGGTGACGGTATCATCTTCGGGCGTTTGGTGATCGATGGTGATGCAGTAAGGCGTGCCAATGGCATCCTGCCGTCGGTAGCGGCGGCCGATGCTGTCTTTCTCCTCATACTGGCAGATGAAATCGAGCTTCAGGCTGTCGATGATCTTTCGGGCTTTTTCGGGTAAGCCATCTTTTCTAACGAGGGGTAAAACGGCCAGTTGCACCGGAGCCAGTGCCGGAGGAATTTTCATCACTACCCGTTCTTCTGATTTATCTCCTTCTTTGGATACCTGCTCTTCATGATAGGCTGCAGAAAGCACCGCCAGCACCATCCTGTCGAGGCCGATGGATGTTTCCACCACATAAGGCACGTAACTTTTGTCCAGATCAGGGTCATAATACTGGATTTTCCTGCCGGTGAATTCCTGATGCTGCGAGAGATCAAAGTCTGTCCTGGAGTGAATGCCCTCCAGCTCCTTGAATCCCATAGGGAAGTTGAATTCTATGTCGTATGCGGCATTAGCGTAGTGCGCGAGCTTGTCGTGCTCGTGAAGACGGAAGAGGTTTTCGTCGATACCCAGAGCCTTATGCCAGTTTACCCGTACCTTTTTCCAGTATTCAAACCATTTCATCTCTTCACCGGGCTTTACAAAATACTGCATTTCCATCTGCTCGAATTCGCGCATGCGGAATATGAACTGCCGGGCAACGATTTCATTGCGGAAAGCTTTTCCGATCTGCGCAATGCCGAATGGCAGCTTCATCCGGCCTGTTTTTTGTACGTTTAGGTAATTGACGAAAATTCCCTGCGCAGTTTCGGGCCGCAGGTAAACCTTGTTGGAGCCATCGTTTTGAGCGCCAAACTGTGTTTCAAACATCAGGTTGAACTGCTTGACTTCCGTCCAGTTCTTTGTTCCTGATACCGGATCGGCAATGCCGCAATCCCGTATAAGCTGGCCCAGCGCTTCAAGATCATCATCTTCCAGTGCCTTGATAAGCTGCCGGTGGGTTTCCTGAATGTTTTTCTGATATTTTTGTGCCCGTGGATTGGTTTCCAGGAATTTTTCCCTGTCAAAGTCTTCGCCGAATTTCTTTTGTGCCTTGGCTATCTCTTTGTCAAGCTTGGCCTGCTGTTTGGCAATATAATCATCTACCAGTTCATCGGCCCGGTAGCGTTTTTTCGAATCCTTGTTGTCGATCATCGGATCGTTGAAAGCACTCAGATGACCGCTGGCTTTCCATACATCGGGGTGCATGAATATGGCCGAATCCAGCCCTACAATATTTTCGTTCAGCTTCACCATGGCATCCCACCAGTACTGTTTGATATTGTTCTTCAATTGGGCACCGTTCTGGCCATAGTCGTAAACTGCACTGAGCCCGTCATATATCTCGCTTGACGGAAAGATGAAACCGTATTCCTTGGCGTGAGCAATGATTTTCTTGAAGAGACCTTCCTGAGCCATAGCTTATTTTGATTTTAAATGATTTTGAGAATCAATTTCTTCCTTAAGCACCAATATCCAAATTTCAAATTTGGTCATTCGAATTTGTAATTTTGAAATTGTTTGTTATCCGTCAAAAACCGGACAGGTTTTTATGCTTGTTATTTGTTATTTCCCTTGATTTTGATTCGCTTCAAAAGTATATAAAATTCAATATTTTGCTTTACCTGCGGTTATATTTTCTTTTCATCAATAAAGTCTTCTGAATAATAAAATTTTAAATGATTTCTTAAATTGTAATTCGAACGCATTACCTCTCCATAGGCGCCGGCAGTATGGATCGCCAGCACATCGCCCCGCTGCAGTTCCGGCAATTCGACCGCTTTTCCGAAGTAATCCGATGATTCACAAATGGGACCCACGACATCGTATTTTTGGGTGGGTTTGTCACTGGTCAGTGCTGTGATTTTATGATAGGCCTGGTAAAGTGCAGGTCTGATCAGCTCGGTCATGCCGGCATCTACCACCGCGAATTTTGTATTCACCCCTTCTTTGACGTATAATACTTTGGTTAGAAGCACAGCACACTGACCTGTTAGAGAGCGTCCGAGCTCAAAATGAAGCTGCTGTCCGGGTTCCAGATTGAGAATTTCCTGAAAAATGTTGAAATAGGATTCGAAATCAGGGATTCTCTGGTTTTCCGGGTCTTCATAGTTCAATCCCAATCCGCCCCCTACATTAATATCAGTTAAACGGATATGCTCTTTCCTGAAAAAGTCCTGTATTTCATTTACCCTGAGGCATAGGCTTTTAAATACATCCATGTCGGTGATCTGAGAGCCGATATGGACATGGATACCTTTTAAATCTATATTGTCCAGGTTTTTGCAGGTTTCTACCACTTCAGGCAGGTCTTCCCGGTTGATACCAAATTTATTCTCTTCAATGCCCGTGGTGATATAATGGTGTGTTTTGGCGTTGATATCCGGATTGATTCTGAGGGCAATACTGGCTTTTTTGTTTTTCTTTGCAGCCCTTTCATTAATTACTTCTATTTCGCTGATTGATTCACAGTTAAAAAAACTTATATCGTGGTCCAGCCCGAGATCAATCTCCCAGTCAGCCTTTCCTACGCCTGCAAAGACAATGTCCTGCCGCGGAAATCCGGTTTCCAGAGCCTTCAGTATTTCATTTCCGCTGACACAATCTGCACCAAAGCCATAACTGCTGATGGTTCGAAGAATCCTGTCATTGGAATTGGCTTTTAGTGCATAGTGTATCTGGTAACCTGAACGCTTTTTGATTTTATATATCGTAGTAAGCGTTTGATGTAACAGCTCCATATCATAAAAATAGGATGGAGTTTCAAGATGATCCAGATGGTTTTTGATCAGTTCCGTGTTCATCATTTAAACAAATTGTTGCTTAAGGCATTTAGCGCCTTAACCTTGTCTTTTGTATTCACCAGAATGGTCACATTGTACTGATTGCCGCCGTAAGATATCATTCTTACCGGAACATCACTCAGGGCATTGAAAATTTTGTATACAATACCTTTTTCATCGGCCATAAGATTTCCAACTACACAAATGATGCTCTGGTCGTGGTCCACATCTACCGCCCCGTATTTTTTCAGGTCACTGACAATCTGGTCGATGTGATCCAGCTTATCTATGGTTACCGATACTGCTACCTCTGAAGTGGTGATGACATCCACCGACGTTTTATATACTTCGAATACTTCGAATACTTTTCGTATAAAGCCATAAGCCAGCAGCATCCGGTTTGATTTGATATTGATTGCAGCGATGCCATCCTTTGCAGCCACGGCCTTGATTTCTTTTTTATGGGAGCCATTTGTTATTAATGTACCCTCATCCGTTGGATTCAGTGTATTTTTAAGCCGCACAGATATTTCCTTCAGCTTACACGGAAGCACGCTGGCAGGATGGAGTACTTTGGCCCCGAAATAGGCTAGTTCGGCAGCCTCATCGAACGACAGATTTCGGACCACCGAAGTGTTCTCTACATATCTGGGGTCGTTGTTGTGAAATCCGTCTACATCGGTCCATATCTGTACCTCTTCGGCATCTATTGCAGATCCAATCAGTGAAGCGGTATAATCGCTCCCCCCCCTTTTCAGGTTGTCCACTTCACCAAAAGCATTCCTGCAAATATATCCCTGGGTGATGAAAAGATTGGTATCTGGATAAGTTGACAATTCCCTTTCCAGGTTTTCCTTAATATAGAATTCGTCGGGCTCCTCGTTCTTGTCTATCCGCATAAAGTTAAGGGCAGGCAGAAGCTTTGATTCAATATTGTTTTCTTCCAGATAGTACTGAAAAAGGGCCGAGGTGATGAGCTCTCCCTGAGCCATAATGGCTTTTTGCTGGGGTGTGGAGTATGATTTACTGAAAAACGAACGGATATAGTTGAAGTGGGACTGAATCATCTCCATTGCATTGTTTTGATATGCATCGGTTTTGTATAGTTCACCGGCAACCTTTCTGTATTTTTTTTCAAGCTCGGCTGCGATTTCCCGGGCTGCGTCCTTATTATCTTTTGAAAGATAGTTGGTTATATCTTCAAGTGCATCAGTGGTTCCTGACATTGCTGACAATACCACCAATTTTGGCGAACCCTCCCGAATAATATCCGCTACTCTTTCTATTCTTTGTGGCGTTCCAAGCGAGGTGCCTCCAAACTTTAAAATTTTCATGGCTCCGTTTTTTATTTTTTTAATGGTTGGGTGATGGCTTTAACCTGCATTATTCATAAATTATTATAAAAAT
>JBKGZA010000157.1:0-7640 GCA_046545815.1 Bacteroidales bacterium
CCTTCTCCGTGACGTGGAGATGAAAAATGTAATTCTAATAGCCTTCTCCGTGACGCGGAGATGAAAAATGTAATTCTAATAGCCTTCTCCATGATCTGGAGATGAAAAATGTAATTCTAATAACCCTCCACGGGGTGCGGGGCCATAAATGAGATTACCCATAACCTTCCCCCCATGATCTGGAGATGAAAATGAAAACTTTTCAGAATTTTTTATTTCTCTTTCAGCAGGAACGCACGGCCGTGCGTTCCCACAACAATTATGGCGTCCGGCTGGATCCATTAAAAAAATATCCGGGCATTCTTAACCCGAATAATTCAACACAGAAACTCTCAATTTTCATTTTTTTTGGTATATTCGATGCCCCATAAACAAATAAAATTTCAGGCCTATGTGTGCGAGATACTCCAAAACATTCACTTCTATCATCTTTTCATTCATCATATCTCTGGGTTCTTTTACCTGGTCGCACGCCCAGGAACAAAAGCTTACCCTCAACGACAAAGATTACTTTGAAATGCCGGGCCTGAACGTGATGGTTTTTGACGATTTTTATCCCGAAGGTCACCAGGGTGGCGTTTCGATCATTCAGAACGGGAAGCGCATCGCTACCAACGGCGATATCCGGCTTGGCCCTGCTCCGGGTCAGTGGCAGCCCCTGCCCAAAAAAGGCGAACGATCGGTGGATCAAGCAGAACAGCGCATCAGCATGACCATGAGCTACCCCGATTCAAGCCGCCACCGGCAGGGTTTCAACCCCATGATCTATCCCGATCTTCAATTTGATTATAAAGTTAATGTACAGGCAGAAGGCCAATCGTTCCGAATAACGGTGGATCTGGAGGAACCTTTGCCTGAGGAATGGATTGGTAAGGTGGGATTCAATATGGAACTCTTCCCGGGTTTGTTATATGGAAAATATTATTACATGGATGATTCCTCGGGAATCTTTCCCCGGCAGGCCAATGGCCCGATGAGAAGGAACGCTGAAGGAGAACTTCACATAAAGCCTTTGGCCGAAGGCAAAACCCTTACCATTGCACCGGAAGACGATGCCAGGAGGATGCAGATCAAAAGTCCGAACGGGGAGCTGACACTCCTGGACGGCCGGGGCAAACACAACAACGGATGGTTTGTAGTACGATCAACGATACCTGAAGGAGCCACTGAAAATGCCATAGAATGGGTGGTCACACCTCATGCAAAGCCCGGCTGGAAATACGACCCGGTCATTCACATATCGCAGGTGGGTTATCATCCCGATCAGGATAAAACAGCCGTGGTAGAACTGGATAAGCGGGAAAATACATTCGGAGAAGTAAAGTTAAAACGTGTTCTTCCCAATGGTGAAGAAGAAACGGTTTTATCGGAAAACCCGGATCCCTGGGGCGAATTCCTCCGTTATCAATACATTCAATTCGATTTCTCCGATATTACTCAAGAAGGCATATACCGGGTAGTATATGGCACTAAGAAAACCCTCCCGTTTGAAATCAGCAGTGACATATACGACAGACACGTCTGGCAGCCCACACTAGAATACTACCTGCCCGTTCAAATGTGCCACATGCGGGTAAACGACAAATACAGGGTATGGCATGGATTGTGTCACATGGACGATGCCCTGAGGGCTCCTGATCACATCAACCACTTTGACGGGTACAGCCAGGGAGAGATCAATAACAGCAAATATGGAGAGCTTGAGCATGTACCGGGACTCAACCAGGGAGGCTGGCATGATGCGGGCGATTATGATCTGCGGGTAGAATCCCAGGCCGGAACAGTATTGCTGCTATCCCTGATCTATGAAAATTTTCAGGTAGATTATGACCAAACCATGATCGATCAGAAAAACCACCATGTGGAAATCCATCAGCCCGACGGCAAACCCGATGTATTGCAGCAGGTGGAACACGGCGTGCTGGCCGTGCTGGAAGGTTACAAAAAAATGGGCAAAGATTACCGGGGCATCATTGTCCCCACACTGCGTCAATACGTGCATCTGGGCGATGCTTCCACGATGACCGACAACCAGGTAGCCAGACCTAACGAAGAGACAAAGGAGTTTGAAGGGCTCTGGTACACCAAAGTAGCGAATGAATACTCCAAAATATTCGATCCGCTGATGAAAACGGATGAAATCGAAAAGGTGGAAAACGAGCTGGATGATAGGCTGGTGTTTACCGAGGAAAACCCATCCCGCACTTATAACAGCATAAGCAGCCTTTCAGCAGCATCCAGGGCGCTGAAAGGATACAACGATTCACTGTCCACCGAATGCCTCTCGATGGCTGAACATCTCTGGCAGACCCTTTCTGAAACAGGAAACCGCGGAGGGTCAAATAAAATTCAGGCGTTGGCAGAACTGATTCTGACTACCGGAAAACAACAATACAAGGAAACTCTTAAAGAAATGCTGCCCCAAATCAGGGAAAATGCCGGTTCGGCCGGATGGACCCTCGGCCGGGTTATGCCTCTGATGGAAGATGAATCTTTTGTTAATGAGGTAAAAGAAATAATGTCCGGCATCCAGGAAGATATTGAAAAGGCCGAAAAACAGAACCCGTTCGGTGTACCCTATGAACCCAACATCTGGGGTGCCGGCTGGGGCATCCAGGAATTTGGCATGGAGCAGTATTTTCTCCATACCGGCTGGCCCGACCTGTTTGACAAGGATTTGATGCTGAACGCCCTCAATTTTATATTGGGATGTCACCCAGGGCAAAATACTTCATCCTTTGCTTCCGGTGTGGGATCTAAATCCCTCACGGTAGCCTATGGCGTAAACCGGGCCGACTGGTCATTCATTCCCGGCGGCGTGGGATCCGGAACGGCCCTGATCCGGCCTGATTTTCCGGAACTGAAAAAATGGCCCTATTTCTGGCAGCAAACGGAATATGTGATGGGCGGAGGTGGCACCAACTACATGTTTCTGGTGCTGGCAGCACAGCAGCTTCTGAATGAATAAAAACTAAAAAACAGACTCATCTATATACCAGCCATAATAAAATCCAATCCCCCGGAATTTCAGAACCCGAAGGGTCTGAACTGTTGTATTACAACATCACGGATGTAATATCCATTCGAAACTTCATTTTGCACTCCTGAAAGGATCTTTTTAAATTATACTTCACAGGAACATCATGGATAAAATTGTTCAGCTACCCGGCACACCATTTTATACCTGCCTCTTCGGAATTGAGATTTCACGGCAACATGAACGCTTTATTCCAACCCTGTTGTCCTGTATCTTTGACATATTCGACAGTTTCTCATTCGCATAACACGCTCTTCACCAGAATTTCTATTTCAGGATTTTCAGGCATGTCCATCTGTGCTTCGGGCCCGGAGTTCCAGTGAGTAAGCCCTGGGAGGTAAGTATGGCAAACAAATTCATGATTTTACTTGTTGAATATAAAACAATTCAAAATCTAATTTTTATGGTTAAAAGAAGACAATTTATAAAAATACTGACCGGCGCTTCTGCAGGTTTGTTAATTCCTTTACCCTCGTTACCCGCTGAAATAGACAGCAAAAAAGACAAATGGGGCAAATTGCTTCCTTTAAGGGATTTCGGCAAAACCAATGAAAAAGTCACCATGCTTGGGCTCGGTGGTTTCCACATCGGACGAATGAACGACCGGGACGCCCAGGCTACCGTTGAAACAGCCATAGAGGGTGGAATACGGTTTATCGATTCGGCCGAAAGCTATCAGGACGGAGGAAGTGAAAAAAACATCGGAAAATTTATAGTGCCCAAATACCGGGATGAAGTGTTTATCATGACGAAAACCAGGGCTACCGATAGAAAAACGGCCGAAGAACATCTGGAAGGTTCTCTGCGGCGTATGAACACCGACTATCTTGACCTGTGGCAGATGCATTCCATTGAAGATCCGGAAGATGCAGAAAACCGCATTAATCAGGGTGTTCTGGATGTAATGCTCAAAGCCAAACAGGAAGGCAAGGTGCGCCATATTGGATTTACCGGACATACTACCACAACAGGCCACAACAGAATGATTGATCTTGCCGGGGAACTGGAAACCTGTCAGTTACCCATAAATGTTCTTGATCCAAATGATCAAAGCTACATCAATGAGGTCCTTCCATCGCTCAGGAAAAACAATTACGGAGTGATCGCCATGAAAACCCTTGCAGGGGGGTCTTTTTTCGGTGGAGGATTCGACGGCAACCGGGGTGAAAAGGAAAAGGTTATGGATATCCTGAAAATGCAGGAAGCCATGCATTTTGTATGGTCTCTGCCAATTGATGTGCTGGTTACCGGACCCAAAACACCCGCCATGCTGCAAGAGAAAATAGACTTGGCCAAAAGCTTCACCGGTATGACTGAAGGCAAACGGCAGGCTTTAATTGATCGGGTGGCTCATTTTGCGGAAAAGGACATAGAATATTATAAGCGTTAGTTTATCTATTCTTAGAGAAAATCAAAATAAGTTCAATAACATTTATAATTCAAATATACAGGAGCACCAATAGCCAATTGTCATTGGTGGTCATTGATTGTCATTTTCTGTCATTCGTGGAAATTATTTATAATTTTCGCTTAATATAACTGTTATATTTAAATATCTAGATTTCAGTCAAACCAATCACCGCCGTCTTCCACCATTTCATTTCGGAGTTCAAGCATCCTGGCTTTCATCTTTTCCAGTTTTTGAGGATGCTTGCCGGCAATGTTATTCTCCTGGCCTGCATCCTTTTCAAGGTTGTACAGTTCAAAATGTCTTGGCTTTAAGGTATCGAGGTATTCCATGTGGTTTTCCCTGAAACCCCAGGGTTTGATCTTATCCAACGCTCCTTCATCCAGATTTTCATTTTTGGTGATCAGGCTGTCGTAGCCCAGCAACACATAATCACCATCCCTTAACCCTCACTGCCATATAGGGTTTCTCGGGCAAAGGTACTTCCGTTTCCCCACTGTATTCCCCTTCAAGCTCATTAATGGTCATCTCCCAGGCATCAATCACTTCAATTTTGTACCGGCGATTTTCCGGCAAATCAAGTAGAGCACTTGCCTGCTGACTGTTTCCATAGTAAAAAAGGAAATATTCATTGCCCTTATAAAGGTACATTTCCTTGTTCCATTCATTGTGAAAGGGTTTGAGGTTCTTTTCCGGTGCATCCTTCATGATTTCCAACAGAAATGAGAGGCGCTCCGGGCTTTCTCCGTAAAGTTTCCCTCCCTTTGACCACCACAAAATATTGTCGGGATGCTGATAGGTTTCACCGTGCGAGGCATAGGCACCCCGGGTATAACAGATCCAGAAACGATTGACCATTTCCCGGGCTGTCAGGTTTCCCCAATCGTGAGGAATATTGCCTTCATAAACGAGTTCATCATCTATCACCGGTTTTTCATAGGTCTCCCGCCAATCCTGAATATCCTGGAGATAGGGTGTCTGCACGCTCAGGTGGGTAATCCAGGGTTCGGAATAGTCGTACCATTCCTTGCCATTATGAATGGACCGCAGATGTTGATAAGGATCATAGGTAGTGAGGGTTTTGAAATAGGCTTCCCACTCCTCTTCGGGTTTGTTCATGATGTCGAATTCATTGGCCATGCTCCACCAAACATTATTATATGCAGCTATACGAGCAATTAAATAACGCAGGTACAAAATATTTTCCTCCCGTGTTCCTACATTAAAACCCCATTTTCCCCAATCATATGGATGAAACAAAATTATATCTGCCTGAATCCCCAAATCTCTAAGTTTCTCAACATGTTTTTCAAAATGTTGAAAATACTTAACATTGAAGCTTTTAAAATTCCATCCCTCCTCTTTGGATCCCTCAAAAGGATAGTAAGGTGGCTCGTTCTGTATGTATTTTCCGTATTGCTTGGGCATCACGGTCATCCGGATCTTATTGAAGTCCTGATCGGCCAGTGTTTCAATAGTCTGTCGTCGCAGTTCTTTTTCCTGATGAACCCATGCATAGGTGGTGGTTCCCAATGGATAAAAAGGTGTGCCGTCGGCATACCTAAAATGAAAAGTATCCCTGACCCGAACAGGCCCGTGATTTCCTTCAGAAGCAGGAGTGCATTCAAATGTTCCCGTTTTGTTGTTCAGCACCTCAACATTGCTGCTGGTCTTGTATCTCCACTCCCCTTCTTCATTGGGCATAAAACGGATTTTGTAGGTCTGGTTCCCGTCATAAAAGCCATCTACATAGAAGGAGCGGTTTTTGTAAGTGAATTCAGCACTTAACTGTACATCAGTAAACGGATTTTCGACCTTCGCTCCCTTTAATTCAAGTTCAAAAATTTTCCACTTCTCTACCTTTTGCCCTTTGACCGGGATATAGCATAAAAAAACAACCGATAATAACAGTATTTTTTTCATGATGTATTTTTAGTTTTCTTGACTTCTCAGCCGGTCGCCCACTTCCCTTAACGTTTTGATATCTTCTGGATGCACTGCTCCATCAGGCAATGGACCAATATTCAGGAGCAGGTTGGCGTCAATTTCTTCCGCATCTTCCAGCATCTGCATGACATCCTCCACTGTCCGGTGATTTCCGTCATCTGCTTTGTTGTATCCCCAGGCATGGGGTTGTAAAGTATTACAGATTTCCCTGGGCTTATCCTTATTCTTTTCCCAGGCCTCTCTGGCAACCTTTACGGCATATTCATCCGCGCCCCTCTCCTTAACCCGGTCTGCAAGTGAATAACTGCTTCTTTCCGGGGCAATGAAATCTTCCTTGCCACTTGCTCCCTGCTTAAAAGATATCAGGGCATGCGGGCTGTTTTCCCTTACCAGTTGATAGGTTTCATCAATGGGAAAAGCCTCTGCATTCATGTAATAGCCCATGATGGGATCGAACCAGATACCGGCAATGTCCGGATATTGGGTAAGCAATTCCTTTAAATGGTTGTGGGCGTATTCAATGTATTTTTTGAAATCCGCTTCGGTTTCATACTTGTACCGCTCGGGTTTCGTCTTATAATGGGGACGCGCCAACCTGGCGCCCTCCTCATGCGGATAAAAATAGGGATACTGCCAATCCGCTGCATACGAATAATATAAAAACAAACCGAGACCCTTTTCCTGGCAGGCTTCATACAATTCTCCGATCAGATCTCTCCCGCATGGCGTGTTCAGGCTGTTATAACCTGTCTGCTCAGTCTCAAACAAACAAAATCCATCATGGTGCTTGGAGGTGATCGTAATGTATTCCATTCCTGCGTCAATGGCAAGATCGGTAATAAAATCCGCATCATAATTTTCTGCTGTGAATGTCTGGGTTAATTCCTTATATTCTTCTACAGGTATGGTATCATGATACATTACCCATTCGCCCCTCCCTAACTGAGCGTATAAACCGTAATGGATGAAAAGTCCAAATCCGGCATCCTTAAACCATTCCAGGTTCGTTTGCCGGGGATTCTCAAGATAGGTTTCCTCATATCCTTCGAGATAAGTTGGAACCTGATTCTTCTGACAGGCCGATGCAAAAAGCAATACAGCCATTAAAATGATACAATAGAATGATTTCATATCGATTGGCATTTGATTATTAATTCTTACTTACTCCATAAGCATTGCAGGATGCATTAAAATAGAGTCTGTCTATAATATCCGCTGGCTGCGTTACGCTCGTTTTTCATGCCAGTC
>JBKGZA010000158.1:0-7632 GCA_046545815.1 Bacteroidales bacterium
GATGTAACCCTCACCGGTGAAGGATGGAAGCATGAAGATAAACACCAAACAGGCTTTGTGGATGTATTTCGTTTCAGCAGCTACGAGAAGATACCCGTAAAGCTGGAATTAAGCCTTATGGCCAAAAATCTTCTTACAGAAGAGTATCCCCTGGCTGAACAGCACATAGAAGAAAAGGGAGATAACCGCTACCTGTTTGAAGCTGAGGTGGCCAGCCTGGCAGGAGTAGGCAGGTTCGTGCTGGGCCTTATCGATGAAGTAACCATTCACTACCCGGAAAGCTTAAAGAGATATTTGAAGCAGAAGATACGTCATTGTCATTGAAGTAAAGTACAAACTTCACCCGGATGATGTTACAGGTTTTGTTGACCGGAAACTTCCCAGATTCAAGGAATTGTTTCATGAATATGCTGATAAAACCATTCTGGGAGCAGTGGCGGGTATGAACGTGCCCACGGGCAGTTATGAACTGGCAGAAAAACACGGTCTTTTGATATTGACCCAGTCTGGCGAGAACATTACCGTGGTGAACCCGGAAGGATTTGATTGGAAAACATAAAAATTCCCCGTAAAAATGAACTTTTTTGCAGCAAACTTTGTTTGCAGCCGAAGATGATAATGGCCTGAAATATATTAGCATTTTCGGCAACCATTGTCTCTTCCGGATTTATCACAAACAGCTACAGGTGCAAAAGCAGAAGTACTTCTGCTTTTGCACCACATAAAATCAGAAGCAATTAAAAATGAAAAATATTATGAATTTAGAATCCCTTAATATAGGAGACCTTTCTATACCCGTCCCCATCATACAGGGGGGAATGGGTGTTGGCATTTCTTTGTCAGGGCTTGCTTCGGCGGTAGCCAATATGGGAGGCGTCGGGGTCATATCATCGGTAGGCATCGGCCTGATAGGTCATAAAACCCACAAACAATACAGAAAAAGGAATATCGAAGCCATACGCAATGAAATCAGAAAAGCACGCAATCAAACAGACGGTATCCTTGGTGTCAATATCATGTCGGTGATTACCAATTTCAGTGATATGGTGCGTACTTCCCTTGAAGAAGGCATCGACATTATATTTTCGGGAGCAGGACTACCACTTGATTTACCGGGATACCTGGACAAGGAAAGTAAAACAAAGCTGGTGCCCATTGTTTCCTCCTCACGGGCAGCTTCAATCATCTGCAAGAAATGGAAACAAAATTATGATTATCTGCCAGACGCTATCGTTGTGGAAGGTCCCAATGCAGGCGGACATCTGGGCTTTAAAGCAGAAGCCCTCCATAATGAAAACAACCGTCTGGAGAATCTGGTGGAGGATGTACTTGGAGTTACCAAAAACATGGAGCAGCAGTATAACCGGAAGATACCGGTAATAGCTGCCGGGGGTATTTACTCCGGGGCCGATATGTATAGCTTTATCCGGCAGGGAGCGGACGCCGTGCAACTGGGAACCCGTTTTGTGGCAACTGAAGAGTGTGATGCCTCTGTTGTCTTCAAAAACGCTTTTGTGGATGCTGATGAAGAGGACATTGAGATTATAAAAAGTCCTGTGGGCATGCCCGGAAGATCGCTTTCAAACCAATTTCTCCGGGAAGCAAAAGAAGGGAAACGAAAGCCGTCTGTATGCAGACATCACTGCATCAAATCATGTGATCCAAAAACTACTTCTTACTGTATTGCCCAGGCCTTATTGGAAGCATATAACGGGAATATGAACGACGGCTTTGCCTTTACCGGCGTGAATGCAGGCAAGGTAAAAGGAATTTCAACCATTCCCATGGTTTTCGCTCAACTGCAAAACGAGTATTTGCAGGCTCAAAAAAGCCACCAGACGCATAATTGGAAAAAAATCCGTATTACAGAAAATTACGGGGAAAAATAGCGAAAAAGACACAGCTTACCTTTCAAGCCACACTGTAATCACAGAACATTCCACAAAAATACTGAAACAAAAAAACAGGAATATCGACATTTCCTGTTTTTTTGTTTTATCCTCTGCTTATAACGCCCACGGGGTGTGCTATACCAAACCGATAATGGCAAAAATAACCAGCAATACCCCCAAGATGTAAGAAATTGCCTTGGCAGGCTTTTGGTCTCCTTTCAGTGTACTTACAAGTGCATTATAAAGCATATACACACCGTACAGATGAAGCAACAGCGCGATCACCGCACCCAGCACGTAACTGATTCCCCCGAAGAATCCCAGAATCGAACTGACGGGCAACACGACCATGATGGAAGCAGCTACCCGCATATTGGCCTCATAATTTTTGTTGCCACTGCAAATGTAAGAGAGGGCCATAATAATCAATCCTGCAACAAACACACCCACAACGGCTCCGATGATGGTGCCGAAAAAACCTACTACAGCATCATTGCCGCTGTTACTACCTGCTGTAACACCTATTATATCCAACAGACTCCAGATCAATATAAAGATTCCCGCTATAACCCCATAAACCAAAGCTTTAAGAATGGGTTCACCCAGACCTCCACTGATCTCCATTTCAGCGAAGTACGCTTTGGGTTGAAAAAGGGTTTGCTTTGAATCTTTATAAAACTTGCCGAAACTAAAACTACTCATCTTTAATAAATTTATATGTTTAACAACGTGTTAATATAATAAAAAAATTTAAATCCAAATGATTTGAGGAAATTGATTTCAAAAATGTATTTAATCCCTATATTCAATACCCTCATTATTCGTCTTCTTCTCTTCCCTTTTTTCTCAATCCCTCCTTCTGATTGTTCTCTATGGCATCCTCGATGGCCAGGCCGAAGACTTCCTCCAGGGTATTGCCGTTGGCCCTGATCTGCTGGGGAACAATACTTGCAGCACTCATGCCGGGAATCGTATTCACCTCCATGAAATGCAGCTCATCTTTTGCGTAAATATAGTCAATACGCACAATTCCCCTGCAGTCAAAAATATCATAAATTCTGGATGACAACTGCTGAACCTCTTCCTGCAGCTCATCGGAGATTCTTGCGGGTGTGATCTCATCTGCCATGCCATCGGCATACTTGGCTTCGTAATCAAAAAATTCCTTCTTGCTAACGATCTCCGTAGGAGGAAAGATCAGCTCCCTGTCGCCGGTCTTGATCAGGCCACAGGTCAGCTCGGTGCCATCCAGAAACTCTTCAACCAGCACCTCATAATCTTCTTCAAAAGCCTTGTTAATCGCATCTTCCAGCTCTTCCTTCTTAAACACTTTGCTTACACCGAAACTGGAACCACCCCTGTTGGGTTTAACAAAACATGGCAATCCGGTATGATAAACCACATGATCAGCGAGATAGGGTTCACTTCTCCTGATCACATAGAACCGGGAAGTGAAAATTCCGAAATATCTGATGTAGTTTTTGCTAAAAACCTTGTTGAAGGTGGAAGATGAGGAAAGCACACCACAAGTAGTATAAGGAATACGAAGCGTTTCGAAATATCCCTGCAATATGCCGTTTTCACCGGGAGTTCCGTGAATAATAATAAAGGCACAGTCAAACCGAAGCTTTTCGCCATCAAGTGTGCAACTGAAATCATCCTTATTGACAAGCACCTCCCGGTCTTCCTCAATCTCAAGCTTCCAATGGGTGCCTTTCACAACAACCAGGTAGGGGTTATACTTTTCATTATTCAGGTGTTCCTTTATGGTCATGGCGCTGTTCATTGAAACCGGAAACTCCGAGGAATCTCCCCCCGCAAGGATGGCAATGTTCTTCTTCATACAATGGGTTATTTAATTTTTTCCAAAAGTAAAATTTTCCTTGTGGTAAAAAAAGCATTCATCCTTCAGGATTTCGGTTCGCGGTATAACTTCTCCATTTGGCAATCACCTGTTGCATGTCGTCCGGTATGTCGGAATCGAAATGCATGTATTTACCCGTAGAGGGATGATTGAAACCCAGCGTTTTTGCATGAAGTGCCTGACGGGGCAATATCTCAAAGCAGTTATTGACAAATTGCTTGTATTTGGATGTAAGGGTTCCCTTCAGTATTTTCTCTCCGCCGTATTCGGTGTCATTAAACACCGGGTGATGGATGTACTTGAAATGTATCCGGATCTGATGGGTGCGGCCTGTTTCCAGCCTGCATTTTACCAGGGACACGTAATAAAGATCCTCCTGCACCTGATAATGGGTAACGGCATCCTTACCCCTGTCCTCGGCGGGAAACACCTGCATCACCTTTCTGTCTTTCAGATTTCTCCCTATATGTCCTCTGATGGTTCCCTCTTTCTTTCTGAAGCTGCCCCATACCAAAGCGATGTATTCCCGGTGGGTGCGTTTTTCATAGAACTGCCGGGCCAGGTTATTCATGGCCACATCATTCTTTGCCACAACCAGCAATCCCGTTGTATTTTTGTCAATCCGGTGTACCAGCCCCGGTCTGGCTTCTCCTTCCTTAAACCGGGGAAGATCTTTCAAATGATACAAAAGGGCATTGATCAGCGTACCGCTGTAATGCCCGTATCCGGGATGAACCACCATTCCCGCCGCTTTGTTAACCACAACCAGGTCATCATCCTCATAAACAATGTTCACGGGGATATTCTCGGAGATCAGTGCAAACTCCCTGGGCGGATAAGTCATCACCACAGATACCACATCACCCGGCTTGACTTTGTAACTGGATTTCACAGGCTGTCCGTTTACCAACAGGTTTCCTGCATCTGCTGCATGCTGTATCTTGTTGCGGGAGACTTCCAGTTTGTTGACCAAAAATTTATCGATCCTTAAAGGTCTTTGGCCTTTATCGGCAACCACCCGGTGATGTTCATACAATTCCCTGCCTTCGTTATTTTGGCTGTTGTCCTCCTGCATATCTCCCTTATCGGCTTATCAGAAATTTTTTGACTTTTACGGAATTGTTTATCCGGTTCCTTAATTTCAAAAGATACATACCTGCAGGGAGATGTTCCAGATTAAGGGTGCGTTTGAGTCTACGCTCCTTAACTACCGCCCGCCCCTGAACATCAAATATAGAACAGGAGTAATCACGGTAATTGTTCTCTTCAATGTCAACATGAAGCTCACTCCTTACGGGATTGGGGTAAATCTCAAAGGCTGGTGGATCAGGGGGTGGCTCCGGTTCTTCTTCAGATGAAGTTTCACCATATTTTATATTTTTTCCAAAAACAGGCCGGATCATCAGTGTGCCCTCAAGTCTGGAAGACAGCCATTCACCGGATTTGTTGTAGAACACCTTGTCATTGTTCACATTGTTGACGTCAAAACCGACATTCAGCATTTCCCTATTGAATTTTTGATATCCGATAAAAAAATGGTCTGCTTCAATAAAAGGTTTTTCTTTCAGGACATAATTGTGAAACTGATTCACACTGTCTTCATATACCGGCCTGGACTCCTGTTGTTCATAAATCACCCGCCCCGGCTTACCATCATTATCGGCCCATATCATGAGCTTAAAACTATTTCTGCCGGCATTATGGAGGGTTTGATTGAAATACATCTGGATGGCCTGAAGGGTGTCGGGGGTATAATTGCGGAACCTAAAGGCTACCATCGCATTTTCGCTTCCTTCTCCCGGAATGCCATACCCATTCTCTGCCGTACCATCATCATAGGCATAGTAATTATAAAACTTCTGCAAATAACGGATGGTGTCATTCCAGCGGTAAGGAGCCCTTTCACTGGTGGTATCGGTAACCAGATAGCTTTTGATCTCGAAAAGGGCTGAATCCCGGCCTTCATAAGGGAAAATATATTCTATTGTCCGTGGATAAGTCTCTTTGGTGTACGGTGGAATATCGTCGCCTGTCCCCCCCGTAAATTCCTCTATTTTATTGTCGCTTATCCTGTCAATGATCTCAAACTCCCGGGATATATTCCATACCTTATTGCCCAGGTTCCTGTAGGTAACAGACAAACTGTTCCCCATTTCATAGGGATTTGCATCGGGAAAATGCTCCCAGGGCACCGACTCATAATTGACCAACAGCGACTCCAAAGGTTTGACAAAAGCAATGTCATTGATTATGGTATCGCGGTGGGAGCGGTTTGTGTCCAGACGGATAAAATCAAGGTGCCAGTGATCAATATTGCTGGCCATGCTGGGAATTTCATCAGAGCCCGAAAAACTGGCATAATTCCGAAACCTGAAGCGAAAACCTTTTTTCAGATGTTTTTCCTTTTTAACCGGTACCATTGCCTGATAAAATTTTCTGTGGCCAAGCGGGCCTGTATATATCTTTTCAAAAGAGCCGGCAGCATAATTCCGCAGGTACAAGGTATCTTCCCTGCTGTATGAAGCGCTCCACATGTTTTGCCACCGGGCAGAATCCGGAGAATAATACTGGAGAATAAGCGAATCCTGAAATTCCCCTCCCGAGGTATCTCCTCTGCCACCTGACTGATAGTAAAAGCTAAGGTAAACAGAGTCCGAGGGCTCCAATTCAATATCTATAGGCTTAGAGGTCAGCTCATCAGCCTTAAAACCGTTGGGATTAGCGTGAGCATTGGAATAGAGCATGCCTTTCCCGTCGAGGGCATCCATTGTCAATACCCCTATGGAAGGAGGATTAACCGCATACTGGTAATTCATATACCCATGATTGTCTTCCCAGAATCCGTCAAAAGGGTAGCCCACACCCCGGGAAAAATCGTCAATAAAGGGCAATGAAAGGGTATCGGGGTAAACTGAAGGAGATTGTTTTACTGATTTTTGCATTTTGCGGGACGAAGCTACGCCGGTCAAAACTTCCTGTGAATGTGTCGGCAAAGCCAGAAAAATCAGAAAAAACAAAAACACCACGAGGCTATTGTAATGAATCGCCTTCATTCAAATGAAGTTTAATTTGAGATGTATCGACATGAGTCGTATCTGCCCCCGGAAGTTTTGTGGAATCCACTGAGATCCATAAATCAATATAAGTTCCCAGATTCACCTGTTTGCCTTCCTCATAAGGAGGATATTGCCGCCATACAAAAGCCTCCGATGAATCTTCCTCATTATTAATGGTGGTATCCATCCTAATGGCCCCCACGTTCATTGCGTTCTGAATAATCCTGTCTTCTGCCTCGTCCCAGTGATAGCCCACAAGATCGGGAAGCCCGGCGCTCTCATCGCTTCCTCTACCCACAACCAGCTCCACTTCAGTTCCTTTGGGCACAAGGTCTCCCGACTCAATCTCCTCATTGTCCACTTTTTGCTTCAAGACATTGTTAACGGCTATGTCAGGCTCATGAGACAGCTTGCCCACTTTTAACCCTGAATTATTCAGTATGGCTTTGGCATGACGATGAGAAACCCCAACCACATTGGGCATTCTAACCATCTCCTGGGTGGTGGCATTCTTTGTAAGGAAAATCGTTCTTCCTTCTTTTACATGAAATCCTGCCGGCGGATTCTGCTTTGCAACCGTTCCTTTAGGCCAGTCCTCCTGAAATACCGAATCAGGGACCTCAACATCCAGATCGTGATTTTCGGCAACTTGTTCGGCTTCCTCTATGGTCATTTTCTTAAAATCAGGCAAAGGAAAGGAATCTCCGTGTTGGGTATAGATATTGAGAAATATGAACGAGGAGGAAAATAGAACGACAGCGAGTACTAAAGCTATAATCAGGTGTTTAAGAAAATCTTTTGTTAGAATAAATTGCAGAAG
>JBKGZA010000159.1:0-7603 GCA_046545815.1 Bacteroidales bacterium
TTGTTGATTCTTACATGAAAACCTATCTGATCATTGGAGCTTCCTCGGGAATAGGACAAAAGCTGGCACATTTATTAAATAAATCGAGACAAATGCCCGTAGGCATCCATTGAAACGTATTGGTGAGGCCAAAGACATCGCATCTTCAGCCGAATTTCTGCTCTCCGGGGGTTCGAGCTGGATAACCGGCCAGGTGCTTCATGTGGATGGCGGCATGTCTTCTATAAAACTTTGAGCTATGAAAATCCTGCTGACCGGTGTGACGGGTTACATTGGGAAACGGTTGCTGCCTGTTTTAATTGAAGCGGGTCACGAGGTGTTTTGTGTGGTGCGTGATAAAAACAGGTTTGACAAAGCGGAATACCCCTCCCCCAAGCTTCACCTGATCGAAGGTGACTTCCTCGATTATCATAGCCTTAAGTCAATACCTGTTGATTTAGATGTAGCTTACTACTTCATTCATTCCATGTCCGCCTCCATCCATAATTTCAATACACTGGAAAAAACGTGTGCTGAAAATTTCAGGCATCGAATAAACGAAACACGGGTGAAACAGGTCATATATCTCAGTGGTATCATCAATGAGCAAAAATTGTCCGCCCATCTGGAATCCAGAAAAAGTGTGGAAAACATACTTGCAGCGGGCAGTTATCATTTGACTACACTTAGGGCCGGCATCATTGTAGGTGCTGGTAGCTCTTCTTTTGAGATCATAAGGGATCTGGTGGAAAAACTGCCTGTTATGATCGCTCCGAAATGGCTGAACACCAAAACCCAGCCCATAGCCATCAGCAATGTAATCCAGTATCTGAAAGGTGTGCTTTTATATGAAAGAACCTTCGATGACAGTTTTGACATTGGTGGTCCGGAGATACTGACCTATAAGGAAATGCTGCTGAAGCTGGCTAAAGTAAGGGGCCTGAAACGATACATTATAACCCTTCCCGTGATGACTCCCAGATTATCCTCATACTGGCTGTACTTTGTTACCTCAACATCCTATAAGCTGGCCATCAACTTAGTAAACAGCATGAAGGTGGAGGTGGTTTCCCGTGAAAACCGTTTGCCCGAATGGTTTAATTTCCGGTTATTAACCTATGAAGAAGCTGTCCGGATGGCCTTTGATAAAATCGAACAACAGGAAGTATTGTCGAGCTGGACGGATGCTTTATCCCGCAATATGCTTGAAACAGGAGTGGATCGGTTGCTCAGGGTCCCTACCCACGGTTGTTTCAGGGATATAAAAATCAGGGAAATCAAAGATGAAGAAAAGACATTGAACAGAATCTGGTCGATCGGAGGCAATAACGGTTGGTATTATGCCAACTGGCTTTGGGAAATCCGGGGTTTAATAGATAAAGCTTCCGGGGGCGTAGGTTTGCGAAGGGGAAGAAAAAATCGGGACTTTATTAAAACAGGCGAAACCCTCGACTTCTGGAGGGTATTGTATGCTTCAAGAGATGCCAGACGGCTCCTGCTTTATGCAGAGATGAAACTTCCCGGCGAAGCATGGCTCGAATTTAAAATCCGGGAGGGTAAGCTTTATCAAACAGCTACCTTCCGCCCCAAAGGCTTGTGGGGCCGGATATACTGGTATACTTTATATATATTGCATTATTTTATTTTCAAAGGCATGAGCAAACAAATAGCCCGCTGAGCAAACGAATGGTAAAAGCCCTTCTATATATTCCCTACAGCCATCCCCCGTAATATAGGATCAAAAAATCAATGGATAACTTGTCCATGTTATAGATATTTCAAAAATTTGTAGGATCATAATATATTGATATTGATCCGGCCGTTTAAGCCAGAGCAATGAAGAAGAGTGGAGTTCAGAGCATTTTCAGGATTGATTAAATTACCAATCTAAGTTTTTAAAGGAGGTTCCAGCATGAAACTAGAGGGCAAAGCTGCTATCATTACAGGTGCCACAAGGGGAATGGGAGAAGAGACCGCCTATACATTTTCCAAAGAAGGTGCAAAATTGGTTTTATCCGGAAGAAATGAGGAACGGGGTAACGCCGTACAGGAAAAAATCAGGAAGCAGGGAGGAGAGGCATTGTTTGTAAAAGGTGATGTGTCTTCCTATGAAACAAACCAAAAACTTGTACAAACCTGCCTTGACAATTATGGCTCCGTTGATATCCTCGTTTGCTCAGCCGGAGTTATGGGACTAGGCAAGTTAACCGAGCTACAGCCGAAGACCTGGGATAAGACCATTGCCACCAATCTAACTGCGGTTTATTATCTCACCAGTTTGGGAATACCGGTTATGCAGGAGAAAGGTAAGGGCTCTATTGTCATCATCGGCTCTATTGCAAGCCAAAAAGTTTTTCCCGGTCACCCTGCCTATTGTGCCTCCAAAGGTGCCCTAACCCAACTGACAAAGCAGATTGCCCTGGACTATGGCCCGGAGATCCGCATCAACCTTCTAAACCCTGGCCAGGTGAATACTCCGTTGTTGCAGGAATCCACCAAAGCATTTCCCAACCCCGAGACCATCATCGAAGAAACCAAACAAAGCATTCCTCTGAAACGTCTGGGATTACCGGAAGATATTGCCAAAGCAACGCTTTTTCTGGTTTCAGATGATGCTTCCTGGATAACGGGCTCTTCCCTTGTTATTGATGGCGGGGTGCTTTGCAATTCTTAAAACAGACCAAAGTAAATTTCATTTATCCTGCTTTGCTTCTTAGGAAGAGGGGATCTGTAAACAAAAAAAAAGCAGCTATGTTGTATAACATTACGTGAGTCATTAAATCATACAATAAAAATAAGGAATTTATGAAGCAAAAGTTTTTCTTCCTGGGCATTTTTTTCTCAGTATTTTCTCTTCCCAGCCTGGCCGATGATTCAGATAACTGGGAATTCTGGACCAGGCATTCGGTCAGTACAGTCCTTAATGAAAAAATAGAATTCAGAATATCCCAGCAATTTAACATGAACCGTCTGATGCAAGACATGTATTTTCATTTTTCCGAAGCGGCAGTTACCTATAATTTCAACCGTTGGTTCTCTTCCACGATGGTTTTCAGGGAAGCTTTCAAATATTCGGGTGAAGACTGGATCCCAGAACTAAGACCCTATATCAATACCACAGCAGAAATTGAATCAGATAAATGGACCCTGACTTTTCGAAACAGAATGGTTTTTCGTTACTTCCGGGAGAATCGCAATTATATGCGGCTGAGGGAAAAAGTGGGTCTGAGTTATGATATTGATCTGGACAATCTTACAATTACTCCTTTTACTTCGGGCGATTTATGGTTCGCTGCAGACAGAAGGCAGATTGAAAAATATCAGCAATATGCGGGGATATGGATTACACCGATGGAAAAGCTGGATGTAGGAGTGAATTACATCGGTAATCTGATCAATCTGGAATCCTCCTGGATATGGATTCATGCCTGGCGTTTATCCTTGAGCGTTGGGCTTTAGAAAACATGTCGCAATAAAGATCCGTGGAAAGAAACCCTAACACAATGAATGAAAAAAACAACGGAATATTGCGGGTATACAGAAGCAGAGCCCAGGCAAAAGAGAGCTATGACAAATTGAGCCGGTATTATGATTGGTTTGCCGGCATATTCGAGAAAAAATACACAAACAGGTTCTCTTGTTTTCCTATTTCACCGGCAATGGTGAAGACGGACTGCATCTGGCCTACAGCCATGACGGATATCAATGGAAAGCATTGAATGAAGGCAAATCATTTCTTACTCCCCAGGTGGGCAATGACAAGCTCATGCGGGATACCTGCATCATCGAAGGCCCCGAAGGCAAATTTCACATGGTATGGACCGTAAGCTGGGAAGAAAAAGGCATCGGTTATGCCTTGTCGGAAGACCTTGTTCACTGGTCGGACCAAAAATATATACTTGTGATGAAGCATGAACCCAAAGCCAAAAACTGCTGGGCTCCGGAATTGTTTTACGACAAGGAAACGAAGCAATTTCTGATCGTCTGGGCAACGACCATTCCCGGTCGCTTTCCTGAAACCGACAACCAAAGCAATGAAGGGCCTTAAACGGAAATAACTCCGGTAAATTCATTCTTTCTACCTGGTGTATTAACCACTTAATTAGTTTGGTTTTCTTTTCATGAGTATATTATCTACAAAACGAATTTTCCTGGAGTTATTTTCTTAGCGGTCTCCGCGTCTTCTTAGCGGTCTCTGCGTAAAACATCTTTTAAAAAGGCTTCACGCAAAGGTCGCAAAGATTTTCCACGCAAAAAGCGCGAAGAATCTTTTTAAAGTTTAAGTAACTATAACAAATTGGTGGTATTAAGACTAGGACAAGTTAAATGACGAAACTTTGCCAGAGGTAAAACAGGGAGATATTGTATGGTGGGCACCCTGTTCTTTGCTGTACCCCTGCGATGTAAAAAGCTATTTCGAACTTGTTCTGAATATACAAAAATACAGTGTTTTTCTAAAATACCCGCCTTATTCACAGGTATTTTCACATTCCTCTTCAATCTGGTCGTCTTCAATCTGAAACGTAGTATGATCGATACCAAATTTATTCTTAAGCTCCTTTTGCAGGTTGCCAATAAATTGCTTAACGGGTGATTTAGAAACAACCAGGTGCGCTGTCAAAGCAATCTGCTTTGTGCTCATAGCCCAGATATGCAAGTCATGAATATCATCAATACAGTCTTTGGAAAGAAGAAAATTTCTAACTTCCTTCTGGTTGATTTGTTTCGGAACAGCATCAAGAGCCAAATCTATGGAATCGATAAATAAGCGCCAGGTACCCCACAAGATAACCGCTATAATGATAAAGCTCATTACCGGATCGATCCATAATGCCCCGGTAAGATTAATCAAAAGCCCTGCTACCACCACTCCAAGAGATACCCCCGCATCCGCAGCCATATGAAGGAACGCTCCTCTAATATTAAGATCCTCCTTCTGCCCCCTGATAAATAATAATGCTGTAAAAGTATTGATAATCACACCGATGCCTGCCACGATCATCACCTTGTTTCCTGCAACAGGCTGGGGATCGATTAGTTTACCGGCTGCATCCCAACCAATGACTGCTACTGCACCAAAAAGTAATAATGCATTCAAAATGGAGACAAGAATGGTGGATTTTCGTAAGCCATAGGTATATTTCCCCTTAGGTCTCAAAGTTGCCAGCCATGCTGCCGTCCAGGCAAACACAAGGCTTAGTACGTCACTCGCATTATGGCCGGCATCGGCTAACAATGCCGAAGAGTTAGCCATCAGGCCATATATGATTTCTATGGCGACAAATGCAACATTCAGACCAATGCCAATGACAAAAGCTTTTTTGTGCGTAACCCGACGGGTATGTTCATTTGCGTGCAAATGTGCCATAACAAAGCAAATATAACAATTTTAAGGGGTTGATATATTTTATAGGTGTTTTACAATTCTTAATCCATACCAGTAAAGTAAGTAAATACTTCACCCTTAATAAACCGCTTTATGACAAATCATATTCAGTAAGATCATAGACTGTTTTTTGCTATAAACAAATTGTACTTTACTTTGTTTTTTGTTTTGAATGACTTCATTGGAAAATGGGTTCGCTTTTTTTGTTTAAAGAAATTCAAACCCATCACCAAATATCGGTTGGATACAATTAATCCTTATCTTCAAGCTGTACTGATCCGTCCTCCTGCTCCTGAACGGTACCCTCGATGCTTACTGTTTTTGCACCTTCAGGATCATTTGACAATGCTTTAATGGTACGGTTAATCCGATGGGGTTTGGCAGGTTCCCTGAATTGCACAACAATGGTTCCTTTTTCTCCGGGTCGTAAGGGACTTTCAGTCCATTTTTCAATATTTGTGCCACAGCACCCATTAACCTTATGAACAATAAGGGGTTCATTGCCCTTGTTTTCAAATTCGATTTCCAGACGGATATCCTCCATGAATTCTAAATTCAGGGTATCCAGGTCAATTCGATCGTCCTCTGCCTTGAAAACCAGTTTGGGTCCGGAAGCAGACTCTGCCCTGCTTTCATTGTTCCCCACGAATATCACGAATAATGCTGTAAGCAGAATACCGACGAACATTGCAATCTTTTTCATAGTTTTTTTCTTCTTATAACGTAATCCAAATGGTTAAGGTTATATCTCACCGGAAGAAACCTTATTTTCTATGATGGGAATATATTTTCTAAAATCCGAAAATAAAAAATTTGGCTGCCTTCCTACCGATAAAATCAATTAAAAATGGTACAAGTTGCATGTCGTGTATGAAAAAATGCGAAATTTACACAATAAAAACAGTTATTGGTCTGTTAAAAATTACTGAAACAGGAATATCCCTATCATTTCGGGGATTGCCATAAATACAAACCATGAAAATTAGAAAAATTATACTGCTTTCCATGATATTCATAATATTGGGTATAATCATTTATGTGGCATATCTGGGTTATAAAATAACCAATACAATTGAAGAAACTTATCGTGATACGGAATTAAAGCAACGGAATGATCGTATTCCCAATACAGGTGATAAACTAATATCTGTTCTTTTGCTGGGAATCGAGCAACGGGGCCTGGATGATGCTGAGAACATAGACGATCCGGGACGATCTGACGCTATTTTGCTGCTCCTGTTTAATACGAATACCGGGAAAATTACTGCATTATCCATTCCTCGGGATACAAGGGTCCATCTACAAAAGGAGGACTATGCAAAGTTAACCGATGTATATGCTTATGGACCTGAAGTATCCATCACCTTGATAGAAGATCTTCTGAAGTTTCCTGTGGACTACTACATTGCCTTCAGTGAAAAAGCTTTTGCTGATTTCATAGATATGATGGGTGGAGTAACAATAGATGTTAAAAAGGAAAATGCTGAAAGAATGGAGGTTATAGATGAAGGAAAACAACGTTTGGATGGTAACACCACCCTTTTTTATATACGTTTCCGAAATGACAGCGAGGGAGATTTCGGGCGGATGAGCCGCCTGCAGCAGGTTATAGATACGACCATGCATCAAGCCATTAATATAAAAACTTTTATCCATCTCAACCGGTATATAAACATCGTAAAACAAAACATACGACATAATATTCCAATGGATTCAATGAAAAAGGAAGCACCTCATCTTACTTCCTGCTCGCCGGATAATTTTGAAAAGCTCTCTATGGAAGGAAAAAATGTTGAAATTGACAGCCTTTGGTATGTTATTCCCAAATTCGATAATCTGCTGAACATACGGAAAAAATTGCGACTGGAACTAAAGGAATCAAAAGACCGCCACGATTAATTTTCCTTATACTTTACAATATCCATTTTCTGTGAATATTTTTCAGGCTAATAGAAAACAAGGCAAACCCAAAGGCGGCGATGATCAGAAAGTCCAGCCAGAGGGGCAGGATATGCTGCTCGTGTATGGCCCCGTGCAGGATATCCACCCCGTAGGTCAGGGGCAGTGCAAATGAGAGAGGCTGCAAGATCACCGGCAGGGAAAGAACAGGAAAGAACAAACCGCAGAGAAAGATCATGGGAAACCGGAAGAAGTTGGAGAAGGTCTGGGCCTCGAAAACCTCGCTCACCGATACGGCGATAAAAAGCCCCAAAAATGTAGAGACAATGGCTATTAACA
>JBKGZA010000160.1:0-7527 GCA_046545815.1 Bacteroidales bacterium
TGCGGAGAAATCGCCCCGCATGCATGCACGAAACTCTCGGACAGACGGATATATAAAGTGGTACCATAATTTCGTCGCTACGACTAATATATTGCTGATACAAGCAACGTCCATAAATAACGATCAATAAACTTTCAAAGGCAAAGAGTCCGGCTCTTCGCTACCGCTATCGCCGGAATGAGATCGAGTCTCCGGCTAATCTGCGAATACAAACAATGACTTAATGACAATAAATGACAACTAATGCCTATTTCATTTATCCGCCAATTGCCCTCTGCCCTTTGTCAACTCCTTTCAAACCCTCAAACTTTTACTCCCTGAACACCATCTGCCCATAAGATAGCGGATTATGAAATGCCGGGGGCGACCATGAAGATGCTTCCCGGGTCTTTTTCTCTTCCCCTTCAGATCGACAGAAATCGACATACCAGCGATCGCCGTCTTTCGGTGGATGGTTGGGCGCAGTATACACCTCATCGAAGGGAATGGCAATCTCAAAGGTCCAGCCTTCATCCGTATCCGAAGGATCATTCAGTGTACCTTGCAACTGAACGGCACTTTTGAGGCCTTCGGCATCCCAGTTCCATAGTTGTTTGATATCCTTGCGGGCATTGTATTTGTTCAACACAAACAAGTCCAGGATCGTATTCTGGGGGTTGATCTCAATCTCAATATACGACTTGGAACAACCGTCGGCATTGATGAAAAACTCTACCACGTTCTCCTTCCACAGATAAGCATCCCTTTCGGTCATGGTTGCCCACAGATGATCATCCTCCACATGAAAGGCGCCATACAAATATTCATCGTCCCACAGCCACCGGAAACGGGTTTTTAGTCGAGGCTCCGAACCGTCCTGAGCCACAAAGCGGGCTACTGGCGCCTCCTCCCAGGCGACCTCATCGATCTTCCCGTCGATCGTAATTTCCTCACCGGTTTTGTGGCATTCATAAACCGGCTTGTCCTGCTGAAACAGCAATGATGAAGAAATTAGGTAAATAAAGATTATTACAGTATTCATAGTACATTAGTTTTAATTTTCTTGCATTTTTAAATTTTGCTTGCTAATGTGGATTTAGCCCGAATTATTCACAAATAATTCTGACGCTATTGAAAAACCTGGCTTTTTGCTTCAATAAATTTCGCAAAAACCCGGTTTTTCTAATGCGGGGTAACCTGGATCCTTCCCACAATCCATCCCGCATTCATAAACTTCACTTCGTTTGTTTATGAATAATCCAGGTTAGAAATTAGAAATTCCATTGTATATGGGCTAGTGAATTGATGCTTATAATTATTTATTCCATATTCTCATGAATCTATTATAGTTATCAACCCAAAACCAACTTACTTTTCCCTTTTGGTAACCTGAAGCAAAACATACTTTCATCCCGCTTTGTATAAAATGTGTTGTCCGAAAGCTGCAAAGGATTATCCACGCGTGAGAAAGAGGTTTTCCCGTCTGAATGTGCCAGTCGTGCGCCATCAACCTGTTTGTTAATCTTAATCGTAAAACGGCTGGTGGAAAAGGGTGTTTTAATTTGAACGCCGGTTTCCGAGGGCTGAAAACGGGTCAGCTTCTTACAGGCCCAATACCGGGCAATTTCACTATTCTTCATCCAGATCAGGTGATTGTATTTCTGATGCAATCGTTGGACCACGGTCTTAAATATATTGAAGCCCAATTTGGTGCCGTTATAATAGATACCGGGCCAGTGGCAGACCATGATGGCAGGCTGCCCGGATTCAATGACGTCCACCATTCTTCCGCTTTTCATGTCCGCCGTAATAAACCGGTCAGCATTACCGGGATTCAGGCCATCCCAGCCTCCAAACCAGTCGCCGGTACACCCGATGATGCTGACGCTGCAGCGAGGATCATCTGTATCAACGCCGGATACATGAAACAATTCCGGTTCCACGCTTTGTTCGGGGTCAGTCCGCAAATCTCTGAAGAAATGGGGAATCTCCGTTTGAAATACATCACGGCAAGCTTCCAGAGTTCCCATGGCCAGGTTATCCATGTTGCTACTCCCGAAGCCACCGGGAGTGGTGACGCCCTGGCATTGAAGATCTACCTTTTTTAATATATCCAGCGCATAGCCGATATATTCAGCCAGTACCCCAGCGCTTTTATCCTGGCTCCACTCCCAGTTTTCCATATATTCAGGTATTGCATGGGGGTAAGGCATACCGGTCCGTGTATTGATTACGCGGGTATGGCTGATCATCTCCGGATGGATGTCCCAGTCGGGCATCATGAAATCCCGCACCAGCCTAAGGCTACGCTTTAACTCCCCTGACGACCATCCGGGAATGAAGCGATGCAGCCATCCGGTGCATGCAGGATAAGGCACCATGCTGTATTTTCCCTTCACGCCATTACTCCGGCACCATTCTCCGAATTCTTTGACAAAATCATCGGGAATTTCAGGAGGAAGCTTTTTCCAGTCCTGCATATAACGATCGGGAAACACCTCTTTAAACTGCGGTATCCCATAATAAGCCATATTCACCAGGGCGGTGGAATCGTCGATGATGAAACTCAACGGAACCCGGTTAGCGGGATTAAGCACTTGTACTGAAAAATCGCTTTTACCCCTTGTGAAGGAAATTCCGCTGCCCGCAGCAATCAAGCCGGTTGAACCGGCAGCAAGATTTTTGAGGAATGTTCTTCTTGAAAGATCAGCCATGGTATATTGATTAAAGGATACATCAGATTATGAATTGTTGAGCACATCCAACTGCTTTATCTCTCAAATCTACAAAATCTGAAAACAAAATGAAAACAGAACCTCATATCTCTTGCCCATTCGGGGTTCTTAATCCGGCCGCTTGTTTCCTGCCGGCCCTTTAAAATGATTGGTTTGTCACCCTTTTCACAAAATACTTTGATCCGCATCACTCTTCCGAGAAGCTTCTGAGTAAATGCCGGTAGGCTGAAAAGACATTGGCCCGGGATACAAATCCCAGATATTTGCCGTTTTCCAGCACAGGGAGATTATAATGTTTGGTGTTCTGGAATTTTTTAGCCACCTCTTCCATTGATTCATCAGGGTGCACGATTGTTCCGGGCATGTACATAAGTTCCCGTACGTAAACATGATCGTATTTATCGCGGTCGAACATGATGTGCCGGATGTCATTGAGGAATACAATGCCCTTCAGGTTTTCTTCATCATCAAGCACGGGAACAATATTTCGTTCCGACTGTGCAATTACTTTTACCAGATCTCCCAGCTTAGCAGTCTCATTAATGGGTTTAAAATTCGTTTCGATCAGATTACGGACTTTCAATATGGTGAGTACCATCTTGTCTTTATCATGGGTAAAAAGTTCACCGCGACGGCCCAATTGATAGGTATATACCGAGTAACGTTCAAATATCTTCGCGATAGCATATGAGATGGTAGCAGTGATCATAAGGGGGAATATCAGGGCATAACCACCGGTGATTTCAGCAATAAGAAACATACCGGTTAACGGAGCATGCAAAACACCGGCTATCAAACCGCCCATCCCGGCCAGGGCAAAGTGACTGTTGGGTAGATAATCTATACCGAAAAAATTGAATACTTTGGCAAAAAACAATCCACTGTTAACCCCCGTAAAGAGGGTCGGAGCAAATATACCTCCTACCCCGCCACTGCCAAAAGTAATGGAAGTGGCAATAACTTTCAGCAAAATGATGAGGACAAAAAACAGAAATACCACATAAATGTTATCTCTCAAGCCGTAAAAAAGGCTTTTCTCAAAAAGATAATCAAAATTCCCATCCAGAGAGGCATTGATAGATTCATACCCTTCTCCGTATAAAGCAGGAAAGAAAAAGATGATCACCCCCAAAGCAACACTGCCGACCAACCATCTTGTATAGCGGTTTTTGATACGGTCAAAGGCCTGTTCAACACCTTTATACAAACGGGTGAAATAGACCGACACCAAACCGGTGAAAACCCCGAGAATGAAATAAAACGGTACTTCACTGATGACAAACTCTTCAGTAATCTCAGCAGGTACCAGGACGTTCATACCCAAAAAAAGAAACGAGGTAAGCGCTCCGGTGAGTGATGCCAAAAGAAGTGGAATCAGGGAAGACATGGTCAGATCCAGCATCAGAACTTCCAGGACAAATACAATGCCGGCTATGGGAGCTTTAAAAATAGCCGACATGGCACCTGCACTGGCACAGGCCAAAAGCAGAGTCACCTGTTTATAGTTCAGCCTGAACGATCTTCCGATGTTTGAACCCCAGGCAGCGCCTGTAGCTACAGTAGGACCCTCCAAACCGACAGAGCCGCCAAAACCTACGGTCAACGCACTGGTTATAACAGACGAGTACATATTATGGGGTTTGACACGTCCACCGCTCTTTGATATAGCCGCCAGAGTAATGGGAATCCCATGCCCGACGTTTCGTCTGAGAATGAAATGCATGAACAGAACAGCCACCAAAATCCCGATAGCAGGTAGCACTACATAAAGATAATTGTGGTATTGCTCGACAAATCCACTGGTGACAAGTGTCCTTATAAGTTCTACGGCATTCTTGATGATCACAGCAGCAAAACCCGAAGTAACCCCGACAATTACACTAAGAATCAGGACAAATTGACTGTCGCTTAGATGCTTTCTTCTCCAAACCAGAAATTTGCTGAGTCTTGTCGGTCTTTTCATAACGGACACAAAAATAATATTTCCTTTTAATCTTATTCTGTATGAAAATGATTTTTTTATTCCATCAACCAATAAGCCTCTACTTTTACTTGGAGGTACATTTCAATCCGATTGCAACCTGATACATTTGCTCCAATCTCTCAAACCAATTATATACTCTACTTTTAAGGCGAATATTATAAAAACAAAATGAAAAACCAGGTGTTTTGTTGTAAATTTGAACAGTTGTTTGTGTCCTTACCGGCCAATTTTTGCCAAAAAAAAACAAGAATTTGACCGGTAAGCGCCTAAAGCATCAAAATTGAATATATATGGTCGATTTCAACAAGTATATACTGGATAACGGACTGACGATTATTGTCCACAGAGATGAATCCACTCCCATTGCTACGGTAAATCTGCTTTATAATGTAGGCTCAAAACACGAGGAGCCGGACAGGACAGGTTTTGCACATTTATTCGAACATCTGATGTTCGAAGGATCGGTTAACATTCCCTCCTACGATACGCCACTCCAGAAAGCCGGCGGAGAAAACAATGCCTTTACTTCCAATGACATCACCAATTATTATCTGACCCTTCCGGTGCAAAATATTGAAACCGCATTTTGGCTGGAATCCGACAGAATGCTGGAACTTAAGCTCACTGAAGAAAAACTGGAGATACAGAAAAATGTGGTCATTGAGGAATTCAATCAGCGTTACCTGAACCAACCATACGGCGATGTCTTTTTCCTGCTCAGGCCAATGGCATACAAGGTGCATCCCTATCAATGGTCAACGATAGGGAAAGATCCCTCCCACATCAAAAACGCCACGATGGAGGAAGTAAAAGATTTTTATTACCATCACTATGCCCCCAACAATGCCATTTTATCGGTTGTAGGCAACATCGACCCGGATGAGGTCAAAGGGTTGGCAGAAAAGTGGTTTGGAGATGTTCCCCAACGGGATATAAAAGAAAAGAAGATACCGCCAGAGCCTAAACAGGAAGAACACCGTAAGCAGGAAGTAGAAAGGAAGGTTCCCCATAGTGTGCTCTATAAGGCCTTTCATATGCACTCAAAAAACCATCCCGACTTCTACCCTACTGATCTGATCTCGGATATTCTGGGAAACGGAAATTCATCCCGGTTATACCAAAAACTGGTTAAAAAGAAACAAATATTCGGCACCATCGATGCCTTTATCACAGGAGATGTTGATGAAGGCCTGCTGCTTATTACAGGCAGCCTTTCCGAACAGGTAGATATGACCACTGCTGAGGAGGAACTTAATAAAGCGCTGAATGAATTAAAGGGAACCAGAGTAACGGAAGAAGAACTGCAAAAAGTAAAGAATAAGGTAGAATCAATGGATACTTTCAGGAAAACCAGTGCCCTCCACAAAGCAATGAACCTGGCATTTTATGAATTGCTTGGGAATGCCGAAAAAATCAACCAGGAAATAGAAAACTATCAAAAAGTTACAGTTGACGATATACAACGGGTGAGTAGTTACTTGCTTGATGAAAAAAATACCACCACACTTTACTATCACGCAAAAAAATCATGAATATGCAAAGTACAGAAAGAACCAGGCAGCCACACATTCAACCGATTGACACCCTACACATCCCATCGGCAAAACATTTCAGATTATCCAACAATATACCAGTATATTCAATAGGCTCTGGGACGGAAGAAATTGTCAAGATAGATATGCTGTTTCGGGCAGGCAATTGGTTTCAGCCCAAACCGCTTGTGGCAAAAGCCTCAAACGAAATGCTTCCTGAAGGTTCAAAAAACTATACTTCGGAAGAGATCGCAGAAAAAATGGATCACTACGGAGCTCTCCTTAAAACAAATGCCAATAAAGATGTGGCCACCGTTTCTCTGCTCACGCTGAAGAAGTACCTGCGCGAAACCCTGGAAATCCTTTCAGATATACTGATCAATCCCACGTACCCGGAGAATGAGCTGAAAACTTACATCAAAAACAAAAAACAGGAGTTTTTGCTTGAACGTGCAAGAGTGAAACATTTGTCAAAGGTCAAATTCAACAAAGGATTATTTGGTAACCACCATCCCTATGGTAAGATATTGCACCTGGAAGATCATGATAATGTTACACGGGAAGACCTTGTGGAATTCCATAAAAATTACTATACAACAAACAATTGTGAAATCTTGTTAACCGGAAAGATCGATGAATCCGTAAATCAAAAAATCGATGAATTCTTAGGCACTTCTCAATGGAAAAAAGAAGGAAAAACCCATGCACCCGATTATATGCCCTTCACCACCAGCAAAAAAGAAATATATACTCCCAGGGAAGATGCCGTACAGTCGGCGATACGTATAGGGAAGATCATCTTTGGAAAGCATCACCCCGACTTTCCGGGTATACAGGTTTTAAACACCATACTGGGAGGTTATTTCGGATCACGTTTGATGAAGACAGTAAGGGAAAAGAAGGGCTATACTTACGGAATCCAGTCCTTGCTGGTATCTTTGGTCAATGAAGGTTATTTTGTAATTGTTTCTGAGGTGGGAGCAAACGTTTGCCGGAAGGCAATTTCTGCCATATACGAAGAAATGAAGAAGTTGAGATACGAAAAAGTCAGCCGGGAAGAAATGGATGTGGTGAAAAATTATATGCTGGGCCAACTGCTTCGGGCTTTTGACGGCCCCCTGCCAACTTCAGCCGCTTACCTCAACCTGATGGAGCTTCGGCTGAAGGAGGATTACTATCAGCAGATGGTGGACACCATAAATCAGATCACACCGGAAGACATTCAGGAACTGGCCAACAAATATCTGAAAGGAGAGGAAATGATCCGCTCCATAGCGGGAAAGTGTGAATGAGGGAG
>JBKGZA010000161.1:0-7494 GCA_046545815.1 Bacteroidales bacterium
CCCCCATAACGGACTTTCACCGTCGAGTTATTGGCCATGCACGGCACACAAAAAGAAAGGATAGCTTTTCTGAGCTATCCTTTCTTTTTTTGCATTTTCCGTTTTACCATTAATAACGATGGCGCGGCTTATAATGTGTATGCAACAGTTCATGGGATTTATGTCCCACCGGTTCACCCAGAAATTCTTTATAGATTGCCTGAATTTCGGGATTTTCATGGGACTTTCTGATCGACATATTTGAATCTTCTTCATAGATGGCTTCAGCACGTTTCTGTCTGATTTCCTGTGTAGTTGGTATAGGCTGGCCACCACCCCCAAGACATCCACCAGGACATGCCATGATCTCAATAAAATGCCAGTCGGCTTTACCATCTTTCACCTTTTGCATCACCATCTCCGCATTGGTGAGCCCATGGGCTACGACGGTTTTTAACTCAGCACCCTCAAGAAATTTCCACTCATCTTTCGCTCCTTCAATGACTATAGAAGCTTCACGAACCCCTTCCATACCACGGACTGGTGTGATGTTCAGATTATTAAAAGGCACTTCCTTTCCGGTAACGATTTCATAAGCTGTACGCAATGCTGCTTCCATAACGCCGCCGGTGGCTCCGAATATAACTCCTGCACCTGATGATTCTCCCATAATGCTGTCATATTTTGAATCAGGAAGATCAAGGAAATTAATACCTGCCTGACGAATCATCATAGCCACTTCGCGTGTGGTCAGCACATAATCAACATCCTTATGTCCACTGTCTCTCATTTCCGGACGGTCAGCTTCATATTTCTTAGCTGTGCAAGGCATAACAGACACAGAAACAATCTTATCCGGATCCAGATTCTTCTTCTGGGCATAATAGGTTTTGGCCAATGCACCGAACATTTGCTGAGGTGATTTACAAGTGGAGACATTATCCAGGTATTCCGGGTATGTATGCTCAATAAACTTAATCCATCCGGGTGAACAGGAAGTGGTCATAGGCAACTTCACTTCAGTATCTTTATCTACAAGGGCTTTCTTAAGCCGTGTAAGCAATTCGGTTCCTTCTTCCATAATGGTAAGGTCGGCAGACCAGTCGGTATCCAGCACGGAATCAAAACCGATGCGTTTCAGGGCGGTAACCATTCTGCCCGTCACACGCGTTCCGACATCAAAACCCAGTTCTTCACCCAACGCCACACGAACAGCGGGTGCGGTTTGTACTATAACATGCTTGTCATCGTCGTAAATGGCATCAAAAACCTGGTCAATATAGTTGCGTTCAACCAACGCACCGGTTGGGCAACGGTTTACACACTGACCACAATTGGTACATACCACGTCTATCATAGGGTTCTCAAAGAAAGTGGAAATCTTCATTTCACTCCCCCTGTAAGCAACTCCGAGAGCACTGACGTGCTGTAATTCCGTACATGTTCTAACACATCGCTGACAACGTACACATTTACCATCGTCCTTGATGATGGAAGGAGAATATTGATCGATGGTAAAATTCTTGTCCGGCACCAGATCGGTAAAGAGATATTCTCCACTAATAATGGTATCGCTGGCCAGAGATTGCAATTCACAGTTACCGTTTTTATAACACTTGGTGCAATCTTCCCTGTGTTCTGTAAGTAAAAGGTCAACAATATATCTTCTGGCCCTGCGTACTTTGAGCGTATTGGTATAAATTTCCATCCCTTCTTCAGCGGGTGTGGCACAGGAAGGAATCAGATTATCTGCTCCTTCTCGTTCCACCATGCAAACACGGCAGTTACCTGCAACACACAAGTCCTCATGATAGCAAAGTGTGGGTATATGTAATCCCAGTTTTCTTGCAGCATCAAGAACAGTAAGACCTTTCTCAATACTTACATCTATTCCATCTATTTTTAAATTTACCTTTTCAGCCATTATATCATATTTTTATTTTTATTCAACAAAACATTAATAAATCATCTCTTCTTTGAAGTTGTCCACAATGGATGAGAATGAATTGGCCACGGACTGGCCCAGTCCGCATTTTGCAGTCATTTTCATCACTTCAGTCAACCTCAGTAAAGTTTGTAAGTATGTAGTGGGCTGAGTTCCTCTTTTGACTTCTTCAATTCCTTTCAGCAACTGCTGGCAACCCACCCTGCAAGGGGTGCATTGACCGCAGGATTCTTCACGGAAGAACTCAACATAGTTACGCAACACGTTATACATGGATCGCGAACTGTTGAAAAGCATCATAGAACCGCCGGTAGGCACTCCTTCAAAACCAATGATGGTATCATTGAATTTTTTTCTGGGCACACAAAAACCGGCAGCACCACCAACTTGTACAGATTTTGTATCGCCATCACCAAATTCTTCAACAAATTCAGCCAGGGACATACCCAGTTCCAGTTCGTAGATTCCGGGAATAGGTGTATCTCCGGAAATAGAAAACACTTTTGATCCCCTTGAATCAGCAGTGCCCAACTCCTGGAATTTCTGGGCTCCGATACTGCAGATCATCAAGGAATAAACCAGACTTTCCACATTGTTAATGACAGTAGGTTTATCTCTAAAACCTTTTTGTGTTGGATAAGGAGGTTTGTTTCTGGGTTCTCCCCGCTTACCCTCCATAGACTCAAACAAGGCGCTTTCCTCGCCACAAATATAGGCTCCACTGCCGAGAAGCAGTTTGATCCTGAAATCCAATCCAAGTTCATCCAGTGTTTTATGAAATTCATTAATTTTCTTTTGAATATCATCTTTAAGGAATTCATACTCAGCCCTCAGGTACATATATCCTTCTTTAGCACCAATGGCGTAAGCACAAACCGCCATTCCGCCAAAAACTTTATATGGTACCCGTAAAAGTATTTCACGGTCTTTAAATGTACCGGGTTCACCCTCATCAGCATTACAGATGACGAATTTTTCATCGCTTTTCTCCTGCGCTGTAAATTTCCACTTCAATCCCGTGGGAAATCCGGCACCCCCCCGGCCTCTTAAGCCGGAATCAAGCATTTCCTGTATAATTTCTTCTTTTGGTTTTTTAAGGGTCTGCTCAAGCACATCTCTGTAGCTGCAATCCTCGGTGAATATTAAGTCAACCCTTTTAAGTTTTCTTGTTGTATCTTGCATAACGGATATATTTTTATTATTGGTTATTAAATTTCTTGCCTCATATACTCCTCAATAATCTCGCTTACCCTGTCAGGAGTAAGCTCGGTGTATGCTTCTTCATTGATAAGCATGGCAGGGCCTTTGTGACACCACCCCAAACAATTGGTTTCAAGTAAAGTAAAACGATTATCTTTGGTAGTTTCTCCGATGTTAATCTTTAACAGCTCCCTAAGGGTATCCATAATCTCCTTTTTCCCTTTCATATCGCATGTTATGGTGCGGCATAACCGAATTACATATTTCCCTCTGGGTTCAATGTCCAGAAAAGAATAGAAAGTGGCCGTACCATAAACCAACGCAGCCGACATATCCAGTTCTCTGGCTACTTCCACCATGGCTTTTTCTGAAACATGTCGCTCCTCTTTGACTATTCCCTGTAAAATAGGAAGCAAACTTTCACGGTTTCTTCCATGCTGGTTTGCTAAATCTTTAACTAATTCTTTAATTTCAGGCATATCCATAATTTTTGATTATTGTTATTGTTATTTTGTTAACACTGTTATTTATATAACGAAATTATTTTGTTAATTTGCATTTTGATTGCCTTTAAAATTAGAATGGTTGCTAAAATAAAGAAATGATAAAAATCATGTTTGTTTGGAACGTATTTCCGTGCAAACAAACATTTCACAGCTATAAATGTTCTGGTAGTAAGGGCTTTAAAAAATATTATCGTTATTTAAAATCTCTCTAAAAAACTCACCTGTCGATCCCACCCGGATGATTCCGGAACCATTGAAAACCTGGTTAGCAATAATACAGCCTAAAAAGAGGGGGGGTGTAAATGGAACGAAAAAAGCAAACCTCCTTTCTGTCTCCCTACACCCCAAAAGATTACCGGATAATGACCCCACTACTCAAACACAATCACTGCTGCCGGTTCCAGTGTTCTGAAAGTAAAGGACTCGGTAAAGTACAACTGTACCTCCTTCTCGTTATGGGATTCATACCCTATTGCAATATCCTGTCCCAGGATTAACTGGAAATCACCACCACGTCCGGAAACAAGAAAACCTTCCTCAACATTGGGATTCAGAATAATTTCCCCGCCGATAAGGTCTTCCACCTGACGTTTCAAGGGATATCCACCTGTGTGAATGTGGAGATTCTGCCATTTATCGGTCCCCAGTACCAGATGATAAGGACCCTCGACAAAAGAGCCCCTCATTGCACTGATGGAATTAGCAAGCGTTTTCAATATTTCCTTTCCATCCTGGGGAAATGACCGCACATCATGATCTGAAACTTCCTTCAATCCCTGAATACAAGCCTTCTCAAAACCAAGATAAATGGCCCTTTCTTCAAACTGACCCATTTCTTTTGCTGCTTTTTCCATTGCTTCCAGATCAACATCTGCGGCTCCTCTGACTACGTTATCGAGTTCCCAGATATTCAATTTGAATGATTTCCGGGTTTCCATCAATGGTTGCAGACGGTTAATGCCATACTTAACAGCATCTTCCTTCTGATTGCTATCAACATTAAGCCTGCCCAGGCTCACCCCTCCATAGGCAAATCCTTTGGGGCCTTCAACATCGGCAAATCTTCGGGCTGTAAGTACATTCTGAAAAACCACCCTCGCCTGGTCATTGATTTCTTCCCAAGCCACCTCTGTAATAGGGGCTAATGACTTTCTCAATATGTCCATATCTCCTCCTTTTATTTTAATTTACCGATACCTAAATCATTATTCTGCATCTCATTTGATCCTCCATGTTCTCCGTCATGTTCTTCATCAACAATATCGCCCTCCTTGAACAGCCAATTCCTCAGTTCTGCATCCCAGCCCGGCATATTTCTCCTTAACCACTCAAGAGCCATACAGGCATGTTCAATCTCTTCGTCCCGGTTATGGGCCATGATATCTTTCAAATCCTGATCCTTACTCACTACCACCCTTTGATGGTACCAATCAACAGCCTCTATTTCTTCTTTCAGGCTGTTTAAAGCCCTGGTAAAATTTCGGGCTTCTTCACTTAATTCATTTACAGGTTCATGATAGTTTGACATTTTTACTCCTTTCCTATTTTTGTTTTACAAACTTTAAATATAATGCATTCTTATAAATTCACCAAACCAGTGGCCTGTTTTTATGGCATAAAAGCTTCTAAACATCAGGCCAGCAAATAAAACACCAATCATTGACTTGTCAATACAGAACTTACAGGTATATTGAGATCAATGGTTTCAATGGTAAGGCCTTCCTTATACCGTAAAAGGTAAAGGGAAATGTTTTCCAGACCGCTTTTCCGGCCGGGTCTGTAAAATTTATAACTGGAGTGACATAAGGGAATGTCATAATAAGGGATACATCTTTCAAAATTCCTCCCAAAGCGATACATTGCATTCACAAAATAATAACTTATATCAAACCCATGAAAAGCATAAGACCCGGGTTCTGAATTGAACATTTCACGGTAATCCCTGATTACAGACTTGATGGACTCAGCCTGATAATCAATATGAAATGAAGTAAACAGGGTTAAATTAATGTTGTGAAAATATTCCAGTTCGATATTCTCAAAATCCTGCCAGTTGGAATATCCAAAAACCCGCATATTATAACCCTTCTTGGCAAGTGTATTCAGGTTTGTTACCGCATCCGTAACAAAAGCTTCATCATCGGAGGGGACAATAACAACATTTTCTTCTCCCTTATTCATGGCCTGTTCCAGGTAAAAAATGCTGTCTCTGAATGCCACCTCCTTGAACCGTACATCTCCGAAAGCAGTATCCTGCGACATCCGGTTAAAAAGTTTATTTTTAAAACTTCTTACCTGGGGATAATAAAGGCTGTCACCGGAATGCACCATAATCATATTACTATTGCTAAAATCTCCAATATAAGAGGTAAACTGGCTTAACTGAGCTTCCCTGGATGGGTATATCTGAATCAAATAGGGATTATCCGCTAAAAATTTATTTTCCCTGGAAAAAGGCGAAATGATATGAATCTGATTCTCCCTGGCAAAATCCGCCATAATTGAAAAACACTCCTGGTAGACCGGACCAACGATCAAATCCAGATCTTTCACCGAGCGATCCGACAGAATCTTCTCAACTTTATCGGGGTCGTTTGCTGTATCAAAAACCTTCAGCCTCACAGACACTCCTTCACTTGCCAGAGAATCAAGGGCCACAAGCATACCTTCATAAAATCTGATGAAATTACGGGAACGGGGATAAATATAGTGGGAATCTCTCTCTACTTTTTTATAGATTTTTTCACCATCATCATTCGTTTTGGAACTGTCAATATAGAATTCTTCCGCATTCTTCTCCAGAAAAAAGGGTAGAAACACGCCTACGCGGATGACATTTTCCTGGAAGTAATCTGAAGAATCGCATGTGGGGGCATATTCACTGAGGGTTTCGTAATCGGATGACATGGTATCGTAGGGCATTCGATCGTCTCTTCGTGTCAATACACCGGGTTCTTCCTCTTCCTGTTTTCCTTCCTTCGGAATCTTGATTTCAGAACCATGTTGTAATTCCTCATCCTGCAGTTTCTCATTGGCCTGGATAATATCATTGATTTCTACGCCATATTGCTTGGAGAGTGAATAGAGGGTTTCCTTTTTCTTTACTTCATGTAAAATAAAACCTTCCCTTGATTCTTTTTTAGCCCGTGTTGTATCGCCTTCCGCCAACTTTACCTGTTTCTTGGGAATTTTGACAATCTGCCTCGCCTTCAGCTCTTCTTCCAACAATACAGGGTTGTATTTTTTAATTGCTTCCTGAGAAACCTGATACCTGCGCGAAAGGGAAAACAATGTTTCCCCATCTTCTACTTCATGATAATAATACCGGGCAGTATCCTCCGTCTCGGTTGCTTGCTCCTCTTCGGGAGCAAAAGGTATCTTAAGCGCCTGTCCGGGTTGCAATCCCATTAAGATATCGGGATTTTCCCTCGCTATCTCCTTCTGAGTTACATTATAGGTCTTGCTGATTGAATATAGCGTTTGCCCCCTCTTTACGCGATGCACATAAAATACGTCTCCGTCAATAATAACCTTATCCTCTGAACGCTCTACTTTAACCTTTTCCTCCTGGGCAATGCCAGAAAGAGAAGAAAAAAACACAAACGTTACCACCAATGCATATAATCTGAATGCGCTCACCGCTATTGTCAAATTTTTAATTGCCATACAAATGTAATAAAGCTCAATTCAAAATAAAAAAATCGTTTGTAAAAGAATAAAAAACCGCGTGCCGGTACAACGGTTATCGAGCTTATATAGAATTTAACGTTAGTTTTCTCTCAAAACATAATCATCATATTCCAATTCAAACCGGAGTTTGTGCTTCGATTCTTCCTGTGCAAGCGTTAAAAACAACTCTTTCAT
>JBKGZA010000162.1:0-7408 GCA_046545815.1 Bacteroidales bacterium
GAGGATTTTCAGAAATTCTGAAAGCACCATACACGTATGAGTGGGATTTCGAAATAGTTGGATTCGTATTTGCTTTGGTACAGGGCATACAGAGAAACGATGGGGTGGGAGCAGGTGTCGGCAAAGGTTCGGAGCTTTTCATAAACGGCGTTTTTGATGAATTCCTTTTTCAGAGCGGAACCATCTCCCTGTAGGGTATCCGTATAAGAAGCCATTTCGTTGACACGCTGAAAAAGTTTGTTGGGATAACAACCTGAAACCTTTACATCATCTAACCTGGATAATTCATAAACAAACGAAGTGAAGTTTATGAATGCGGGATGGATTGTGGGAAGGATCCAGGTTACCCCGCATTAGAAAAACCGGGTTTTTGCGAAATTTATTGAAGCAAAAACCCAGGTTTTTCAATAGCGTCAGAATTATTTGTGAATAATTCGGGCTAAGAAAGTTATTCTTGCTGGTATCAATTTAACCCTCTTTTTCATAATCGTAAAATTTTTTGGTTTAAAAATCATTTGTCAATACAAATCTAAGCCGAGCCTTTCAAAGTTCCTTTTCATGCTGATCAATCATGGTACCTGGCAAGGCAAACAAATATTGAAGAAAAACACAGTTAAGCAGATGTTCAGGGAGGGATGGCGTTACAACGGCAGCAACGGAGATAATTATCACGGCCTGTTCCGGAGCTGGGGTCTGGGAATACACCGGATCACCGGCATGCCCGATCAGGATGTTATCCTGCGGGGCAGTGATACCATGTATGGCCATTCCGGCTTTGCCTACGGCCTGCTTAGCAATGCCTATTGCTATCCTGTCCGAAAGACAGGACTTATCTTTATAACCAACGGAAAAGCAAATGGGTACATCATTTGTGAAAACTCGTCCTTTTATTAGGCTGAAAAGGCAGTTTTTGAAGCTGTTGAAAATTACCTGCAAGACAGGCAATGAGAGACATGGAGAACAAAAAAGTTATCGGATTTAGGGTTTTGCGTGTTTTCCTCTTCTTAAAGTGGACATTAGTACAATACCCGCGCTTATGATGACAATGTTTTTAATGATGTATTGGCCTTCCAGTGTTAAGGCATAGGGGAAATTTCTGAATGTTTCTTCCGTGAAGAAAAACAAGGGGGTGAAAGTCCCCAGCATTTGCAAAAACAACAGCAGTAAAGTGATTCTTAAATAAATATTCAGAAGCAACCCCACACCAATAATAACTTCCCATATTGCCAGAATGTAAATGATGGTTTTCGGGGATAAAAGGTGGAAGGTGATTATTTCAATGGTATTAACAGCAAGATCCTCGGCAGGGCTCATGCCTTCAAAAAGTTTGAGCGCACCATACCACAAAAAAATGACCCCGATACTTATTCTTAATATACGTATTCCGTTGGCTGATGACCAACGTGTGACCGAAGCTTCGATTGCATCCAGCTTGTTCCTTGGTAATCTCATTTTTGAAATTATTTATAACCCCATATAACCAGAATTTTTCTTATAACAGCTTTAGCTGTCTGTAAGAATAATGACACAGGATAAAATACTTCATTTAAACTCTAAAGTAAAATACAACTGAATGCTGCTTTTGTTTAAAGCATAATTCAGTTACGTATTGGGACATGATTTCGCTTTTAGTCAATCAGTCCTTCTTCTTTCAGCTTCTTCTGGTATATTTGGTAGTTTTCACTGTCGAAGCATACAAAATATAATTTTTCAATGGACTTATCCTCCCTGATGTAGTCGCTTACCGTAGTGATGGCGATGTCGGCTGCCTGTTCCTTCGGGAAATGATATACTCCCGTGCTGATGTTGGGAAAGGCAATGGTGGATATCCCGTGTTTAGAAGCCAGCTTCAGGCTGTTGCGGTAACACTTTGCCAGGAGTTCATCTTCGTTGGATTTACCTCCGTTCCAAACCGGCCCCACCGTATGGATCACATATTTGGACGGCAGTTTGTAGCCTTTGGTCACCTTTGCCCGACCAGTCTCACAGCCATTCAGTGTTTTGCATTCTTCCAGGAGCTCCGGGCCTGCTGCTCGGTGTATGGCGCCGTCTACTCCTCCACCTCCCAGAAGTGATTTGTTGGCGGCATTGACAATGGCATCTACTTCCAGGTTGGTGATGTCGCCCTGTATAAGTTCTGTTTTGCCCATAAAACCTCCTTTCTGTAAGGTTTATAGTTTGATGATCATCAATTACCATAGAATTACACCTCTAAAAACAATTTAACAATTTTTTCCTTTTCTCCTTTTCTCATCTTCTCCAATCCAATCATTCACTCATTATCTTATCTCCGCACCCAGTTGTTCTCTGAAGGTCCTGATGAGTTTGTTTATGATCTTGTCGATCTGTTTCTCCTGGAGCGTTTGTTTTTCGTCTTGAAGAATAAAGCTTACAGCGTATGACTTCTTGTTTTCGCCCAGTTTTTCCCCCTGATAGACGTCAAACAGCGACACATCCTTCAGAAACTTTTTTTCGGTACTGTAGGCCAGGTCTTCAATCTGTTTGAAACGGACATCCATGTCCAGCAGCAATGCCAGATCTCTCCTTACCTGCGGATATTTTGGTATCTCACGGTATTCCACCTTATTGTTTTCGGCCAGTTCCGTCACCTTATCCCAGTTCAAATCTCCGAAATATACCGGTGTTTCTATATCAAGTTTGTTCAGGATGTTTTGATGCACCATCCCGATTTCGGCTATGGTATGTTTTTTCAGTTTGTACCGCAGGCCCTGGGCAAAAATGTCGTTCTCCAGTTCTTCCATCCTGAAGTTGCGCAAATGAAAACCGAGCCTCCCGAGGATATTTTCTACATATCCTTTCATGTGAAAGAAATCAACGGGCTTTTGTTTTTCAGACCAGGTTTCCCTGGTGAGCCGGCCGGAAATGAATAGGCCCATGTGGGTTTCTTCGTGGTAGCCTTCCAGCGCATCTTCCGTATTTTTTGCTTCTTTGCGCGAATAGCAGTTGCCAAACTCAAACAGTTTCAGGTCGGGTTTTTGATGGTTGATGTTATGGGCTACAGCTTCCAGTCCGCCGAACAGCAGGGTTTGCCTCATGCTGTTGAGGTCACTGCTTAAGGGATTATGCAGATATACCAGGTTTTTTTCCGGTAAGGTGGTAAGGTCATTGTAATAGGCCGATTTGGTTAGCGAGTTGGCCATGATCTCTGTAAATCCCTTTCCCGTAAGCAGGGTGGAGACCGCACCGGTATACTTTTCGCGGTCGGTGCCTTCTGAATAGGTTATCGAGGTATTGAGCTTTTCCGGGGTTTCTATCCGGTTATACCCGTAAATCCTCAGGATCTCCTCAATCACATCCACTTCCCGGGTGACGTCTACACGGTAAGTAGGAATGCTCAGTTTCATGCCTTGTTCGGTTTCTTCTTCAATCTCAATCTCCAGTGCGGACAAAATTCTTCTCACATCAGCCAAAGGGATTTCCATGCCTGTTAATGTAGAGAGGTTGTTGAAGTTCAGGTCAACGAGGGCTTTTTCAATAGGACTGGGGTATTCATCCACCACATCTGAGGAGATGTTTCCGCCGGCGATTTCTTTGACCATAAGGGCTGCTCTTTTCAGGGTATAGATTGTATTGTTTGGATCTGCCCCCCTCTCAAAACGGTAGGATGCATCGGTGTTGAGTCCGTGTCGTTTGGCTGTATTCCTAATGTGCCTGGGCTCAAAATAGGCGCTTTCGATGAAAAGATTCTGCGTATTTTCAGTTACTCCTGAATTGGTGCCGCCAAGTACCCCTGCAATACACATGGGTTTTTCCGTATCGCATATCATCAGATCTTCCGATGACAGTGTAATTTCCTGCTCATCGAGGGAGGTAAAAAAAGTGCCTTCTTTAAGCTTTTTTACGAGTACCTTGTTGTTTCCGATCTTGTCGGCATCAAAAAAGTGCAGAGGCTGACCTGTTTCCAGCAGTACAAAGTTGGATATGTCTACAAGGTTATTGATGGGGTTCAGTCCAACGGCCCTCAAACGGTTTTGTAACCATTCAGGGGAAGGTTCAACCTTTATGTTGGTAAGTGTGACACCCGAATACCTGAGGCAGGCTTCCCTGTTCACAATCTCCACGTCAATCTTCAAATTGTCATCGTCTTTTTTGAAGTGTTCTACGGATGGTTTTTTGAGTTCTATATCTTCTGATTGTCTGAGGTATGCCACCAGGTCTCTTGCAACCCCGATGTGGGAAGCGCCGTCGATGCGGTTGGGGGTAAGATCGATTTCCAGCACGGTATCATCTTCAACATTGAAGTAGTCTTTGACATCCCCTCCTACCGGAGCATCATCATCCAAAACCACGATGCCTTCATGGTCGTCGCCCAGACCAATCTCATCCTCTGCGCAGATCATGCCTTCCGAGACTTCTCCCCGTATCTTTGTTTTTTTGAGTTCCACTCTTTCTCCGTTAAGGAACAGTTTGGTGCCCGGTTTGGCCACAATCACCTTCTGGCCTTCGGCCACATTTGGCGCCCCGCATACAATGGGTAGCTCACGGTCTTCTCCCACATCGACTGTAGTGACGCTTAATTTATCGGCATTGGGATGGCTTTTGCAGGAAGTGACTCTGCCAATCATCAGGCCTTCCAGTCCGCCTTCCACGGACTGAAATGTTTCCCTCCCTTCCACTTCCAGTCCTGTATTTGTTAATATACGGGCCACCTCATCAGGCGGCAAATTTGTATCCACATAATCTTTGAGCCAGTTATAAGATATTTTCATGGTGAAATTTTATTTTCAGGAGTTTATAATGATTCGGCCTTGTATAACGGAAACAAAAATAAAAAATATTTGGACAAAATTACGAACAAGAAATCGGGGATTAACATTGATAATTATAGACATTTCCATATCTTTGCATAACATTAACCAAACATGGAGAGGAATTGGCAGAAAATAAACCTTTAATTCTGGTAACGAATGATGACGGTGTAGAGGCAAAAGGTCTGCAAGCATTGATCGATATGGTGAGACCTTTTGGAGACGTTGTGGCAGTGGCACCTTTTCATGTCCATTCGGGGAAATCCCATTCCATTACCGTTGAGATACCCATCCGTTACAGAAAAATCCGTGAAAGAGGAAATGTTAAAGTTTACGGTTGTTCCGGTACTCCGGTGGATTCTGTTAAGATTGCATTCAGCCAGATTCTTCCACGTGAGCCCGATCTGCTTGTTTCCGGGATCAATCACGGTTCCAATGCTTCTGTAAGCATAATGTATTCCGGTACGATGGGGGCTGTGATTGAGGGTTGCCTGAATGAGATCCCTGCAATTGGATTTTCACTGCTCGATTTTGATCCGGAAGCCGACTTTACCGGGGCAATCCAATATGGGAAAAAAATCGTTAAGCATACTTTGGAAAACAGCTTGCCCCGGGGAACTTGTTTGAATGTTAACATTCCTGCCATTCCGGGAGATAAGATTAAGGGAATTAAATTATGTCGACAGGCCAAGGGTGTATGGCGCGAGGAATTTGAAAAAAGGCTGGATCCCAGATCAGGTGAGTATTTTTGGCTTACCGGATACTTTGAGAATCATGAGAATGGTGCTGTAGATACCGATGAGTGGGCGCTTGACAATGGATATATTTCGGTGGTACCCATTAAGGTGGATTTTACCGATTATGAGGCAATGGAAAGCCTGAAGCACATCAATTATGACTAAGAGAAAGAGTTGGAATTCTCTAAAACTTGGGGTTGTTTTGGGTATTGCATGGCCTGTGGCAGTGATGATTTTATTTTATTTTGTGAAATTTGCCAATTACCCGATTGGTATTTTTTTTGAGAAGCTTACCGACCTGGAGCTTTTTTCCAAATTTATCAGTGTGTGCGTATATCCCAACCTTTTGCTTTTCTTTATATTTATCTGGAAGAACCGGCTGTATTCTGCCAGGGGTGTTCTTCTGGCCACCATTTTACTGGGCTTTCTTGTCGTTATTATGAAATTTACGTAATATGAAATACTATCTCATTGCAGGAGAAGCATCGGGAGATCTTCACGGCTCAAACCTTTTGAAGGGGTTGAAGGAGATTGATCCGGAACCTTCTTTCCGGTTTTGGGGTGGTGACAGGATGCAGGCTCAGGGGGGTGAGCTGGTCAGACATTATCGGGATCACAGCATTATGGGTTTTTGGGAAGTCATGGTCAAATTCCGGAAAATTCACAGCAATTTCCGGGTGTGCAGGCAGGATCTGCTGGATTACCACCCTGATGTTTTGATATTGATTGATTATCCCGGTTTCAACCTGAGAATGGCCCGCTTTGCAAAAAAGCACCGAATCCCCGTGTATTATTATATATCTCCGAAAATATGGGCATGGAAAGAATCGCGGATAAGGAGGATTAAGGCTTATGTGGACCGTATGTTCATTATCTTCCCTTTTGAGAAGGAATTTTACAGGAAGCACAACTATCCGGCCGAATATTATGGCAATCCCCTGATCGATGCCATTGATGAAAACAACAAGAACCGGATACCCTGGATTGCATTCATCAGAGAGAATCAGCTTGAGGATAAGCCTGTAGTGGCTATTCTGCCCGGCAGCAGAAAGCAGGAGGTGGACCGCAATTTGTCGGTTATGCTTGAGGTGGTGGGGGATTTTAATGAATATCAGTTCGTAGTGGCTGGTGCGCCTTCCATTGAGCCGGAATATTACAGGCAGTATCTTAAGAAAACCGAGGTACACTTTGTGTATGATAAAACCTATGAGTTGCTGAGCCATTCGAAGGCCGCACTCATCACCTCCGGTACGGCCACCCTTGAGGCAGCCCTCTTTAATATTCCGCAGGTGGTATGCTATAAAGCCAATGCCCTATCTTACCATATAGCCAGACAGTTCGTAAGGGTCAGCTACATCTCACTGGTTAATCTAAACATGCAAAGAGAGGTGGTCAGAGAATTGATACAGGATGAGATGAATCACGACAATCTGAGGCGGGAGCTGGATAACATCCTGAACAACGGGGCGTATATCCGGCAAATGAAAGAAGCATACACCAGGCTCAGGGAATTGTTGGGTGGAAGTGGCGCCAGCTATCGTGTGGCTAGGGCGATGTATGAGCACCTCCATAAAGCGAAGAGCTGAGAGCGCAGGGCGCAAGGCAAAGATTAAGAAGTTTAAGGTTTGAACCCTGAGGGATCGGGTCACAAGTCCGAGGGATGGTTTACAGGTCCGAGGGAGCGTGTGACAACCCCGAGGGGAGGTCTCACAATTCCAGGGGAGGGTTTACTATATCTGAGGGGATGATCAACAAGTCCCAGGTTAGCATTTACCCGCTTCAGCCATTAAGGCAGGCGCCAATCCACTAACGTTACGGTAGGAATGAAACGCAACCCGGGGCATTTATGCGAATACAACCAAATGACCACGAATGACAATGAATGACCATTCTATTTCCTTG
>JBKGZA010000163.1:0-7325 GCA_046545815.1 Bacteroidales bacterium
TACTATATTTGCTTATATTAATACTATCATTGCAGGTCTGGAAGTTATTATTGCACCATTTTTTGCTATCATTGCAGGCCTGTATGCTATCATTGCGGATGGGTTGACTATATTTGCCCACGTGGTATCTTTTCTTCGTATGGGCCTTATAAACTGCCAGAAGGGTTGCCTTTAACTGACCGTGCATTTTTGGAGTGAGACCTTAATAGGTAGTGGATAACACATTATAAATAAAAAAATGGAGTGTTTAAGAAAAAGTTTGCTAAACACCCCATTGATTGGGATAGCCGAAATTAAATACACATCATGTTTCGTCCATAGAATCTTCCAATTCCTCAGGTTCTTCAGACACCTGAGTGTCATCGGATACATAACGGTGACTTCTGAGATATTCACTGGTATAAAGCCTCAGGCGCTCTTCATCTTTCCAGAAAAGATATTTACCACAATCTCTTACCTCATCTACACCTCTTTTCAGAAAAGTGTAGGCTTTATCCCGGATAACCCTGGCTTCATCATCGCTCCAACGCACTCCATTAACGATATTCAACAATTCACTCATTTCATCTGACAATCTTGCTGCCTGATCCAGCAGTTCCATATTGAAATTAATGGCTTTGAGCGGCTCTGGATTGTTTCGGCCCATGGTGGCCAGATCATTCATGTCCTGAATCAAATCAGCGTATCCATAATCTTTGGCGATGTATGAAACCTGATTGATCAGATCGGCATCTTTCCGATAAGCATAACGAAATGCGTGGACCAGGTTACTATGGAGATCAGAAGCGGTTATCGCAAGCTTGCTCCATTTTTGTTCAGCTTCCTTTTGCTTATTTCGCCTGTCAATCCAGTTCGACTGTGCCTGTCGGCAGGCTCCAACACGCTTGGCAAGATCGACAATTAATTCTTTCGATATTCCGGCCTCGACAAGCTTCTCCATATCTTTTAAGGCTTGCAGCCGCGTACCTTCCGCCTCCAGCATATAATGATCCAGAGGCATATAAGGTGTTTGTACTTCTTCATCAGGAATTTGCATGATCTCATCAAGCTTTTCCTGAAAATCTGTTAAGTTGCTCATATACTCATAATTTAAATGATTACTAAAAGCTGTTAAATACTTTAAACATCCGGCATATCCCTTTCATGCGATAAAAATATGATCTTTTTTAATACAAGTCAAATTTTTTAGGGGTTGAATTTCAATTTTTTTTGTTGTAACTTACCGGATTTTTCGGGTGCCTGCCAGATCATCGCAAATGTTTATGGAGAAAGGGATAGAGTGAAAGATTTCTGGCATTCATTTTCAGAAATTCGATGTCGAGGTTATGGTCACGGGCTTTATCCCTGGCTTTCCGAAGCTGCGATTCCGACAGATCGATGCCCGTTATGGAATATCCCCGTTTCGACAGTTCTATCGAATGTCTACCCGTTCCACAGCCCACATCCAAAATTCGCAAAGATTTACCCGACTAAAGCTCAACTTCTATAAAATCACACTCTCCTGCAGTGTCCTGTACGAAATCTTCCTTGTCGTATTGGTTGGCATAATTCTCAAAGAGCAATTCATACCATGGTTTTTTATTCATGATCTTGTTGGGGTTTGTTCCTGCAAAGGTATAAAAAGACCTGATTAAACAAGGCCATGTATTACCAGGTGTAGGGAAAGACAGGAATATATTCAGGATCACCAATTTTTTTCGAATTTATTTGTTCATAGAAAAAATTTATAATGAATAATCCTTAATTTTGTGTAAGGTTGTATAATGTTTGATCAGGTTAATTTCATGGAAAAATATCTCTCGATTAGTGAAGTAGCCGAAACACTTGGTGTAAGCAGAGAAACACTCCGAAGATGGGACAAAGACGGAAAATTTAAAAGCATCCGTCATCCCATCAACAACTACCGGGTATACCCGGAAAGTCAGGTTGAAGCATTGGCTGAAGAGCTGCAACTGGAACTGGAATATGGGAAAAAACGGGTTAAAAGGAAAAAACCCTTTTTCCATACTGAAACCGGAGAACTTTATCAGCTTGATGTCAATGACTTTTTCAGGATGCTGGATGACAATTCAGTGGATCTTATTTTTGCCGATCCGCCCTACAATATCAAAAAGGCACAATGGGACACGTTTTCTTCCCAGAAAGAGTATGTGGAATGGAGTCTGAACTGGATCAGGCAGGCCTACCGGGTTTTAAAAAGCAACGGTTCTCTTTATATATGCGGGTTCTCTGAGATCCTGGCAGATCTAAAGTGGGCAGCATCACCCCTTTTCAAGGGTTGTAAGTGGCTGGTATGGTATTACAGAAACAAGGCCAACCTGGGCAATGACTGGGGCAGATCACACGAAAGCATCCTGCATTTCAGAAAAAGCAAAAAATTTATTTTCAACATCGATGAGGCCCGTATTCCATATAACAGGCATACCACAAAATATCCAAGAAGAACCCAGGCAGAAACCTCGCAATATGCCAAAAGTAACAAAAAGAAAAAGTATGTCTGGGAACCCCATCCCAAGGGGGCCAAACCGAAAGATGTTTTTGAGATACCCACCATTTCCAATGGTGCCTGGGAAAAGTATCCGCATAGTACCCAGAAGCCTGTTGAATTGCTGAGAAAAATCATTCTATCCTCTTCCAATGATGATAGTTTAATAGTAGATCCTTTCGGCGGATCAGGAACCACTTACGCTGTAGCGGAAGCGTATGGAAGAAAATGGCTGGGTAATGAGATCAGCGGCGAATATTGTGAGATCATCCGGGAAAGACTACAGGACAAGGATCACATCAAACGCATAGCCACCTCTAAAGACGAAATGGAATCTCAGAAAAGACGCGATCAGTTACGTGGCTAGCATCTTCCATATATCCTCCAGTAGCAACCTGGAAAACTGATACATATTGTGTTTATGGGCTGCTTTATAGGCATTCGGAGGAGGATCCATATAATAAACCCCGTCAAGTTCCGTCAAAAATCTGGAATATACCATAAACAGACCTGATACCAATGTGTAGCTAATGTTATTCTCACCCTTTCGCTGAACATCATTCTGAAATATACCTATTACTTTCTGGGGGTGACCGAGAAAGTTCTCCAGCAGAATCTTATCCATGAACATCTTGCCCATCCTGTCCTTTGAAGTGGTTTTGGCAGAAACAACAATCTCATTTTCGTCCAGCAAATGCTCAGTAGACCTTACTTTTTCATAAGGTGAAAGGATCAGGTCATTCTCACACCGGTATATGGCCTCCCCTTCTTCGGTTTCATAGGGGATTTTCAGGACAATTCTTTTATTGGTGATGCCTGTCTCCGTAAAAAGGGTTCTCATCAGCTCTTCAAAGCGATTTCCGACATGTTTTCTGGCACTGTTGGGGTTCACCAGTAAATCCAGTCCACATCCCATCAACTGTTGAATGGAATAGAGCGTTCGGTCAACTATAAAAAAATCTTCCTGGTTAAAATCCAGCTTGCGCTTCTTCAACCGGCTGATGATCCTCCTGAACTGCTCAAAATGGTTTCTGAATGAATCTTCTTCAAACAGTATCAATTCCCGATTAATCGGCCTCAGATATTTGACATTATCAGCAATAACGGAATTGTGGATAATGTATTTGCCTTTGATTTCAGAATCGCTCAATACATTGGTAAGGTGATTCAATACTCTTATAGAAAGATTGGCGAAGTCTTCAAGATTGTCTTTCGGGATTTGCATATCCTGATCCAATGGAAGCATAAGGAAGTTTTTATGCGAATATAAAGAATAATTCAGAATTTATATCTACAGCAATTCTTATTGATTGCAAACCATTCTGCCTTTTGATTCGGCTTATCATGGGCCTGCTCTTTCGCTGCCATAACCAACCCGTCCGACCGGAGCAGAACAAGGACATGTTTTCAGATGCTCCATATTTTGTTGTTTCTATCTGTTTTAGTCTTTATATCCGGGAACCGGTCAGACGGGGTGCCTTTGCAAAAGCCGGCAGCAATGGTCTAATATGAGCAGGACCTGGAAGGGCACCTAAAAAGATTGATTGCTTAATTTTGAGAAATAGACCTATCATGAGTTTATGAGAAATTTGTTTGCAGCTAAAGCTGCGGTAAGAATAATGCAGGCCCAAATAAAATTATCACACGAACAAACAATTATCTACAAAAGCCTAGCGCCTCATCAAACAATAGTAACTTCCCTGATTTATCAGGATATTTTTCAAGGCACAATAGGTCTTGTAAAAAACGTAGTACCTTACCGGTTAAATTCTTGCTTTTTTGGAAAAACTTGCCCGGTAAGGTACTTTTTATACCGGTCTCTATCTTTATTCAACAGTTTTCCATCTATTGGCCTCTTCACCGGTTGATACGGTTGGGAAAGCCGAGATCCTGATCCGCTGGGCGCCCATGGGAAGCAGGGTGACTGTTTCTACAGATTCTTCGGTATAAGTCGGGCTCTGCTGGATTTCTTCCACGAGGCCTTTGTTATTCAATTCCCATTCAGGAATCTTCCGGGCTTTTGCTTTGATGGCTAAAGGAGCATTTTCCGGCATAAAGGGCATGTTGGATTCGGGCCAGTCCTTTTCAATCACCTCAAAATTTTGTGCAGGATTCTCCTCATTTATTATCAGTCCGTAGTTCCAGGGTGAATCGGGATAGATCTCCCAGGCCGGCCATTTGTCCGTTCCGCCTTCTCTGACTTTTCTTTCGTCGATTTTAAGTGAAAAGGTCAGCGGGCCGTAGTTGACCGAAACGCTGTTTTTATTCTGCTCCCATTTGGTCACTGAAAGTTCCATCGGCATGGTCAGGTTGATCCTGTCACCATCGGTAAAAGCCCTGTTTATCTTGATATAGGATTGAGGAGAGGCGTTCACGCTAACCTGTTTCCCGTTGATGGCAACTTTCGGATTCTCACACCACTTGGGTACACGAAGATACAACGGAAATTTTACCTGCTCCGGAGTGCTGATCGTAAGCTCAACCTTTCCGTCAAACGGATAATGAGTATCTTCGTCAATGGTTATTTCCGTGCCATTCCCAACTTTGGCAGAGACCTTGCTGGCCGAGTAAAATACGGCTGCCAGGCCGTTATTCGGGGTAGCATACCAGAGATTTTGTGCATAATAGGGCCAGCCGTGCCCTGCGTTATGCTGGCAGCAGCGATGGTCATGGGGATTCATATGGTACATGTTCCCACCGTTTTGTATGCCCGGCGATTTGGGTTCCTTATCGGCTTGTGGCATATTGGGCGCTGTAAGATATCGCAGGGCTTTCATGTCAGCGGTAAAAGCTGCCGGAAGGGAGTTGAACGCCACATCCTCGCAGCGATCGGCCCATTTCAGATCACCGGTAATGCGGGTGAGTATCTCATCCGAGAGCATCTCCTCAACCATGCCGCATGTTTCTATAGCCTGGCGGGGTCCGTCGTACCCGAGGCGGCAGTTTTCATCACTGCCGAACATACCGCCGGGGATCTGACCAAACATGCTTCTTACTTTTTGCCAGTTGCGCTCGGCAGCATGTAGATCCCATTTGCTCTTCGACTGCATCCAGTAAGTAGCAGGCTGACCGAATGCCTGGGCTATGTTCACGTTATGCCAGCTCGCGATTTTACGTTCCCAGTTTGCAGTATTTCGGTGGACTTTTGTGGCAAAATCAAGCAGCCACTTCTCGCCGGTTCGGTTGTAGAGCCAGTATACAGTGTACAGCATATCCCCGGCGCGCATTCTGGGCCAGAAGCCCATCAGAAACTCCTCATCGGGATAGGTCTGCAGATATTTGAAATAGTTCTTCATCAGGCCAATCACGCGTTCATCGCCGGAATACTCGTAATAATTCTGCAGATTAAAGAGCATGATCATGTTGGGCCACAGGTCAGCTCTGCCTTCCAGGTCAGAATGGGCCCCGCTGCGGTCGTGTCCGGGACCGAACCATCCGTCCTCTTGCCGGCTGTTGATGGTGGCATGGAGCCATGTTTCGGCCTCTTCGATCATTTCTTCATCACCCAGCACCCAGGCGCAGTTGCTATAGCCTTTCAGCCAGTAGGGCACTTCTTCCCAGCCGTTTTCTCCCTTTCCTTCGGGGTCAAGCCAGGCATTGTTCTCTTTTTCCAGGAAGCTGCTAAGCTCCTGCAGATGTCCGTGGAAACCATCCGCCTGCAGTTCCATTTTCTTCTTCAGCCAGCCCTGAGGCTCAATATTACCAATGGGTAGCTTGATTAGCGGACTGGGCTCCAGGGGCGCACGGTTCCCCACATAAAAATCGTTGGTGGAATCGGTTACGGGCTGATCTATAACGGTTACTTCCTCGTTTTGGCTGCAGGAAATAATTAGCATTACAAAAACCAGTAATGGGATTAAATTGGTTATTTTCATGGTGCATCAATTTAGATTAGAATTATTCAGGTTAAAATTTAAAAATCCTGGCTTTGGAGTTTCCAAAGCCAGGATTAAATTTAACAAAATTCTATCATCAAAAATACCTGGATGACCTATTCGTAACCCGGGTTCTGTTCCAGGTTCGGGTTGGCGTTAATCTGCTGCTCCGGTATAGGAAACAGCCTTACATAAGGTTCATTAACCACCTTCTTCTGGATATTTTCAACATCCGAATCTTCATAGAAAGGCTTAATGAATTCGCCGAAACGGATCAGATCGTTGCGTCTCCAACCCTCAGTGGCTAATTCATGGCCACGTTCTGCCAGCAGTGTGTCCAATGTGAGTTCATCCATTTCGAGTGGTTCCAATCCTGCTCTTGTATGAACCTTATTAAACAAAGAAAGAGCTTCGCCTGTGGGTTCTCCATCATTCTGCCGCATCAATGCTTCTGCCTTCATTAACAGTACATCAGCATAACGAAAAATAGGCATATCTCCTTCTGGTGCATAATTTATCATATTTGTATAATCAAATTTTGCCATTCTTACACCTTCATTTTCATATGCATCCTCAACATTGCCTATGTCTTTAGTAAATACCAACGGTTCTCCTGCAAGTCTTTCCACAGCTTCAAGAGTATCTCCATCCGTATCTATCTGAACACCTTCTACCCACATTTCACGACGTACATCACTTTCATCATATGATTCATAAAATGATGGCACTGCACATATTCCGTTACAACCCCCACTTTCGCATCCTGGAAAGGTTTCAGGCTGTTGATAGTGCATAATAGTACATCCATAGTACCACCCAACACCTAACTCCCCATTTGTTGGGATTACCCAGATATTTTCCGAGGAATTTTCATTTTCAGTGGCAAAGTTTGCAAAATAATTGTCTTCAAGAGAAAAATTACCCGAATTGATGATCTGGTCACATGCATCAATGGCTTTTTGCCA
>JBKGZA010000164.1:0-7311 GCA_046545815.1 Bacteroidales bacterium
CATCCACTTCACCGGTAACATCATCAACCAGATCGGTATGACCATCCATGTCACCGGCAACATTATCTGTGAAATCGGTAAGATTATCCTTTTCATCGGTGACATCATCGAAGAGATCGAAATGCCCGGCGATTTGCCCGAAAGGTCATCGTTGAGCTTGAATTAATAATTGCAAACACACAATCTCTGGATTATTTTCCTTCAAAGACCACCGAATCCGGAGATGCACCCAGTTTCTCGAGAGTTTTACCTACCTCGTCTGTCATTTCCGGTGTGCCGCACACATAAAACTCTTTATCTAAATCTTTAATGTGCTCCTTCAAAAATTTCTCATCGATACGCCCATAATGATAGCCATGATGGTTTTGCCGGGTGAGGGTAAAGATCACCTTATCGCCCAGTATGTCCCTTAACTCATCTTCCAGAATGATGTCTTCTCTGGTTTTGTTCGAAAAAAAGAGCATGTTTCCGTCCACTTCCCCCTCTTTCTTAAGCTGGCGCAATATGGCAATAAAAGGTGTAATACCGGCTCCTCCGGCAATAAAATATCCCGGACCCTTATATTTAATGGCACCCCATGGTTCGTTAATGAACAGTTCATCACCCTCTTTAAGCTCATCCATTGAATCGGTCACCCCATGTTTTTCGGAATAAATCTTTATGATAAATTCCAGGTATTTGTCATCATTAAGAGAAGTAAAGGTAAAGGGTCGCTTTTCATCTTCCAGCCCGGATTTGTTGACTGATACTACAGTAGCCTGTCCGGGTACATAGATATATCCCTGGGGTTTCTCAGTTATGAATTCCTTTACATCATGTGTTACCTGATTGATTCTAAGTATTTTTACCTTGTGGTCCATGTATGACTATTTTTTTGAATTTGAAAATCATTTCATTTAATACACCTGAAGGGGAATATTTGTTTAACCAAATAGCTATACAAAATAAACAATGCGCCGACAAACAAATATTTCATCAAATTACCAATAATGAAGCCGGATAATATCTTCGGGCTATCCTTTTCCGGCACACCTATTTTTCCAAAGGATCAGAACGCCCGGTTATGGTAAATTCCACCCGCCGGTTTTTCCTCCTTCCCTCCGGAGTGCCATTGTCAGCAACCGGTTTGGATTCTCCATAACCTTCGCTGGTAATTCTTTCTCTCCTGATTCCTGATTGCACCAGATAATCTCTAACAGATTCAGCTCTTTGTCTTGACAACCTCAGATTACCCTCTTTGCTGCCAATGCTGTCGGTATGACCGGCTAACTGTATGGTGATTCCCGGGTGCTCTTTCATAAATCTGCTCAATCGATCCAGTTCAGCCCTGGAATTTCCAGTTAAGCCGGCCCTGGCATATTCAAAAAAGATGTTGTTCAGCACCACCGTGGCCCCCGAATCAATGGAAGAGAGATAAACATTTCTTTCCATCTTTGCTGATATCAGGGAGTCGGTAATATCCAGATGGATGCTTCCGGGAATAAAACCCTCCTTTTCCGCGACAATCCTGTAGGCTCTTTCCGGGTTCAAGGTAAAACGATATCTCCCGTTGCTCTCCGACCGGGCATCATCCAACAAACGATTGGAATTTAAATCATAACAACGAATGGATGCAGATAATGGACGGTGGTTTGATTCTGTAAGCACTTTTCCTTTAAGCTGAATTTCACGCGGAGCTACTCCTTCGCCATAAAGCTCAATGCGATGCAATTGACCATCCACCCGGAAAGCCAGCAACGCATTTGACCTTCCTCCACGGTCAGGGTTAAAAGTAAGGGTTATGCTTTTTGACCCACCAGGATGTATCCGCTCCTCTTTTTTTAATTTTTTAATACCGAAATGGGATTTTCCGGGGCCTTCAATGGTGAAATCCTCTATAGTCAGGGGAATATTCCCTTTATTTTCTATGAACACAATTGAAGTATCCCGTTTTTGACGGAGATGGATTCTGCCAAAATTTAACCGTTCCGGCATGACAAAGTTTTTATCAATTCCTTCTCCGGAAAGTGAAGCTTTGACAGTATCCGTAGGAGTTACAATACCTACATAGGCTTCTTTGGCACCCGGATGCAGGGGCGAATAATTTAGTTCAATATCCTTTGACGTTCCAGGATCAAGCATAAAGGGCTGATGACCAGAAACAAGTGAAAATTCTTTTTGGTCTTCTCCTCCGATAAATGCATGATTCACCTTGAGGGGATGGTCTGACCGGTTGCTGAAAAATTCGTTGATCAGTGTATCAACAGACTGTTCAATTTTACGGGCACCAAAATTCACATTTTTCAGGTCAGGTTTCGGAGAAACAATCTGAAAAGGTTTATCGGATTCATCTTTTTGAAAAGGTTCCGTTTCATTGATCACCCAAAGCTTCACCCTGCCTTCGCTGTTAATGGTGATAATCCGGTTCCCTTCCGGTCCGTAATAGGCCCTTCTGAACCAGTTATCTTCTTCGGCCTTCAGCTTATAAACCATGTATTTGCTTTGTACATCCCAAACCCGCACGGTACCATCCCGGCCTGCAGTTAAAATGCGGTTTCCCTCCGGACTAAAACCGGCAGAATAGACTTCATTGCCATGTTCGCTGAAAGTATGCAACAGCGACCCCGAAGCGACATCCCACAGCCGTACAGTTCCATCTTTGGAGGCACTCACTATTTTCGTCCCGTCAGGACTAAATTCTACATTCATCACCCGATCCTTGTGACCCGTGAATGTCTTCTCGTAAACACTTGTGTTCCCTGTTTTACGCGTATAACGAAATGTATGGATGACTCCGTCCTCCCCACCCGAGGCAAGGAGTTTGTCTAACGGATTCACATCAACATCGGGTACACATCCCTGATGGGCACGAATGCCGTACAGATGCCGGCCGGTATTGGTATCCCAGATTCTTACAACACCATCATCTCCGGCGGTGATAACCTGCTCACCATCATTTGAAAAAATGGCCTTATTAATCCCTGAATAATTCACAGAAAGACGGGCCTGCTCTCTGTTACCCTCTGGGCTGAAAACAATGGCACTGCCGTCATCACTGGCAGAAACAATTTTTCTGCCATCGGGGCCACCCACCGCATCATAAACCCAATCGGTATGAAACTGAAAGGAACGGAGATACTCGCCGGTGTTGGCATCCCATAATCTTAATGCATTATCGTCCCCTACTGAAATAATATACCGGCCATTTCCTACAAACCGGGCATTATGTGCCTTATATTTTTCATCTTTTAAAACAAACAAAGGCTCTATCCCTCTACGGCCAGATCCGGCTTGATTCTGTTCTATCCTGAGCAGGTTGTTCTCTCCCTGAACAGAAGGAATCTGCCATTCATCCGACAACCCCCCGGCCATTCCAACGGGTTTCCACGTTTCTCCCCGGTCGGAAGAAAACCAAACGGCGACGCTATCCCTTCCCGCAATCCCTTTATACTCCAAATCCCCTTTTAAACCGGAAGAATATACCTCACCACCGTTCGGTGTGATCAGCTCCAGACTGGAAGCATCCGAGCCGGTTCCTCCTTTCGCATATACAAACTGATCGGGGCACTGATCATTGGCAATATGTAATGTGGTAAAAGCATCATCATCTCCGGAGGACTCATAATTCAATTGTATATTAGCTGTTGAATCATTTGCAATCTGAAAAGGTGGTTGAGAATAATTTTCCACGGAAAAGCCGGCATCTCCTTCCATTACAATATCCTTTATGGTAAAATCAGCATTCACCCCCGAAAGCTCAATATTTTCGGAGAATGTGGAATCCGGGGAATCAAACTGAATGAATACCGGTTTAACATCCAATCTGACACGCTGATGTTCGGTGAGTGGATAGGAAGATTCCACGGAATGGTCCTTATACGAGAAAACAGAATGGATACGATCATGGCAGCCGTCGGGACTTCTCCAGGTAATTTCTCCCGGCTCGGATGACTGCGCATTCAGGAGGATCTGGTTGTATATATTTTTGGCCCCGGAAGTATCGGTTACTTCTCCGAAATAACGCCCGCCCGTTTTCAGCGCAATGTTTTTAAGTATATCAGGCATTCCCAATCCAACGGTTACCGGATAAACTACAATATCATGCTTCTCGGCCTGGCGAATGATTTCAGATTCATCTCCTTCTCCCAGCCCATCGGTCAAAAATATCACCACCTTTTTGTATTTTCCCTCTTTGGCAATCTGGAAAGCCCCGGAATAGGGACTGACAAAGCCAGAATTATAGTTGGTACCACCTCTGGCTTTCAAATTTCTGATGGCTTCTTTCAAACGCTCTTCCGAATGGGTAAAATCAGAATTCAGGTAGTTCCCGTGATCGAAACTGGAAACAGCACATTCGGATACTTCCAGAGGCAGGAGCTCAACAAACCTTAAACCTGCAGCTCTGGCTATGTCAATCCGTTCTTTAATCATTGAGCTGGAAACATCAAAGGTAAGCACCACCGAGAGTTCTTTGGGAGAGGTTTTCTGTGGACTCTCAAGGGAAAGAATACGGGCCTGTTTGCCATACTCAAATACTTTTAGCTCTTCCCTGTTAAAATCATACACCTGCTCCCCTTCCTCATCTACGTATAAATAATTGGCCCGGACTACCGGATAGTCTGTTTTATCAATATTATACACTGAAAACAACTGGGCTTCGGCCACAAATGTTGCCATCCATACAAAACAGACCAAAAAAAGCCATTTCTTCAATCCTGGCAATATAGACGAAACCTTCAGGAGATTAACAAGAAAAGGAATATAAGAAGCCATTTTAATACCTTACTTTTTATTTTCTTGCATTTTTTAGTAGAAACTGAAATCAGGATTTACTCACTTCGTTTCCCACCAGGCGGGAAAGGTTGTGAGATCGCTACGCTAAGTTCCAGTTTATCTGGGTTAGGACAACTGACCCTAATGATACAAAATACAAACTTGCAAGATAAAATTTTATTGTAGATACTCAGCCATAACCTTAATTTCTCTTTACTTTTCTTTGTTCGAGGTGAAGTTCTCCAACTTCACGTGCTCTTCCCTGCCGTTAATAATGGGCAGGAGAATGAAAGCCAGGGTACCCACAACAAGAAATACAAGATTGGTGAAGGTATGGGCGATCAAAGCAAATACGGCACCTATATCCTTATTGATCCCGAAAAGGAACAAACATTGAATAACCAGAAAATGCCAGGCACCAATGCCGGCCTGAATGGGTAGAATAAAAGCAAATGAACTGATGGCAAATGTGATGACGGCTGCTCTGAATGACAAATGAGCAGTTGGATCATAGGCAAAAAATACGACATAGAGCATCAGAAGCCATAAAAAAATGATCATTAATGTATAAAATACATACAGAAATTTATTGTTCGTTTTATAGATTGTGAGGATGCCTTCACGAAACTGTTCTTTAACCTTCAGTATACGGTCCATTATCTTTGACTGTGCCCGTTTTTTGGAGAAAAACAAAAAATAAACCCCTGCACCAATTGCCAGGATGCTTAAATAAAAGTATTTGCTGGAGAACAGATCGCGGAATCCTGATATCAATCGGGGATTGTTTCCGAGGAATTGATCCAAAACGGGTGTATCCCAGAATATAAGTACCAACAATATCAACATAAAGATAGTCAGATCCGATAGACGCTCGGTAACCACCGTTCCAAGAAGTTTGGTAAATGGGATCTTCTCATAGCGGGTAAGAATTGAACAACGCGCAACTTCCCCTCCCCGTGGGATCAGAATATTAAACAGGTATAATACGAGAACAGCCAGATAGGTATTTAATGTCCGGGGTTTATGAGCAAGGGGCTTGATCAGTTGCTGCCAGCGCAAAGTACGGACAAAGTGACTGGAAAGGCCAAAAATGCCTGATAATACAAGCCATTCAAATTTCAGCGAACCCACGGCACCTTTTATCTTGTCCAGCTGGAGATCTTTATACACATAAATGAATATTCCTATGCCAATCACAAGAAATATAAACGTCTGGTAAATCTGCTTTTTTTTCATCCATTTCCTGTTTTTATCGCTAAGCGAATATAATGCGTAATTATCATTTTTTCAAAAATCAAACACTAATGGTATCTTATGAAATAAAAAAAGCTGGCAGGTTAAATACACCTGCCAGGTCTATATCATTGAGCTGATCGCTGTCAGCGGTGTTAATTTAAATTAAACACAATGGGAATGGTAAATTGCACCCTTACAGACTGTCCTCTTTGCTTGCCAGGCTCCCATTGAGGTGCATTGGATATCACCCTTTTAACTTCTTTGTTCAGAGATGGATCTACACCCCGCACAACTTGTATTCCCCTGGTGTCGCCATCGGTATCCACTACGAATTTGACATACACCGTTCCTTCAATACCATTTTCCTGAGCTACTGTGGGATATTCAGCTGTTTTCTGCACATAACTGCGGAATGCGTCTATTCCGCCACCTCTAAATTTAGGCATTTCCTCTACAATCATGAAAGTCTGCTGTTCCTCTTCCTCCTCTTCTTCTTCCTCGGCAAAAGCATCTACTGCTACTTCGGTATCCTGATCAGCCTCTGTTTCTTCCAGCCGTAGCTCATCCTCTATATCCATCTCGTCATCCACGATATTCAATACGTCTGTAGACTGAGGCGGAGGGGGAGGTGGCTCCTTCTTTTCTTGCTGATGTGTTATCGGTATGTCTTCCTGTACGACATCATCATCCTCCTGATTCTGAAAACCTTTTACCTGATCGGGTTTGGTAGTCCACTCAAAGGCCAGCACTGTCAAACCCAGAGCAAATATGAACCCTATCTCAAAAAACAGGCTTTTCTTTCTTTCCAGATCAGCTTCTTTTGTTTTCTTTTTTTCCATAGCACTCCATTTTATAAATAATCACCAAAACATCATGTTTATAAACAAATACACAACAATATTTGTTTAAAATTTTCCACCGGACAATTACACAAGTAAATTGGTATTGCTAACAGGGTGCAAATTTAAAAAATCACCAATCCACCCCCTTCAATTATGGGGATAATCTTAAAAAATTTAACATAAATTTAATATTACCCCCTATATAAAAGGTATCAATTGAAAAGTTAAATCAGAATGGGTATAAATGGATTGTTATTTTTCCAGCTTCTGTTTCATAATCTCGATGATCTCCTCCATTTCTTTTGCAGAAATTTCCTTATCCCTGGCGAAAAAGGAAACAAACTCACTATGGGAATTTTAAATTATTATTCCCTCCTTATTATACCAAGTTTAATCAAGTTCTCCCTGGAAAAAAAGTTCTTTCTTCAGTTTTTTAATATTGTCTTCAGCTACTTTTCTATAAGTAATAACAATGCCCTTC
>JBKGZA010000165.1:0-7306 GCA_046545815.1 Bacteroidales bacterium
TGTATTTTTCATACTGATTGATCTCATCATCAGGGCCCATATCTTCCTGGCAATGGAACAGGAGTAATGACAGTAACATTAAAAGGCCTGCAATACTTAATTTTTTCATAACAGCAAGGTTTTGTTTTGACATTTGTAAAGGGACATTAAATCGATAAATATAATATTTTTAAAGGGTTGCTTTTATGAAATTTATATGAAGCATGGCCAATAATTGATAAACCAACTGATTTTGTTGATGAATGAAACCTGTCTTCGGAATTGTATTTTTATCTGATGAATAAGATTTAAAGGACACCCTGTTGAGTGTCCTTTAGCCGCTTAAAGCGCAACTTGAACCAACATGTTGTTCAAACTTAATCTAAACATTGGTTTCTTCCGCGAAGCGCTTTTTTTCAGGCTTGTCCTGAAAAAGGCAGTACCTTATCGGTCAAATTCTTGCTTTTTTGCAAAACTTGCCCGGTAAGGTACTTTAGCAAAATTTATGAGACAATTTTCAAAGATAAAAATTTTTTGTCGGACCTGTCTTGATGTAAGATCCCGATGTGTTTATGGAGTACTTTTTTACTCCAGCTTCGGCAGTGTTTTCAATATCAAATTGAGCACATTGTGTACATTCTGGTTGAAAATTTCCAGTATCTGCTGCCAGCTTACCGGTTCTTCATCTTCATGCCAGCAGTCGTAGTCGGTGCTCATAGCAATGGTTCCGTAGGGTATTCCCAGTTCATTGGCCAGAATGGCTTCAGGAGCTATAGACATGTTGATCACATCGGCTCCCCAGCTCCGGAACATTCTTGATTCGGCCCGTGTGGAAAACCTTGGCCCTTCTATGGTAATTACGGTGCCTTCGGGATGATACTTTACTTTCAGTTCTTTTGCCGACTCGATCAGTTTTTTACGAATTGTTTCGGAAAACGGATCGGCCATAGGCACATGTTTCATGTCGCCCGGCTCAAAGCTTTCGTAGAAGGAAACTTTTCTGAGTCTCGTGAAGTCGATAAACTGATCGAGTATCACCAGATCGCCCCTGCTTATTTCTTCCTGTAAGCTTCCGCATGCGGTGGATGTTATGAGGTAATCGCATTTCATATGGTGCAGGGCGTATATATTGGCCCGGTTGTTCACCTGTGTTGGAGGAATGGTGTGTTTTTTGCCGTGACGCGACAATATTACCACTTCCGTATCATATATTTTTCCGGTTGTCAATGCCGAACTGGGATCTCCGTAAGGAGTTTCCAGTTCCACTGTTTCGGGATTTTTTAGTATTGAGGGATCTTCCAGTCCCGATCCTCCTATAATTCCAACTTTCGCCATAAAGTCTCTCTTTAATGGTTTAACTTAAGTTTGATTATAAACTATTCAAAAAGGCCTTTAGCTGGTGCTTGTTTATGCTATATGTGAGATAGCTGTTTAACGCCTTTATTGATGCCTTTATCCGATCTGATTGAAATATTTCAACAATACCCCGCCGGCTTCGTCCAGGTCTCTGCCAAAGGTAATGATCCCATCCTTATGGCCCCCCATGATGATGATCTTTTCAATGAGGACGTCTCTCCGTTCCATCAACTTTTTGATCTCTTTGGCCATTTCAGGTGTGCCGAATTCGGCTTTTGGATCTGTTGTCGGAAGTTTATTTTTCAGTAGTTTCCATAGCTTTTCGTGGTGGGTGTGAATGACACCATTTACCTCAGCGGCGGATTCATAGATGGCTGCGTGAGTCAGGGATTCCGAGCTGGCCTTAACCTGGCCTACACACTTTACATAATTATTGGCAATATCATAGTCAATCACACGGGCATAGTGATTTTTGGAAAGCTCTTCATGCCTTCCGGTTTCCGAGCCGGTGATGATAAACCGGCTGGTATTTTCTTCACGGATGCTCAGGTTACCAAAACCGAGGCCTTCCATGTCCACACCAAGCAATTCATGATCATATAGTTTTTTTCGCCATTCGTTAATGGTCTTAAAGTTCTTCTTGGAGAAAGTGAAATTTTTCTTCTCCCAGTCGCATTGAAACTTGATGTATCCTTCCTGGTTTGTCATGATTTGAAGAGTTTTTTGATTTCCTTTTTGTTTGGTTTACAAGCACCTTTTTCTGTGATCAGGGATGTTACATATTTTGCCGGAGTTACGTCAAAACCGTAATTTGCGACTCTTGAATTTTCGGGAGTCAGCAACACTTTGGTCAGTCTTCCATTGTGGTATCCTTCGATGAATTTTACCTCATCCCCATGCCGCTGTTCGATAGGGATACCGTTCACTCCCTTTTCAATATCCAAGTCAATGGAAGACAATGGCACTGCCACATAGAAAGGTATGTCATTATCTTTGGCAGCCAGTGCTTTCAGGTAAGTGCCGATTTTGTTGGCAACGTCACCGTTGGCAGTCGTTCTGTCGCTCCCCGTAATAACCAAGTCAACCATTCCGTGTTGCATTAAAAGTCCGCCTGTATTATCGGCTATTACGGTGTAGGGAATACCGTGCTTTTCGAGCTCCCACGCTGTCAGCCGTGCCCCCTGGTTTCTGGGGCGTGTTTCGTCCACCCACACATGCAGGTTGATGCCTTGGTCATGTGCCAGATAAATTGGAGCCGTTGCGGTGCCGTAATCAATAGCAGCGAGCCAGCCGGCATTGCAGTGCGTTAATACATTCACCGGTTCCCCTTCTTTTTCTTTTGCAATCTCTTCTATTAAAGGCAGTCCGTATTCCCCGATTTTTTTACAGTTTTCCTTTTCGCTTTCCAATAGTTCTTCTGCAATGTTACGTGCAAGATTTCTGGCTTCTTCCAGCGATTGTATGTGGTCAATTCGCTCCTTATGCTGCTTTATAGCAAATTCCAGGTTAATGGCTGTGGGCCTTGCTGATTTAAGCCGTTCAACAGCTTCTTTCATTTGCTTTTTCCAGTTTCGTTCGGTGGCATTGTTCAAAGCAAGATATACCCCAAAAGAAGCAGTGACCCCGATCAACGGCGCTCCTCTTACAATCATGTTTTTTATAGCCGTATAGGCATCCTCAAAAGACTTTATGTCCATAACATGGAACTCAAACGGGAGCTTACTCTGGTCAATTACTTGCACCGTATCCTTATCCTTAGGCCATATGGTCTGATAGTTTACATTGCCAACACGCATATTTCTTTGCATTTAAAATTTCCAAAAAATAATAAAAAAATCACTTAAACAAATAAAATGAATTATTTTTACATGGTAAAATCTTGATAGATATGTTGAAAAACATGGATCATATAAATAATATCATTTTTGACCTGGGCGGCGTAATTCTGGATATTGACTTAATGAAGGGAATAGAGTCTATGAAGCAATTAGGGATTCCTGATTTTGAAGGCAAAGAGGGAAAATTTAACCGCACGGATACCTTTCTGGAATTTGAAAAAGGAATGATTTCGGAAGCGGAATTCATTGAAAGAATTAAAGAAGAAAGCAATACAGAATTCAGCGATGAAGATTTTATTGCTGCCTGGAATGAAGTTATCGTCGGCTTTCAACGGGAACGTGTTGATTTGATAGCCAGATTGAAGCGATCCGACAGATTCAGGACATTTCTGTTAAGCAATACCAATGCCCTTCACAAAAAATTATATACCGGGATACTGCAGGAGCAACATGCTATCCGGAGTCTGGAGGACCTGTTTGATAAGGCATATTTCTCTCACGAAATATTTATGAGAAAACCCGATACGGAGATTTATCATTATGTTCTGAAAGATGGAAGAATGAATCCCGAAGATACCCTGTTTATTGATGATTCAAGAGCCAATATAGATACTGCCCGTTCTTTGGGGATGCAGACGTTTCACCTGTCAGACGGGGTGACCCTCACCGATCTTTTTCCTGAACACCGAGCAGCCAGATGGATTTGAGTTTCCCACTGTCACGCATACGATAAAGTTCTACCAGGGCATCTTCTTTATCGGCAAACGATTTTACAGATATGCGGAATAAGCTGTTATGCTCAAGGATTTTTGGAGTGAAGCCTTTTTCTGTCAGTTGGTTGGTATATTCCCGGGCATTGCTTCTGACCTGGAAGCTTCCGGCAATGATGTGGTAGGTTTTGGTTTCTTCTTCAGGTTCTTTGTACATCAGAGCCCTCTTCTTGTCGGTCATTTGATTGACGGTCTGTTTGATTTCCCGGGAAACTGATGAAGTATCCTTTATGGTATCTTCAATCCGTGCCGGCGGCTCTTCCATATTTTCTTCCCCTGGTCCGGTCTCGGAAATCTTCTGGAAGATTTCCATATTTTCTATTTTATAATTCAGATAATCGAAGAATCCGGTATAATAGCCTCCCGCTATGATGACCAGCAGAAAAAGGGAGACTGCGATCCAGATGATGCTTTTTCTCCGGTATTTAAGCGGAGGAGGAGGGGGTGGAGGTGAATGGCCGGATTCCTTTTTGACTCGAGGAGGCTTTTCAGGTTCAAAAGGCTCAGCCTGCATCTCTTCGAAACCCAGGTTTAACAGGAGACCTCCCTCAGGTACAAGTTCTATGTTTCCATTTTCTTCTTTTTTTAAGGTGCCGATTCCCTCAAGGGTAAATGATCCCTTTTGTGCCAGCTTATTTCGGGTATTCTGAACAAAATTCTGTATCAGAGTTTGTGCCAGATTCAGTGTAATGTTCTCCCTGGAAGCAATGTATTTGGCCAGAATCTGGTCATTGTCATTGGTAATGTTGGGGTTAAAACGAACCTCTTTTTTAGGGGGTTGGATGACTTTTTTTTGTGTGTCAATTTCCGCCGGCTGGTATCTGGCAATGAGACTCCCAAGCCCGGGTATTACCAGGCCTTCTCTTTTGGCTAAAATTTCTCGTATGATTATTGGTATGTCCAAAAAGTTCCTGTTGTTTGAGCTTTTAGCAAATATAGATAAATTTTTACAGCTGCCCTCAGTTCAAAACCTGTATATTTGGAATTTCGCTGTAAAATCCATGAAGATTGAATGAAAAATTATACCTTAGCCTACCTGAAATAATACTGAAATTCAAAAAAACAGCTTTCATGAGCATGAACGGAAAAATACTTGTAACCGGAGGAACAGGCTATATCGGATCGCATACGGTGGTTGAATTGTTGAATGAGGATTATGAGGTGGTCATAATAGATAACCTCTCTAATTCGGATGAAGATACGCTTGACCGAATCAAGGAAATAACCGGGGTAAAACCTGAGTTTTATCAATTGGATCTCTGTGACAAGGAAGATTTGACCGACTTTTTTGCAAGAAATGGGGATATTGATTCTGTGATCCATTTTGCGGCTTACAAGGCGGTGGGAGAGTCGACAGAAAAACCATTGAAATATTACCGCAACAATTTGGTATCTACCATTAATTTACTGGAGTGTATGATAGATTATGATGTGACGAATATTGTTTTCTCCTCCTCCTGTACCGTCTATGGCCAACCCCGTCAGTTGCCGGTAGATGAATCCGCCCCTGTAAAGGAGCCTCTTTCACCTTACGGGAATACCAAACAGGTCAATGAACAGATGATTCAGTATACCATAGAAGCAGGAAACCCCATAAATGGAATTTCACTAAGGTATTTCAATCCAATCGGGGCTCATCCTTCTGCAAAAATCGGGGAGATACCCCAGGGCGTGCCCAATAATCTTGTGCCTTACATCACTCAGACGGCGATTGGTATCCGGCATGAGCTTAAGGTATTCGGGAATGATTACAACACCCCTGACGGGACCCCCATAAGGGATTACATCAATGTAATGGACCTGTCCAAAGCCCATGTGGCGGCTATTGCCCGGTTAATAGCAAATAAAAATAAAACTGCATATGAATATTTTAACCTGGGCACAGGCCGCGGATATACAGTTCTGGAAGTGATCCGTGCCTTTGAAAAGGCCACGGGACAGAAACTGAACTATAAAATTGTCGGGCGGAGGCCCGGAGATGTGGAAAAAGTGTATGCCGACACTTCTTATGCCAACAAAGAATTGGGCTGGAAAGCGGAAAAAACACTTGAAGAGACCCTGAAGTCGGCTTGGGAGTTTGAAAAAGCCTATAGGGGCAAAAATTAGCAGGTAAAAATATTGGTGCTTTATAGATGTTTTGCTAATATTTAGACAATAATATAACGGTGAAAAGAAGAATCTCTATGAATAAGCATATTCTGGTTACCGGAGGTGCCGGATTTATCGGTTCACATGTTATCAGACATCTGGTGAACAAATATCCGGATTACAAGATTGTTAACCTTGATAAGCTCACTTATGCAGGCAATTTGGAGAATCTCAGGGATGTTGAGGATTACTCCAATTACAGATTCGTGAAAGGAGATATATACGATGCTCCTTTCCTGGATGAATTGTTTGAGAATTTTGCATTTGACGGCCTCATTCATCTGGCTGCCGAGTCGCATGTTGACCGTTCAATAACCGATCCCAATGAGTTTATCAAAACCAATGTGGTAGGTACCGTGAATCTTCTGAATGTGGCCAAGAACCATTGGCAGGAGAATTATGAAGGGAAGCTGTTCTACCATGTTTCTACTGATGAAGTCTATGGATCGTTGGGTCCGGAGGGTTATTTCACGGAAGAAACTCCTTATGATCCGAAGAGCCCGTATTCGGCATCCAAAGCAAGTTCCGATCATATGGTCCGGGCTTATTACAACACCTACGGTCTGCCAATGATCATCTCAAACTGTTCGAACAATTACGGTCCGAACCAGTTCCCGGAGAAGCTGATACCGCTTTTCATCAATAACATCAAAGACAGTTGTGAGCTGCCTGTTTATGGGAAGGGCGAGAACATCAGGGACTGGTTGTATGTAGAAGACCATGCCAAAGCAATCGATCTGATTTATCATCATGGCAGAATGGGAGAAACCTACAACGTCGGGGGCGACAATGAATGGAGGAACATTGACCTTATCAGAATATTGTGTGAGATCATGGACCGAAAGCTTGGCCGTGAGCCGGGTACCTCGGAAACACTTATCACTTTTGTGAAAGACCGTGCCGGTCATGATATGAGGTATGCAATCGACTGTTCAAAACTCAAGAATGAACTGGGCTGGAGCCAGGAGGTGAGCTTTGAGGAAGGATTGGAAAAAACCGTCAACTGGTACCTGGAGAATGAAGAGTGGCTAAACCATCTGCTTACCGGTGAATACGAAGAGTATTACCGGAAGCAGTATCTGGAACGATAAAATCAGTAAGCAATATCCAGTAGTAAACAGTAGGCAGTAAACAGTAAGCAGTCCCTGGTTACTACTATTATTCTTCACAATCCCAAATATCAAGTCTTGCCAACTGCTTACTGCCTACTGCTGC
>JBKGZA010000166.1:0-7247 GCA_046545815.1 Bacteroidales bacterium
CAAAACGGAAACACATTAAATTCCTTGAAAACATCCTGTTTGGTTTTGGCTTGTCCAAATTAGGGTCTAACCAGAAAATTCAAACAAACATTCTCAGTGTAAAGAATAGCTATTCCCTTAAGATGGTTATATTATCCTGACCAAACTAAGAGATCACCTTAAACAACCTGCGCCAGCGTATTCTATCGAGGAAACTACCGTATTTGTCTACAGAAAGCCAGAGGAAAACTGCTTTCCCCACGATATGGTCTTCGGGCACGAAGCCCCAATATCTGGAATCTGCTGAATTGTGCCGGTTATCTCCCATCATGAAATAGTAATCCATCTGAAACGTATAGCGCTCTGTCGGTTTACCGTTAATAAAAACGGTACTGTCTCTCACGTCCACCTCATTCCCTTCATGGGTTCTGATGATGCGTTTGTAAAGCGGCAGATTGCGAGGGGTTATTTGTACTGTCTCACCTTCTTCAGGAACATATAGCGGCCCGAAATTGTCCTCAGTCCATTCATAATCCGGGTCAAACGGAAAAATTGTATGGTTTACCGAGGAAGGGGAATTGTTTACATATTTGGTTACATCCACTATATTGGAAAAATTATTGATTTTTTCACGACTTTCATGGGTGAGCGGCATCCTGTAAGTGGAGCTGGAAGACGTATAACTGACGTCAGCCTGGTTGATATCCATCCTTTCCAGGTGGACGGGATTGATTTTGTTGCCGTTGGTTTTGACCAGGTAATTGTACTGCATATTCTCAAAGTGCTTTTGCTCATTCCCGTTAATATACACCTGTCCATCTTCTATTTTAATTGTATCTCCTGCCTTGGCAACACATCGTTTGATATAATTGGTTCTTTTGTCAACAGGATGGGTGGTAATATCGTATTGATCCCTGATATATTCCCGTGCCCTTTGCTTGTAAGCAGAAATTGAGCGGACCTGATTCCCGTTGTTAATGTCTCTGTTTTTCAACTCCTGTGCATACTGCCGTAAAATAGAATAATAATCCTTATCCTGTATCTGAGCAATAACGGTATCCCCGGCAGGAAAATTAAAGACCACAATATCGTTCTGCTTTATTGGTCCCAGGCCATCAAGTCTTTTATAATCCCATTTCACCCATTCCAAATATGATTTGGTTGTAGAGGTAAAGGGCAGGGTATTATGGGCAAAGGGAAAAGAGATGGGTGTATTGGGCATCTTGGGGCCGTAGCTGACCTTGCTCACAAAGAGGTAATCTCCCGCCAGGAGGGTTTTCTCCATGGAAGAAGTGGGAATGGTGTAAGCTTCAATAATGAAAAGGCGGATGAGGGATGCAGCAATCACTGCAAAAATAAGGGCATCCACCCATTCGATCAATTTGCTTGGCTTTTGCCCGGGTTTCTTCCAAAAAGTCCAATTCACCTTTTTAGTAATGAACCAATCGAAAATGATAATCAAACCCAGAAGAAACCAGGCATTCTCAAGCCATATAACCAACAGGATATAAATAAAGGCTGTTATTCCAAAATTAAAGTACCTGCTTTTCAGAATATTTTTAAAGTCCATAATTTTTAATTAAATATTTAATAGATCGTCCATTGAATAGATACCTTGTTTGTCATGAATGAATTCGGCAGCCATAACCGCTCCGAGTGCAAAACCCTCCCTGCTTTTGGCGGAATGTTTCAGCTCAATATCATCAAAAGAGGAAAAATACATTATCCTATGTATACCGGGGACCTCATCTTCACGGATCGCCTTGACCGGAATTTCATCCCCTGCTTCGCTTTGTTCCTTCCTCCATTTGTTTTTTCTGTTAATCTCATTGATAAGGCTTTCGGCCAGCTTAACAGCGGTACCGCTCGGAGCATCAACCTTATGGACATGATGAGTTTCTTCTATCTTCACATCATAATTGGAGTAATGGTTCATGATCCTGGCCAGATACTCGTTAACCTTAAAGAACAGATTCATCCCTATATTGAAGTTGGAGGCATAAAAACAAGCCTTGCCATTTTCGAGACAATGCCGCCTGATATCGTGAAACCTTTCCATCCATCCGGTGGTTCCGGAGACAACCGGCAGGTTCGAGTCAAAACATTTCTTAATATTGTCATAAGCGGCATCCGGGAGTGTAAATTCAATGGCCACATCAGCCTGCTTCAGATTCTCAGGGGTAAAATCATCCTGATTGTCCTTATCGATGGACATCAAAATCTCATGCCCACGTTTTTCAGCTACCTTTTTAATCTCCCGGCCCATCCGGCCATAACCTATAATGATGATCTTTAAATTCCTCATAACCTCTTGTTTTTATAATCTGGTGAAACGTGTGCTAATATATAATTTTTTGAAAACAAACAAATATTCATAAAACACAAAAAGGAAGCCCTGTGCAAAGCTTCCCTTGTAGCGTTCTATCTGTGATGAATAAAATAATAATAAAACGGTTATGGTCTTCTGTCTAAGCATTTTTCACCTCGTCCACAACAGCCTTAAAAGCGTGGGTATGATGCATTGCCAGGTCGGCAAGTACTTTTCGGTTGAGGTTAATGTTTTGTTTACTGATGCCTCCCATTAACTCGGAATAAGACATTCCATGCTGCCGTGCTGCGGCGTTGATCCTTTGAATCCACAAACGCCGGAATTCTCCTTTTTTCTTTTTCCTGTCGCGGTAGGAGTACAACATTCCTTTTTCAACCGCATTCTTAGCTACTGTATAAACATTCTTTTTGGCGCCAAAGTATCCTTTGGCCTGCTTCATAATTTTTTTTCTTCTTCTGCGAGAAGCAACTGAATTTGTTGATCGTGGCATAATTCTCTTTGATTTTTGAATGAACAGCGGTCTTTTTTACAATAAAGACTCTTTCGGCTGAATCATTCTGATTAAACACTATTACTTCATTCCAAGCAAACCCTTGATATTGTCTTTATCCGACTTATGAACCGTAGCATAATATCCCAGGTTTCTTTTTCTTTTCTTATCTTTTTTTGTTAGCAAGTGACTCTTATAAGCATATTTTCTTCTAATCTTACCGGAACCGCTAAGTTTAAAGCGTTTCTTCGCACCGGGAACTATTCTCGTCTTTGGCATAGCATTCAAATTTATTTATTATCTATCATCTATTTTTGCTTCTTTGCTTTTGGTGCAATAAACATAGTCATTCGTTTACCTTCCAGTTTCGGCATTTTCTCGACTTTGCCATATTCTTCCAAATCCTGGGCCAAACGGAGCAACAAGTACTCACCTTTTTCTTTAAAAAGAATCGACCTTCCTTTGAAAAAAACAAAAGCTTTTACTTTGGCACCATCCTCCAGAAATTTCCTGGCATGATTTAATTTAAACTGGTAATCATGTTCATTGGTGTTCGGACCAAAGCGAATTTCCTTCGTCTCCACCTTTGTTGTTTTCGACTGTAGCTCTTTCTGTTTTTTCTTTTGCTGATAAAGAAACTTCTGATAATCCACTATTTTACATACAGGGGGATCTGCGTTAGGAGAAACTTCCACCAGATCCAATTCCTGTTCATCGGCCATTTTTAGGGCCTCATCGAACGAATAAATCCCGGGGTTATCAATATTGTCACCCACAACCCTCACTTCGTCAGCCCGGATTTGATCATTAATTCTGTACCTAAGTTGTTGTTTCTTGTTTTTTGAACCTTTTCTTGCTATACGACTGCCCTCCTTCTTTTTGGTTATACAAATATAATTTTATTGATGGACAAATTCCATCTGATTGTGAATTTCTTTTAATAAAAGATCTTTGAATTCATTTACATTCATGGAACCCTGATCTCCTTCACCCTGTTTTCTTACGGAGACCGTCTCGTTTTCCATTTCTTTTTCCCCTACAATCAGCAGATAAGGGATCTTTTTCAACTCGTTGTCCCTGATTTTCTTGCCGATCTTCTCGTTTCGCTGGTCAATCAGTGTGCGAATATCGCAATTATTTAAAAAATTCAAAACTTTTTTGGCATAATCGTTATACTTTTCGCTGATCGGCATTACCACGACCTGATCCGGCGTGAGCCAAAGAGGAAACTTACCGGCTGTATGCTCTATAAGCACGGCAACGAAGCGCTCCATGGATCCAAAGGGTGCCCTGTGGATCATCACAGGCCGGTGCCTTTGGTTATCTGAACCGACATATTCCAGATCAAAACGGTCGGGAAGGTTGTAATCGACCTGGATGGTGCCAAGCTGCCATTCCCTCTGCAACGCATCCTTCACCATAAAATCAAGCTTGGGGCCATAGAATGCTGCTTCTCCATAGACCACCTTGGCTTCTACCCCTTTATCCTCTACGGCTTCCATGATGGCCTGCTCAGATTTCTCCCAGTTCTCATCGCTTCCAATGTAATCTTCTTTTTTGTTGGTATCGCGCAATGACACCTGAACGGTGTAGTTATCGAACTCAAGTGTATTAAATATCTGCAGGATGATGTCCATTACTTTCTGGAATTCCTCTTTAAGCTGATCGGGACGGCAGAAGATGTGGGCATCGTCCTGTGTAAAACCCCTCACCCTGGTCAGGCCGTGCAGCTCACCGCTCTGCTCATAACGGTAAACCGTGCCGAACTCGGCATAACGGACCGGCAAATCCTTATATGAATATTGTGTATGCCTGAACATTTCACAGTGATGCGGACAATTCATGGGCTTCAGCAGGAACTCCTCCCCTTCCTGGGGTGTGGTGATCGGCTGGAATGAATCCTGGCCGTACTTAGCATAATGGCCTGAAGTGACATAAAGCTCTTTCTGTCCGATATGCGGAGATATTACCTGCTGGTAACCATATTCCTTTTGTATCTTCTTCAGGTAATTCTCAAGGCGCTCCCTCAATTCGGCACCTTTGGGCAACCAGAGGGGTAAGCCCTGCCCCACCTTTTGTGAGAAGGTGAAAAGTTCCAGTTGTTTCCCCAGCTTCCGATGGTCCCGTTTTTTGGCCTCTTCCAGCATATGAAGGTATTCATCCAGCATCTTCTTCTTTGGAAAAGTGATGCCATATATACGGGTAAGCTGCTTTTTGTTTTCATTCCCTCTCCAATATGCACCGGCAACGCCCAGCAGCTTGATCGCCTTAATGTAACCGGTATGCGGCAAATGAGGCCCTCTGCAGAGGTCTACAAATTCACCCGTGCTATAAAAAGAAATCGTGCCGTCTTCTAGTTCACTTATCAATTCCACCTTATACTCATCCCCTTTATCCCTGTAATACTTCAGGGCACGTTCCTTGGGCACTTCTTCCCTTTTAAACTCATATTTCTGGCTTACCAGCTCTTTCATTTTCTCTTCTATTTTAGGAAGATCGGCATCGGTGATCGTTCTTCCGCCAGGATCCACATCATAGTAAAATCCCTGCTCAATACTCGGACCGATTCCGAATTTTATACCCGGATAAAGCTGTTCCAGTGCTTCTGCCATCAGATGAGCTGACGAGTGCCAGAACGTATGTTTCCCTTCCTCATCATCCCAGGTGTTCAGCTTCACTTTGGCATCTTTATGAATGGGTCTGTGCAGATCCCATATTTCACCGTCAACAGTAATTGATAACACTTCCTTTGCCAGTCTGGGACTAATAGAGCGTGCTATATCCATTCCTGTCACTCCTTCTTCAAACTCCTGAACCGAATTATCCGGTAATGTTATTTTAATCATGAAACAATGTTTATTTTAAGGTTGCAAAGATATAAAAAATCAGGATTCAAATAAACTTATGAAGGCTATATGTTGATTGTGATTACCAACCCCGTTCTTCCCATTTATAGGGATTTTCGTATGTAAAAAACACGGCTTTGATACTGACCTTTTCTTCTTTTTCCTTTACCTGGTAATGAATCATGTAGGGAAAGTCCCGGACAGGCATTCAACGTATCTCAAAAGTTCCGTGATTCGGCAGCGACGCAGCGGGCTATTCATTGACACCCTTTCGGGGTTGGTGTTTGTACAATATCTCAAATTGATTTGAATCTATATGCCTTCCAGAAGGTTAATCACTTTCCTCACCCTGGCAGCACTTGTAATTTTCCGGGTATATTCAGGTATTTCAGCCAATCCTCCCATGGAAACCTCTTTCTGCCTGAATTGCATGCTGCTTTTAACAACTTCTGTCAAGGAAGCATGAAAAGCAGTTATGTTGGTTTTTTTAGCCAATTCTGCAATGTTCTGCTCATTAATCCCACCACCAGCCATAATTTTCAGTGATTTACCAGCTTCTTCCTGAAGCTTTGCAATAAGGTCGGCCCCATCAATGGCTTTATTTTTCTGTCCTGAGGTCAATAATCTGCTCACACCAAATGATCTTATAGTTTCAAGTGCTTTCAGCGGATACCTTGTCATGTCGAAAGCACGATGGAAGGTGACCGGCAAATCACCGCATGCTTCTATCAACCGGGAACAGGTTTCATAGTCTACTGTACCGTCGGGATTCAGGCATCCCAGCACCATTCCGTCGGCACCATATTGTTTTGCGAGCTCAATATCCCGGAGCATCACTTCCACCTCCTCATCGTCGTAACAGAAATCTCCTCCGCGGGGACGGATGATCACAAAAACTGGGAGGTCCGATCTCCTCTTTGCCTGAATCAATGTACCTGCCGAAGGGGTGGTTCCACCCTCGTAAAGGTTATCGGATAATTCCACCCGGTCGGCTCCTCCCCTGGAGGCTTCCGTCACCGATTCAACTGAATTCGCGCATATTTCCAGTTCAAACTGATTCCTTTTCACACCATCCTCCTTTGTCCTGGCCCGGCCCTGCATAAATTCTTTTTTGAGGAAGCGTATTCTCCCGAGGGCAGGGTCGGAGACATGTACCGTATTTTTTTGATCTTATAGACCACCACAAAGTGTTTCTGCTGCCAGTGGGCGATGCAGGAAAGCGGCGCCTCACTGACCAGCTGCTCCCAACTGATCCGCACGCCCATGGTGCGAAAGCCGATGGATTCGGCCGCATCGCTGATGCCCATCATGGATACGCCTTCACGGCTAATGTAGCTTCGGTTGCGCAGGGTTTGAAGGGAATAATGTTTTCCGTAATACCGGCCGATCATGCGCAGGCAGGCCGGCCCGCAGTCCATGGCGTCGTGTTGCTGGTAGAAGGGGAATTTGGGCATGAAAACAAGCAAACGTTGTTGGTTAAAGTAAAGGGATAAATTTAAGAAAAAATTGAAAAATTGTGGTGATTTATTGGCATTTGTTGTGATTGATGGTCATTAAATGTTTTACAGGAGTTGTAAATCAGTTGGCAATTGGCAATGGGCAA
>JBKGZA010000167.1:0-7211 GCA_046545815.1 Bacteroidales bacterium
ATACCGGTGATTTCAATTGCCCTGGCAATGGTATCCTGATTGTTCTGGTTTTTTTGGGAAAATGCTTTTATTAATGGCAGTGCGGTGATATCAAACAAACCATTGGTCAATTTCTGGTATTCAGAGCTTTCAGATAATATAGAAAACAATTCTTCCGTCATCTCAACCGGTTGAATGCCGGCAGCGGCATTGATACGGGAAACGAGGCTGTCTTCGTCAAAACGGGAAAGCAATGATTCCAGTCTGTTCACCTCATTGAAGATCCGCTGAAATACCGATTGGGCAAAACGGCGTTCCAGTCCCCAAAAGATGATATCCATCCTTGTGCCCATGGCAAAGAAATTGTTATAGTAGAGATCTAAAGACATGATCTGCTTTCCTGTATATTTTCAGTGATCATAAACCAGAATTTAGGTAACAAATTTACGGTTTTTTATTTATAATTCGATACCCATTGTTCAATGGTATTTTCATTAAGTGAGTTTTGATGTATTAACATTCTGTAACGAAGGATAAGGGGTTTGGATTGTGGAACATGAACCGGTTTTCTTCCCGGATATACCGGATTTTGCATGCTGTTGTTTGCCCTGATGATCCATTCAGGAGGATGATTAGGGTTGGAAGAATGAGCAACAATCAGTATCCCGTCCGTGTCCTCATTCCTTGTAAAAGACCCTGAAAAATCCATCCACGGACTAGCAGGCACGGCTGTGGTTTTTGGTTTCACCTGTCCGTAATCGGCCGTAAAGGTTATATCTTCGGGCAATTTAATCCTCGCTGAAAAACCACCATATCCTTTTTCATTATCCGAACCACCGATATAAAGATTTTCTTTCAGGGCCTGAATCCTTATTGTAAAATCAATCACCCTCATTTCGTTGTTTTCAGGATAAATGGCTATGGTATTTTTTTCTTTTGCAAAGGGGATTTCATTTCCCTGCTCACCTTTAAGATTGGATGATTTCCAATATACAACAGGTTGAATTATTAACTTCTTTTCTTCGTATCTTGTATCAACTGATGCAACATCCCATGCAAAATCCTCGGTTGTCCACATATCTCCAATATTCTGCCCGTCAAGAATCACCTGGTGCCAGGCCCAGAAAATGCCGCGCTGGTGAGGGTGATCCTCCGGAAAATCTTCTGAGAGTATAGCGCCATCAAAACCATACAGCGGATGAATGTAATTGTTCCTGGTATACTTTCCATTTTGCGATTTTGGTGCTTGCTGGTAGTAAAGCACTTTTTGATTCCCTTCTTTTACCAGAAACCCGCCATCTTTTTGCACCGTCTTTAGTGGACTGTTGTCCTGCGCTATAAGTACCAGCGGGAGGCAGAAGATGATCAGTAGGCTGTATATTTTGAATCTGTGCATGTAACTAATGACTGTTCTTATATATTGACGCTGGCATTTGGCAAAAAGCAGTTGGCAAATTGCGTTTACCAATTAATTGTCTTGAATTTTAACCAACTATAAATATATCATTTATTGTTGGATACCAACTTTTGCTTTATGTTTTGCCAACTGCTCCCGCAGAATGCGGGACCTTTTGCCAACTTGACCGTCAAGTATCAAACTCCTGTCAAACACTAAAACATTCAAATTTTTATACTGTCGGTTCCCATCCCGGCTCATAACTTCTGCCCCACATTTGCATGGCCTGGCCGTCGCCCATGATCCTTCCGGTTGAAGGATTGATCTGGAGCGCCCTGCCTATCTCCTGGGAAATGTTGCCCAAATGGCACAGATCGTTACTTACAACTCCCTCGTCGATGGGAGAATGCTGTTCTTCTCCTTCCCGAATGGCATTCAGGAAATTGGTCATGTGTTTAACATCCAGACTGCCCATGCCGGTTGTGTCCATAGTGTCGCTTGCTTCGCCTTCTTTCTTATGCTTGATTTCATTGTTGTCCATATCCCAGGCGATATAGTTGTTCCGGTCGAGCAAGATGGTTCCTTCGGTGCCATGAATGGTCGCGCCTCTGCCTCTGTCATGGAATTGGAAGGGATTGCAGCTTCTGCCTTCCCAGGTGAGCATTTTGCCACCTTCAAACTGGTAATTAGCAATTTGGGTGTCATAGAATTCCCAGTCGTCATTGTAATGATACCTGCCACCTGCAGAGTTGATCATGGTGGGATATTTTACGCCAAGTGCCCAGCGACAGATGTCGATTTCGTGGGTTCCGTTGTTGTTGATTTCACCGGTACCCCAGTTCCAGAACCAGTGCCAGTCATAGTGAACCCAATTATCCCGATATTCTCTGCGCGGAGCTGGCCCTTGCCAAAGTTCCCAGTTGAGCCAGTCGGGAACCGAAACCTTCTGGCCGATTCCTATGGGCCCACGAGCGTTGGCATACCAGGATTTCCCATGATATACCTCTCCGATCAGTCCTTCGCGAATGTCTTGCATGGCCTGAATGGAGGTGATTGCTGAACGCTGCTGGTTGCCCATCTGAATGACCAGGTCGTTGTATTTTTTCTGGGCTTTTACTAACAGTTCTCCCTCATGGGGATTGTGGCTGCAGGGTTTTTCTACGTAAACATGTTTACCGTTTTGGACCGCCATTAGGGTCATGGGGGTATGCCAATGGTCGGGACTTGCAATAGCTACAGCATCAAGGTCCTTTATTTCGACCATTTTCCGGTAATCTTCTATGACTTCGGGTTTATTGCCAGTAAGTTCTTCAGCCATATTGGCTGCTTCTTCTGCCGCTCTTGTGTCTACATCGCAAATGTAACCAATGGAGGTATTCTCTGACTCGGCAACTGCCCGAACAAGGGCTTTTCCCCTTCCGGCAACTCCTGCAATGCCGAAATTCATCCGGGAGTTGGCCCCCAATACACTTTTCATACCTGAAGCCTGAAGACCGTGGGCTCCCAATGTAATTCCTGCGGTACCTATTGCCGCTTTTTTTATAAAATCACGACGTGATCGATCCATAATGATTAATTTTATTAAGTTTTACTTTAAATTTAATGAAAACCTATTACATTTTAATTTGTTTGTTTTTTAAGGAACTATTGGTATTGGCTGTTTTTATAACTTTAATCCAGCCGCTTGATTTTGATATTCCTAAAGAAGACTTCATGACCGTGTTCCTGAAGCAAGATGTGACCCTTTTCTGCTTCCCCGAAGCGTTCACCGTAGGCATCGAATTCAGGTGCTGAGTATTTGCTCATCTCAACCAGCTCTCTGAATTTCTTGCTGCCCCGTTCAAATTCCAGCACTTTTTCCCCGTTTAACCAATGTTCCACATGATCATCATCAGAAACGATCCGTGCATGATTCCATTCTCCTATGGGATTGGGATCCTTGTTCTCCGACGGTATCATATCATACAGCGAAGCCAGTGTACGGTTGCCGTTTCTTCCTTTATCGGCGTCGGGATGCCGTTCATCATCCAGTATCTGATATTCCAGTCCATAAGCAGAACCCTCAATGTCACTTTCATTTTCTGTTACATAATACTTAATCCCGCTATTCGCACCTTCGGTCATTTTGAAGTCCAGTTTTAATTCAAAATCACTGAATTCTTCTTCGGTTACAATGTCGCCTCCATGGATTGATTCGCCCCCACCTTCAGCTATCACATTCAAGGCTGCATTATGAACAATCCAGCCTTTTTCGGGGAATTGGTCCTTATGGGCGCCCCTCCAGCCTTCATGGTTTTCTCCGTCAAAGAGGAGCTCCCAGCCTTCTTGTTTTTCTTCTTCGGTGAGTTGATTGAACAAGTTTGTTTTCTGTGGAATGTCCATGGATTTGTTGTTTGCCCGGGCTTTTTCACCGGTCAAAATCCTGAAATTGCGCCATCTTACTTTCAGTCCTTCTTTCTCCTCGTCGTCTCCTATGCCATGTACCTGAAGCCCGATAAATCCTTCGTCGGTCATGTTATCTACCAGGTTAGCGGCAGGAACCCCATTGATCCAGGTCTGGATCGTATCGCCTAAAGCCTCAATCCGGTAGGTATTCCATCCTTCGTTTTTAAAAGCTTCTCTTGCCTCGGGGTTATCTTCCAGGTTGTATAACCAACCGCGACGGGCTTCATCATAGATCCCTGCGCTCCATGCACGATCCGAGGGGTCTATTTCAACCTGGTATCCATGGACCCGCTTATCCTTGTATTCCGGGATGCTTTTGCTGCGTATCTGTATTCCTGAATTCAGGCCATCATCCACTTTAAAATCAACTTTGAGGATGAAATCGCCATACTGCTCTTTGGTGCATAGAAAGCTGTTGGGGGTATTCAAAACAGTTTCACCCACGATCATACCATCTTCTAATGAGTAATTGGCTTCACCATTCAGTTGAACCCATTGATCTAAATTTTCTTCATTGTAAAGCCGGTCCCATTCCGGGTCCGTTTGCGTACACGAAATTGCAAAAAAAATAGAGACCGCTGCTATACCCGTAATTTTAAGAATGTTTTTCATAGTAAAAAAAGATTTTTGTTTTATAATCGTTTGACAATAAGTTTCCACGTGTTGGCTGGATGTATTCATTAAATTGATTTATTATTCACATTTTGCGTGGTAAATTTAAAAAAATCATTTGACCGGTCAAATTGAAGGCTGCTATTTTTAATAATTGAAAATAATAAGGCAGCTTCGTATAAGCGGATTCCTTGTTTATTTAGTCAATGCAGAGAATTTTATGAGAAGGAAAAATTCTGCTTGCTTAAAAAGGAGTAATCATTTAATTAGAATTTCTATTCAATCTGCTTTTTTTGTTTATGATAAAAAATTTTTAATTTTCAATCCTTCCATACATTGTGACAGTTAATCTTTAAATTCAATATATTATGGATTTTAACAACCAGATTCTTTGTTTTGGTGAAATTCTGTGGGATGTGCTTCCTGACAAAAAAGTACCCGGCGGAGCTCCGATGAATGTTGCCCTTCATTTGAAAAAGCTGGGCATGAATGTAAAATTTGCAAGCAGAATCGGGAGTGATCCGCTGGGAAAAGAATTGAAAGATTATCTGGACTCAGTTGCTTTTCCGGACTACCTGCTGCAAAAAGACGATGATCACCCCACAGGAACCGTACAGGTGGATCTTTCGGATTCGAATGATCCGAAATATGATATTGTGCTTCCTTCGGCATGGGACTATATTGAAATGACTGAGAATTTAAAACAAATTGCTGACAAATCTGAGATTGTTGTATATGGCAGCCTGGCTTCCAGAAATGAAGTAAGTCGCAACACTTTACAGGAAATATTGGCCGGTCATGACACTTATAATGTGTTGGATATCAATCTCAGGGAGCCCCATTATACGAAGGAGCAAATAAAAATACTGATGGATAAGGCGGACTTGGTGAAGATGAACGAGAAAGAACTGAATATTCTTACGGACTGGTTTACTGATAAGGGGGTTGATATGAAAGAGGAAGACCAGGTTAAATTGTTAAGTTCAACATTTGATTGTCCTGTTGTATGTGTTACCAAAGGTGAGAATGGGGCTGTATTGCTTTATGAAGGCAATTATTACCGGCACCCTGGTTACAGGGTTGAATTGGCTGATGCGGTAGGTTCGGGAGATGCTTTCTTGGCTGCTCTGCTTTATGGTTATCTTGGTAAGGGTTCACCGGAAAAAATGCTTGCTTATGCTTGTGCTACAGGTGCATATGTTGCCTCTGAGTCAGGGGCGAATCCGGAGTATGATATACAGGAAATTCATCAGTTGATGGATGAACAAAAACAATGATTATGAAAAAATGGATTTTTTTGTTATTTGGCGGATTAATATTCTTCTCCCTGGCATGCCAGGGAGAAGAATATTAATTCTGGCGATGAGGCAGAAGCGGACTGTATGGATCAGCAATTCCGTCCCCAATACCATTTTTCCCCTAAACAGAAATGGATGAACGACCCAAACGGGATGGTTTATTATAAAGGTACATACCATTTGTTTTTCCAGCATTATCCCGAGGCTTTGCACTGGGGACCCATGCACTGGGGGCACACCACAAGTGAGGATTTGTTTCACTGGAAGCACAGGGATATAGCTCTGTATCGTGACAGCCTGGGTTATATTTTTTCAGGCAGTGCTGTGGTTGACAAGAACAATACTACGGGCTTCCAAACCGATGAAGAAAAACCCCTTGTGGCCCTCTTTACCCATCACAATCCGGATGATGGTCTGCAGACCCAGAGCATTGCCTACAGTACCAACGGTGGAGATACCTGGACTAAATATGAGGACAACCCTGTTATCAAGAACCCTGGCATCAAGGATTTCCGTGATCCAAGGGTTTTCTGGCACAAGAAAACATCAAAATGGATCATGGTGCTGGCTGCAGGGCACCATGTCAGATTCTATTCATCGCCCGATCTTAAAGATTGGACCTTAGAAAGTGAGTTTGGTAAAAATGTTGGAGCTCATGGCGGCGTCTGGGAATGTCCCGACTTGTTTCCATTGGCATTGGATGGCAATGAGCGAAATAAGAAATGGGTGTTGCTGGTGAGCATCAATCCCGGTGCACCGAATGGCGGTTCGGGAACCCAATATTTTGTGGGTGATTTTGATGGTCATCGGTTTGTCAATGAATCAAAAGGCCACCAGTGGATTGATTATGGCACCGATAATTACGCTGGAGTAACCTGGTCCAATGTGCCGGAACGGGAAATTTTTATCGGATGGATGAACAACTGGACCTATGCGGATACCATTCCCACCTCTACATGGCGGGGATCAATGACCCTTCCAAGGAAACTCACATTAAGTACTGTTGGCGGAAATCCCAGACTGGTCAGTCAGCCTATGAAAGAGATTTTTGCTTTAAAAGAAGAAGTTTTTTCTTTAAAGTATTTTTTGACAGATCGTCAATGGAGTTGTTTGTTAATGGAGGAGAACGCGTGATGACAAACCGGATCTTTCCTTCAGAGCCTTACACGCATTTGGAAGTGCTAACCTCATCCGGTGAAGCGCATCTTGAACTATTGAAGATATTTGAAATGGAATCGGTATGGGGGAAAGAAGAGCTGAATTGAGAAATTGATGAAAATAGGCTAAGGCTAAGAAAGCAGGATATTCGGGGATTGCCAACTGCTTTTTGCCAATTGCCCACTCATATGATAATTTTAATCATTCACGCATTTAAGGATTAACGTAGTAAAGAATATAAAACTCTAAAAGTTAAAATTTTATGACCAAAGCAAGCAGATTGTTAATACGCAGCGCCTATGTTGCAGCTCTGGGCGGTTTTC
>JBKGZA010000168.1:0-7172 GCA_046545815.1 Bacteroidales bacterium
GCGGAAAAGGCAATGGTAAAATTCTTTAGTGTTCTGGCTTGTAAATTCATAAGCATTATTTTTATTTCATGATGATTTGACATTTCTTTAATGATTCTCCCCGCCGGTGAGATTGTCGCTGATCCTTACCGCGAGTCTTCGTGAAAATTCGTATCTGCTGTTCTTTTTAGCTTCTATCTTCTCCTTTAAAGGAAGGGCTTTATCCCCGATTTTTTCCAGGGCCCGCAGGGCATACATCTCGGCAATGAGGTTGGGATTGTCCAGCTCTTCTGCCAGGGCTTCCCTTCCGGCATCCACCTCTCCGAGCCTGCACAGGGCCCGGCCCGAGGCAATCCTCACCGAAGCAGAAGGGTCTTCCAGACGCTCCTTTAACGCGGGTACGGCTGATTCCGATCCGTTAACTCCCAACCAGACAGCAGACCAATACTGTACCGATGGCAGGGAGGATTGTAATCCTTCCTTTAAAGCTCCAATGTCACCGGACTCGCCTTGCTCAATGATCCGGATGATCTTCCCTATTCTCGCGGTATCATCCCTCAGAATATAATATTTACTGCCGGCCTGTCTGCCCTGTTCCTCCAGTTCGGGCTCCGGGATCAGACCCATATCCCTGTATTCCTTCATCTTCGAATACAGTTCATCCCTTAACCGGTTCCTGACATCATCATACCGGGGATTATCTGCCAGATTATTCATTTCATGGGGATCTTCTTCCAGATCATACAACTCCTCCTTCGGCCTGGGTTCAAAATACATGCTGTCCAGAGGCCCGGGTAAAGAGCCTTGCTGGTGCATTTCACGAAGTGTTTGGGTAATCTCCTTTCCGTCTTTATACCGGTTGTGCTGCAGGTGGGGCAGAAAAGAACAGAAATTCCGGATGTACTTGTACTGGTCGGTTCTCACCGATCTTATGATGTCCACTGTCTCATCGCAGCGGTCGCGGGCGGTGAACAAAATCTGTCTTTCTCCCTTGTTTTTGCCAAAAAAGGGTCTGCCCTGGATGTAGTCCGGAATTTCTATCCCGGCCTGATGCAGTGAGGAAGCTACAATATCCAATTGATGCACGAGTTGGTCGTTAACCGTGCCTGCATGCTTTTCCCCGGGGAAGCGAACAATTAAAGGGACCCGGATGCCTCCTTCATACAGAAACTGTTTGGCCCGCAGGTGACTAATACCATGATCGGTCCAGAAATAAATGACGGTGTTTTCCAGCTCACCTCTTCTTTCTAAAACAGAAACGATCTTCTCTATCTGCTCATCGATATTGATCCAGGATTCAAGATAACTTGCCCAGTCCTGCCGGTAAACCTCTGTATCGGGATAATAAGGAGGGATGTCTACACTTCCCGGATCTACTGAGCGGTCAATATCCGGATTGCGGTTTTTTCCTCCGGAAAGTTGAATCTGGGCAAAAAAGGGCTTGTCCATGTCCGTGTCAATCCAATCCTCTGCCATATAAGCCGAGCGGTCCCAAACAAAATTGTAATCGGTTTTTCCCAGACTCGTATCATCCGGGTTGTTAAAAGACTCCCATGAAGCCAGGGTGGTGGTATACCCTGCCTCTTTAAAAAGCCGGGGGATCATCTTTACATTTTCAGGCAGAGAAAAACTCTCATAATACTCCTCATTGCCCCCACCTTTGCCGGTTTTTCGCTGACTTCTGTGGTTGTGGGTTCCAAGGGTAACCGATTGCATTCCGGTAACCATAGCAGATCTGCTCGGACTGGAAACGGGGCATGTAACAAATGCCTGGGTAAATTGAACCCCTTCCTCTGCAAGATTATCCAGGTTGGGTGTATTGATGGTGGTTTCACCATAACAACCCAGATGCGGAGAGGCGTCTTCGGCCAGAATCCATAAAATATTCGGCCTGTCCTGATCTTTTTCATCTTCTCTTTGGGTGCATCCGTTAAATACAATTAAAGGAGTCAGCAGGCTGCCGGTAAGAAGTGCCGGTGTGATGCTTAAATGTTTCATGTCTTGTTTATTAATTGGTTTCTAATTGTTTTCCTTCCGGTATAAGATCCGGTCAATCGTTATTGGGGTCTGGATTTTTGTTTGTCCGTAACACCCCACATCATTATAGCCGATATCATCGGCCATAATGAAGATAATGTTGGGGTTTTAGGTAGTTTCCCCTTTTTTACTGTTCTTTTCACCACAGCCAGATGGTAGGACTGTTAATCCAACCAGAAAAAACTCTATAATATTTTGACTGCCAGTATATTCATGATCAATCAAAATTTTCATTTTCAACATCAGGGACAGGTGCATCTACATCCTTGATCCATGACCGGAGGTCATCCATCAATTTTTCTTTTATTTCGGGACGTTCGGAAGCCAAATTGTTCTGCTCGGAAATGTCGGTTTTCAGATTAAACAGTTCTGTGCTGTCGTATTCATAATAATGGATCAGTTTCCAGTCGCCCCGGATAATGACAGAAGACGGAACAGCTCTCCAGTAACCTTCTTCTCCCTGGTAAGCTGGAAGGATGGGAGCGCCTCCCAGATAAAGCGGAAAATGGAAATAAATGGATCTGTCCCTGAGATGATCACTGTTTTCCCCTTGTAGCACAGGTAAAATAGATTCTCCGTCTACCGGCTGGGACTGGGGCAAAGGAGCCGAAGCCATTTCGGCAAAGGTAGGCATCAGGTCTATTCCATTAACAGGAATATCTGTTTCACTTCCGGCTTCTATTACTCCCGGCCATTTGATACAAAAGGGGGTACGGATTCCGCCCTCATAAAATGTGCCTTTTTTTGCCCGGAGGGGATTGTTGCCATTCATGTTGGTGCCTCCGTTATCTGAGGTAAAGATGACAACGGTATTGTCTTCCAGGCCCAATTCCTCTAATTTTTGCATCACCCTGTCCACGCTGTTATCTAGTTGTTCCACGCCTGCTGCGTATTCTGGATCGTCAAAATCGAACTCCCCCTCCGGATATTGGTCCAGTTTGTTTTGATAGTACTTTACCCGTTCCCGGGGATAAACCAAAGGGGTATGGGTTTCCCAATGGGACAAGTAGAGAAAAAAAGGATTGCTCCGGTTGTCCTCTATAAAATCCAGAGCTGCATCGGTCAGTCTCATTGCAACGGTAGAGTCGCTATAATATCTTTGCTCCTTTCCTCCCTGAACGCTTATGTCTTCTGTGAGCTCATAAGTAACCCTTCGGTTGGTAGTTTCTCCTACTTCACCGGCTGCAGAACTGATGTCAAATCCCTGGTTGTCTCCCCCGATATGCCACTTACCCAGACGCGCAGTCGTATAGCCGCCCTTATTGAGCATTTCGGCCAGCGATTCATACTTGGGATCCACACTATTGATGCTTATCTTATCAAGATAGGTATTATAAAAAGAGGCATCCGCATCCCAGGTTGGGGTTTTGTATCTCATCCTGTTCTGATCCCCGCCCCGGGATAAACCCTGGGGGAGATATACACCGTGACGGGGTGAATACATCCCCGTAAGCAGGCAGGCCCTTGTGGGGGCGCAATTGGCCATGGAAGGATAAAACTGGTTGAATATCATTCCTTGTCTTGCCAATTCATCGATGTGGGGCGTTTCATAAAATTCCGCCCCGTTAAACCCTACCTCAGCGTAACCCAGATCATCTGCAAATATCAGAATGATATTGGGTTGGGTCTGTTCTTGTTCTTCTCCTTCACATCCGCTGAATAAAATGGAAGTACTCAACAGACTCCCGGTTACAAGTGTGGAAATTACATCTGACTTTTTCATCATTAATGTTCTAAGTATATTATCAATAAATTATCTCTAAATATAATCAATTATGAAAATACCATGTATGTATTGCAGCCATTTTTATCATATTGAATTGCTCTTCTATCTATAATACCCTGTATGAAAAAGTGGGTTTCCCACCAATTCCGGGAAAGTTCTCTTTAATGATTTCAGGATGTTTGTGGTAGGGAATCCAGCAAAGGTTTCTATATCAGCGCTTACAACAGAACCGGTTAAATCTCTTCTTTGAGCAGTTGCTGTTGGCGGATAAAATAAAAAGTATCCGAAGCAAAAACAAAAAGCAGCATCCATTTGTTAGTATCATGAATCTTTTTTTTCATAGTTTTGCAAGAGTTTTTGACTGAAAAAATTCTTTTAACTAGGGTTTGGCGGGAAATGTGGCTGCATTTCCCGTTTTTCTTTAATATTGTAACGCATTGCTTCTGAATGTCATGTCTCTTTGTTTTCATTTTGAATACCTCCTAAGCAATAATAGAAAAAATTCTTTCCACAATTATTTTATTATTCTATTTTTTAATGCATTACATAGTATTCAAAACCATAATATTTTCCAGGCTCAAGTTCGGGGTTCCAATTGGCTACCTCTGTCACTGTCCGGCCGCCCTTAAGCTCAACACCGGTAAACGTCCTTTCTGCTACCTGTTCTCCCTCCATTGTTTTGACCACTGCCCGGACATCCACGGTTCCGGATTTGCCAATATTCATGACAATTACAGGTATGGTATCCTCCGGTCCGTAAACAAGGTCAACATTCCTGCTGCCTGCCAGAACACGTTGATATACCATTTGGAGGGTATAGAATCCCAGCTTGGCCTGACCGCTGTATTCTATCACCGGCTTCATATAGGTGGCCGTATTGGGCCCGCCCCTTAAAGGACACCAGTTCATGCCGTCATAATCCAGCCACCGTTTCTTGCGGTAAGCTTCATAGGCGCTTAATGCCTGCCAGGCCTGGCTTTCCTTCCATTCTGAAAATTTCAGCACACGGCCCAGGTTGCCTTCATTATAATCCTTTTCATAGGAATACATGTGGTAATAAGGCTTGCCTTTATGAAGGTTCCAGTTGGGCATGCCAATGGTCTCCTCGCTTTCAAAATCTACCCAGGCGTGAGAATCACTGTTCAAATATTCCATGCGCAACCGATCATTAAAATCAGCCACGCTTTCATCTATTCCCGTGCCAAGTTTACGGATCTCTCGCCAATCGGCTCCATAGGCAGCAGTCTGTTCCATATTTCCGCGCACCAGTTGGGGATGGGTCCATCCCGGTATGAGATCCCCGTCGTCACCGGGAAAACTATCTATATTCATATGAGCCAGGTCAGCAGCAGGTGAGATCAGGCGGCTAGGGTCTGTTGCAGCCAGAGCCTCCAAAACCCGGCCATACCATTCAGGCGAATAGCTGGGGTGATTACCGGGTTGCCATATAACGATGCTCGGATGATTTTCAACTGCTTTTACATATTTGGGAAGTGCTTTGAAATCAAAATCATCGGTGCCACCTTCCCTGATCCAGCAGGGGGTTTGCCACATCAACATCATCCCCATTTGATCGGCAATTTGAGCCAAACGCCGGTCATTTACCCCGGCAATAGCTTTATCATGGACACTCATTCTGAAAACATTGCCATTCATCTTTTTTGTTTCAAGAATGGACTCCATCCATTTGGATTCCGGCGGGCTGAACATCCATTGCGAGACATTCCCGAGGGAATAGGGCTGATTAAAAATCAGTGGACCGAACAAAACTTCAGGCTCCCCGTTAATCCGGAAAGTACCTCCCCGTTGACTGATGGTGCGCAAGCCGGTGGTCAATACGTAATCATCCACCGCATTGCCTTCCTGATCCTGAAGTTCGATCCTCACCTTATAAAGCTGCGGTGAATCTGCGGTCCATAATTCGGGATCTTCCACGGTAACATTTTGTTCAATGGTTGTTGATTTGCCCTGCTCCAGTTGGACAGCTTTTGTAGATTTTGCTGCTACCTGATTGCTTTCCTCTGGAAACCAGGAGTAAAATTCGGTAACCAATTGCCCGGAGAACCCGTTTTGATGTTCTGAAACGGCATTGATGTTCAGTTTTACATTGGCTGATCCGTTTATATCTGTAGTATAGGCAAAAACATCTTTAACAAAGGAGCCACTGGTCAGTTCCAGGTCCATCAGGCCGGCAAACCAGCTCGACCATTTATCCGTACTCATATGGTGTCTGACTTCATCCACTTCATTGGGGTCGACCCTAACTGCAATCAGGTTTTCTTCATTGGGGGTCAATGCTTCGCTCACCTCAATCGTATCAGGTATGCGGCCAACCTCTCGTATCCGTTTCCCGTTGATATAAATTACCCCGGAAGGTCGAACCGTCTCTATATTCAGCCGGGCGGATTCAAAATCATCTACGTTTACCGTCTTGCGTAAATACAGGGCTTCATCCCGGTTACGTTCTCCGCCATGGGCATACCGCCTGTAGGGAACCTTCGACCAGCCGGAATCGTCGTATCCTGGTTGCTCAAATCCTTCCGGGGAAGGAGGGGCCGAAAAATCCTGATCCATGAAAGTAGTAATAAAATAAGGGTGGGTTCTCGATCCCCGCTCATGCAATTCATATCCTACGCCCCGGAGGTCATCCAGAACAACCTGGCCTTCCGGATTTATTGTTAAACGTGCAATCTCTTTCTGTTCTTGGGTCAGGGGTACAAAATCGGCGATCAGCTCATCATTTGCATAAAAATTGTATTTTCCCGATTCCAGATCAATCTCCACTTTTAAATGACAGAACTCACCGGGAGTGTACTTCTTTGCCTTTATTTTTTCATCCTCTGTAACATAAAAGAAACGCCCGTCTCTGTCAAGGCCTACTCTTGCTGCCTCAGAGAAAGAAAAAGATACATTTTGATGCTCCTCCAAAGGTTTGACCTTCCACGAAAATTTCATGCGCCAGTCCTGGGGAGCAATGGATTTTGAGATTTCTTCTCCGGATAGCAGCAGTGCTTCATCCCGGACCTGCGCGCCTGCCATTTGCCCCCACTCATCAATCTGCTGAAGCTCATTTTCACGCTGGCCTTCTTTGTATCCCAGGTATTTCCACTGATCGAGGGCGATCTTCTCTCTGATCTGAGGTTTCGGCTGAGATTTTAACTCCTGCAGGGCCGAATCGATCTCTTCTTTACCTACTACCTGGGTATTCAACCGGGGATCACCAAAAAAACGTCTGCCGTAATCGGCAAAATTCCCCAGATAATCCAGCCTTTCATTTAGATCAAATACTGAAGTAGGCCCTTTAAGGTCGGTGATGTCGTTTGCGGCAGCTTCTTCAGATACATACCTGAATTCAAAGGCTCTGGATATTTCTTTTTTTTGCCGGGTCCTGTCACAAGCATGAAACAGAAGCAATACAAATATGCTCAGG
>JBKGZA010000169.1:0-7166 GCA_046545815.1 Bacteroidales bacterium
CTTTGCATATTGGTTTGTTTTGAAATTTCTTTGTTTGGTCATTTGACATTGTTTATAATTTCGAAATTAGATATTAGAATTTCATTTTCTGCCAAAAAATGCAAAAAAATAAAAAGTAAGTTACTACGTTTTTTCAGGACAAGCCTGAAAAAAAGCGCTTCGCGCAAGAAACCAATGTTTAGATTAAGTTTGAACAACATGTTGGTTCAGGTTGCGCTTTAAGCGACTAATACTTCTTAAGATATCTGAAATGGGCAATTTTATCCAGATTTTTTATATACGCATGATTGTTTCCTTTGTCATAGAGCACTGCTGCAAGGCCCATCTTTTTTGCTGCTTTGATTTCTGAATTGGGATCGTCACCTACCACCAACACTTCAGTTTTTTTATATTGATATCGCTGCAGTATATCGAGGAAGACATCTTTTTTGCTTTTTTCGGAAAATAGTGGGTCGATGATGTGGATCTCCTTAAAATCCTGCTCTATGCCAAGCTGCTTTATCTTGCTTTTTTGCATTTTGGTAAAGCCTGTGGTGACTAGAAATTTTTCACAGGGCAGTTTCTTGATTTCCATATAGTCCTCAAACGGGATAATTTCCTTTTCATACGTGGTTTCCTTTAATAATTCAATCCCATGATTCGTCAGCTCATCACTGAAATGGTACTTCCGGGCAACATGCTGAAAGGGTTTGCTCATGATATCCTTTTTAATGGATTCCATATTCCCGTTAAACGCTCCATAATCTTCAATAAGCCGGAATAAAGGTTTGAATAATTCCTCTCCGATGGAAGAGACAGGATGAATGGTGTTGTCCAGGTCCAGTATGATGGCTTTTTTGTTCATGTATATTTGATTTGGATAAAATTCAGTCTGGCATTTATCGGTACAAAGATGGGTATTTTTTATTTAAATTTCTGATATAATAACCGGTTAAACCACTTCGTGGTAGTTTTATGGGTTAGGTTTATTAGCCCGCACTGCGTACAGGGTTATTAACCATTTGATCCCTCCGGGGTGAGGTATTTCGGATGACAGGGATGAATTCGCATCATGAAATGGCTACGAATGCACGAATAAGGTAATAAGGTCAGAATCTTTGCAGGATTCTTTTGCTACTGAGGTTTACTATATTGGAAATAAGGTTTAAAAAAGCCCGGGGCACCTTTATGGTGCCTTGGTCTCAATCCAACTTATGCCTCCTCATCAGGAAAGATCATTGATCCTGAAAATTAACTGCCGGTCTTATTCCACTTCTGTCTCCGGTGTTTTGTCTTCAGGTTCGCCCCTGAGGTATTTAAAAGTGGCACCATAGGTACGCATGATTCGCCTTTGGCTGGCATCATCCATCTTTCTCAGGAAAAACCGGAGTTCATTCATCACATTCGAGATCAGCTCATCGGCCCTGGCCCGCATCTCTTCTATACCCTCCTGTGCCTGGTCATAGTCGCGATCAGCCTGGGCCAACTCGTCACGCTCTTTTAATGCTTCTTGCCAGGCTTCTTTCAATTCTATCCGTGTAGGTTCCATTACTGGCGGATAACCTGCATCTTCAGCCTTTTCAGCTCCGCCAACCATCTTTAGGACAATAGTATACCATTGTTCGTAGGTTGTTGGATAGGGAGACTTTCCATCCATTGGCAATTCGTAATAGGTCAGCATCTGGGCAGGAAGATCAAGCCGGTTCACCTTCCTCCTTACAGACTCCCAGGTATCCTGCATACATGTTTTCATGAAACCCAAAGCCCGATTCCGAAAATAGCCTTCCAGAATATAAAAAAGAGCGGACCGGAACAGGAAAACCACATTGTATTTGCGGTACAATCCATGTTTAATAGGGAAAACCTCCTTACTGAAGCCGCAAAGGGGTCTTATAATAAATGGCGTACACCCACCGGACGGGGAAAGGCTTGTTTTGAATGACTGGTATCAACTTATTACCGGCAGAAATGTGGTCTGGGATGCAACAGACATACTCACATCCACCAGGAAGCGGTTCTTTTTTCTCCGGCAACAATATTTGTATTGCCTGTAAGAAGATCTTCGGCGAATGATAAAGACTTATTGCTCCTTTAAACCCGGTTTAAGATACCCTGAAGAGAGATGAAGAGGCAGGCACGTATTTTTCAACCAGACAATAAGGTCATGCTGGAAATGAAAAGGAAGCCGGTGATATCCGAAACCGACTTCACAGTGCAGAGATGGAAATTTGATCCGACCGGCATCAGGATTCAAAAGTCATCAGGATGTTTTTTAATGCCAGCAATGGACTTCTCAGAAGAGAAAAGCCCGTGTTCGAGCTTCAATATTTACTTTTTGTTTGGAGAAAGGGGCTTTATGATTTACATGATCAGAATCATAAAGCCAAATAGCCTTTTTCCTGGCAATGATGCCCATTCTTGAATCTGAAAATATGTTTCTGTGTTCTGGAAACAACATTCCGGCAACTGAATATATATCCATATTATAGGGGATGGCCATATAGCAGCCAAAAAGTATATTCAAATCATCATAAATGACCTTTCCGGTGCCGGTAAGTCAATTTTTACTTCAAATATGGCCATTCCGACAGCCGCATCTGTATACCTATGATACGAAATGAGCATTCAGAAGCCTGAGAATATATCAGTTACATCAAAGATACTTATTCCACAAATACGGTGTCCATTTGAAGGGTATATGAATCCCGCGACGTATAGAAAACATAATTTCCCTTTTGTGAGGTAATCACATCCATGGTGGTATCTGCAGTCACAATAACCTGGGGACAGGTACCTTCACTTTCGTAAGTTCCGATGGCTTTCAGTGTGTATTGTTCCGTATTTACCGTATCCGTTTCGCTGTCATTCTGACTGGTAAATGTATCCAGCCTGAAATGCAAATCCTTCCAGCAACCATTGTTGGCCTCGGCAGTAGCTAAAATTTGAATGGTGTCGGAAACCCCTGCGCTGTCAGGAATGGAAACCTCAGTGATGGACACTAGATCCGTAGTTCTGACGTAACTTCCGGTATCTTCTAAACAAGAAGTAATCAAGACAATAAGAGATAAATACAATAATGTTTTCAGTGTTTTCATGGTGTTGGTTTTTAATTACAATACAATTAAATAATGGGTTTTGTTAATCTTTACGGAATATATTATTAAAACGCTGCGTGGGGAGAGAAATTTTTTGATGGTCAAATAAGGCTGAGGCGTAGACGGGATAAGACAGAGAAATGCTTGCGTCTCGTAGATCGATGCACGACTGGCACGACGGTACGACGGCACGACTGCACGACAACACGACGGCACGAAAACACGACTGGCACGACAACACGATAGATAAGAGAAGTAGATAAAAACGGTAAAAATAATTAAGGTTATTAGAAAGGAAAAATTTGGCGAGGACCCAAAATCCGGAACACGAGACCCGAGACCCAGGACATTTACAGGCCCGAGAGGTACCCCAGCAGCTCATTATGGAACTTTGGCGGAGCAATGAGCAGGCCGGGATCCTGAGGGGTCCAGGGATATCCGCTCCAGTTGCTCACCACACAGCCGGCTTCCCGGGCTATGAGTATACCCGCAGCCACATCGTAAAGCTCATCCCCGTATGTAATGAAGCAGTCCACCCTTCCTGCTGCCAGGTAAGCCAGTTCCAAGGCACTTGATCCGAACAGCACAATATCCGGATAAACATCCGGAATGCAGGAAAAGGCTTTCAGGTACTTTTCCTTTGACTCTTTGCCGCGCCCTTTGTTGCAGTCGATCAGGGGCGGCTCATTGGCTCCGTTTCGAAAAAGCCTGCTGTCATTCAAATAACAGCCCTGGTTATTCTGAGCATAGAAGAGCTCATCGGTCAGCGGCTGATAAATGACCGCTGCTTCTGGCTGGTCTTGTTTGAACAGCGCTATGGAGACGCAGAAAAAGGGAATTTGCCGGGAATAGTTGGTGGTGCCATCTATCGGATCGATCACCCAATAATACACTGAATCGTTGCGGGTTGTTCCGGATTCTTCGGCTACCACCCCATAATCATATTTCTCGTTCAAAATGGAAAGAATCTTTTTTTCCGCATCTTTGTCTGCCTGGGTGACGATCCCCTTTTCTCCCTTGCTTTCGATATTTACATCCGTGTTATAATAATGCTTCTGTATCTCACCGGCGGCTTTGGCCGCCTGTATCATTGTTTCCTTCATCTTGGACAATTTTTATTCTGAAATATAATCCAATGTGGTGAATAAATCAACAAAATCGTTTATTATTGCACAAGAGCCTTCGGAAAAATTCAATTGCTTCCATACTGCCGGCAAACTGACTTCCAAAGAGCGCCATATCGCCATCATCTATCTCATCCGAATGATATATAAAATAAATTTAACCTTTCCCCAAAAATCTACTAAAGAAGCATATAATTTTTGGCACAGGCCACTTTTTTATTTACCTTTGAAATCCACTAATTGAGGAATCGTTTGCCAATGAGAAATAAAATCAAAATTGTTACCGGAATCTTAATTTTTTTCGTTTTGATTTTTTTTGCATCTCAATCAGTTGAATTTCCTTATACCGTCAAAGGCAAGGGCATATTACTCCCTAAAAAAGAGTGGCGGCTGACCAAAAAACCGGACGGGACCATATTGAATATTCTCAAAGACAACCATACCAATAATGTTCCTTACTACGCTTCCACTGAATTCGAACGCGGGGATCTCATGCGTTTTTCTATAAATAACAGCCTAAACAAAGGAGACACCATCAAAAAAGGAGACACCATCGGTCAAATAAGCTCTCATCAGGAACAGTTCAAACTTGAGGAACTTCAGATGGAACTTGAGGAACAAAAGCGTCTGCGCAGTGTAAACATTACAGGCGAAAAACCCCAAAGAATAAAAGCTGCACTTGAAAGACTACGAATGGCTGAAAAAGATTTTGAAAATGAAAAGCGCAGTTTTGAAAGGAGTACAAAGTTGTATGAAGAAGAATACATTGCCGATGAGGAATTTGAGCAGGCACAAAATATATATAACCGTAAAAAACAACAAGTACGGATTGCCAGGGCCAATTATGAAGCCCTGGTATCCGGTTCAAAAAAAGAAGAAATAGCACTCATTGAATCCAGAATTGAGTCCATAGAAGATCAAATGGATATAATCCGTGAACGCCTGGAAGCTCTGACAATCGAATCGCCTGTTTCAGGAACATTTACATCAGAAATGAAAACCGAAACGAACGAAGAGGAAATTCTTGCCAGTGTAGTCACCAGGGAAAAAATGGTTTTGCTCATTCCTGTTGAGATCAGTCGGTTATCCCATCTAAAGAAAAATTTACCGGTAAAGATAAAAAGCTCTCAACTGAATATAAAAACAAAGGGAAAAGTTGCACATATTGGTAATGAAGTAAAAACGGTGGATGGCCGGCAGACAGTTTTTGTAACCTGTTTGGCAGACAATGACGAGAAGCTGTTGTTGCCCAATCAACAGGCAGAAGCGACCATAATCTGCGACAAGATAACTGCTTTGAAGTATCTCAGGCGGTGGGCCAATCAAATATATACAAACTGACATGTCATTGCGATACGAGCGAAAATACCTGGTTCCCAATGAATCAATGCCTGCTTTACGACGCAGACTTCATCCGTTTGTAGTGCATGATCCGCATTCTTACATAACAAAGAAAGCAATTCCCCAGTACACGGTAAGAAGTATATATCTTGATTCATACGATATGGAATGCTATATCCATAAAAAAAGCGGTATAAAATTAAGAAGAAAACTCAGAATCAGAGGATATAACAACAATAATGACCAGAGTAAAGTAGTCTTTGAAATCAAGCGGAAAACCGGAGATCGATTAAAAAAGCAACGTTCTGTATTTTACTTCAGGGATATGGAAAACTTGATCAGATACAGTAATATAGAAGATTATATTCTTCTCAATTCCCATGATGGTTCAAATTCAATGGATAATGCGCGCCGTTTTTTTTACCACCTGAGAAAAAAACAATATATTCCCATTAATCTGGTGGTTTATGAAAGGGAGGCATATTTCGGGCGTTTTGACAGTGGTGTCAGAATAACGCTGGATAAAAACATCCGGAGCAAGTTGTTTCCCGAGTTCAGGGATTTATATGACGATCATGCCTTAAAACCTTTCTTTAACAGCCATTTTATAATGGAGATCAAATATTATACGGAGCGGATGCCTGTATGGGCACGCTCAATACTTCAGGAATTCAAACTTCGCAACGATGCCATATCAAAATACATTATCGGATATGATGTGGTACGTTACAATAAAAATCCAATATATTAATGCATAGAAATCATTGAGAACCATGCAGGATATTCAGAATATTTTTACATTCAGCATTACTGCTTCCGATGTGATAGCCAATATACTGGTTGCCCTGGTATGTGGTTTTCTGATCGCGTTGCTCTATAAATACACCTATAAAGGACTAAATTATTCCTCAGCATTTACTATTTCACTGGTAATGCTAACTATGATAACGGCCATAGTGATTATGGTCATTGGGAATAACCTGGCCCGGGCATTTGGTTTAGTCGGAGCTATGTCCATCATCCGTTTCCGAACCGCGGTGAAAGATGCTTCTGACATCATGTTCATATTTTTCGCACTTGCAATTGGTCTGGCTGCAGGCGTAGAGCTATACCCCGTTGCATTTTTAGGTACCCTGATGGTAGGAGCAGTTTATATTCTGGTTAGCCGGTTTCCTTTTTTCCTTTCCGTGAAAAGGGAGTTTCTGATGCATATCACCGCCGACGAAAATTCCACACCAGATAATCCGTTCGCTTCTTTACTGAACGCTTACTGCCGAAATTATAAACTGGTTAATGTAAAAACCATAGGGGATGAAGAAAACGGTCATATCATGGAATATTCCTATTACATCCGACTTAAAAAGGAAGAAAAAGGCAGCGAGTTGACATCTAAGCTACGGAAGGTACCTGGGGTACAACAGGTCAACCTGTTTTTTGACGAAGACTAATTTAACACCGGTATTACCTGCTTTTGGCAGCTTCGCTCTGTTCTGCTGTCTTTCGGGGCTCTGCCAGTACCTTACCGGGCAAGTTTTGCCAAAAAAAGCAAGAATTTGACTGGTAAGGTGCTGGCTTTTTTCAGGACAAGCCTGAAAAAAGCGCTTCGCGGAAGAAACCAATGTTTAGA
>JBKGZA010000170.1:0-7146 GCA_046545815.1 Bacteroidales bacterium
ACCCATGTGTTCAGGTAACGTACCCATGTGTTCAGGTTAAATGCCCAACTGTTCATAAAGCTCACCCATATCTTCAGATTGAATGTCCATCAATTCGTATTTCCTGCCCATGTGTTCAGGTTGAATGTACAAGTGTTTTTGAGCATTGAAAATGAAGGATCAGGAATTTTACAAAGAGGGGGGGAGTAAATATGGCCACAAATGGCAAAAACCGGAGGCAGTAAATAATAGTACTGCTTCCGGTTTTAAAAACAGGATTAGTTGGTTCCCGACTTTTCTTTATCGTTGGAGGAAGATTTTATGGCATTCATATTTTTTACAATTCTTGAGAAGGTAAATTGATTTCTTTTAATGGGATTTGAAGCATAATAGGCAGATGCAAGCTTGCAAACATCTATTGCCTGTAAATAAATGGCGTTGAAAACATCAATGCATTCCTGAGTGATTTCTTGTGAAGAACCTTTGAGGGTTTCTTGTTTAACATTGGACAAATATACTTTGTCTTTATATGACAAAATCCCCTCTAAGATTTCCGGATTGATGCCTTTTTCCTCAATCTGTGCTTTCAATTCTCCGGCCATTCCATCATTGAAGGTAACAAGCAGGTTGAAAAGCGCTTCCTGATCGCCTTTGATCGCATCTTTATGGTATCTGTTGAATCCCAACTGCTTGAGTATATTCTTGCCATCTTTTTTAAAGAGAACGGGAATCACCTTTTTGAAGAAAGCCAGCTCGTGAAGTGCCGGTTCCTGTACCTCGTTCATCTTTCGGGTGGCTTTCTGAACCTCCAATTGGGGATCGATTCCCAGGAGTTTAATTCCCTCATCCACCTGGTGGATGGCATTGTGTACTTTTTCTTCCGTCCAGTGGGTAAATACCCTGGAAAGTTCCGGCAAATTGCGCAGAAAATTTTCAAATGCAATGCGGGAGCCAAACAAAACTTCCACATCCCGATAATTGTAAACTCGTTTTCTTGGCATGGTCAAAGGGGTTTTAATGATTAAACTTAAAGTTGAGTATCTTGGGAAAAGTATGAATAAAAAATATATTTTCCAAATTGATTTTCTGGCAGCCAGTTGTTTACTACCCACTGGTCATATTTGCTGAAATCCACTATTTACAAAGGATACATGAGATTTAAGGCTCTGTATGTCAGCTTTAAAATATTCCTGATGAATCTCCTGAAAGCGTGAATCTGTAAAGGATTGATTGAGAAAATGAAAATTTTTTAAAAAACTGAAATTTTGGGGATGATGGGGGTATAAAAAAGAAACATCCGGCACCCAAAAATTAATAACCAAAAAATCACATGTCGAACATTAACTTTAGAATGAGGGTTCCGGATGTTTCAAACTAAAACCTTATAACAATAAAACGGAAACAACTCGCAGATATTTCATTAGTTTTTCACATTTCACAGCCGGCTGGCCAGGTAGGCGAACCTCAAAGATCACTGCCTGATTCAACATTTAAATTCAATCCTTTTTAAAAGTTCGGTTCCTACCTAATTTGGACAAGCCAAAACCAAACAGGATGCTTTCAAGGAATTTAATGTGTTTCCGTTTTGGCTTGTCCAAATTAGCAATTATGGGTTTATGCTAAAACCTTAGTGAAGGGGATACCAAACCTGCGATTAAAATGCTCAAGACAATGCAAATAATACGGAGGATTTTGCTTACAGGAGGCGGCGTACCCTCCTCCAACTCCCTCTTTGTCATAGGAATAGAGCCTGATCGTGCAATTATCTTTAGTTCCGTGCATAGAGCAGCCAATTTTTTCCCATAATAAATTGGCACTATACCTTAATTTTTATAATTTTAGGGTATCCAAAAAAATCAATAGCCTTATGAAATCCAAAAACATAAAAACTACATTCTTGAATATGAAGAGAAGCGGCATTCTCAAGCATCTCTTTCTGTTTCCAGGGAAAGCTCATTTCAGAAAACTTTTATGGGGTACATTGCCTTTGACCCTGATAATGCTTATTGGATCGGAAGTTGTAAGCGGACAGGTAAAAGCCCCCCAAAAAATAGCTCCCATTGATGCGCCGTTCGATATGCCGCAACTGGAACGACCCCAATTCCCGGATCAGACCTTCAACATACAAGAATACGGGGCTAACCCGGATGGCGAGGATGGAAACAAGGATACCGAGGCCATCCATAAAGCCATCGAGGCTTGTCACAAAGCGGGCGGAGGAACAGTCTTATTCCCGGAAGGTGATTGGCACACAGGCCCCATTCGCGTGCTGTATGACAACATTAACCTACGGATTGCTGAAGAAGCAACGGTTCACTTCAGCACCGACATTGAAGACTACTATCCTCTTGTTAAAGTACGCCACGAAGGGGTAGAGGCCTACAATTACTGTCCTCCGATATATGCACCCGAGGTGAAAAACTTTGCCGTTACAGGCCAGGGCACCCTTGACGGAAACGGCGATGAATTCTGGTACGAATGGGCCACAGAAGGAGGCAGCCGTGAGGAAGCCGCCCAATACCGCCTGCCCTTAAGAAAAAACTTCGGTAAAGGAGGTGGTGTGGAAGGTATGCGACCTACCTTCCTGGTACCCTGGAAAGCCGAAAACGTTCTGGTCGAGGGCATCACCATGAGAAACTCCCCCATGTGGAACGTGCATCCCGTTTACTGCAAGAATGTTATCGTACGCGGCATAGAAGTCTACGCGCCTTCCAACTCGCCCAATACCGATGGCATCAACCCCGACGGATGTAAAAACATGCTGATTGAATACAACCACTTCAATGTGGGGGATGATGCCATTCCCATTAAATCGGGGCTGGATGAAGACGGACTCCGTATCGATATTCCCAGCAAAAACATCGTGGTCCGTCATATCACTGCCAAGGGGGAACATGTGTATGGCGGCATTACCATAGGTAGCGAAGTCTCGGGTGGCATCGAGAATATTTATGCCTATGATCTGACCTTCGAAGGGATGCCCGCTGGTATTAAGATCAAGAGCGGTCGTGGTCGGGGAAATGTAGTTAAGAACATTTACATTGAAGATGTGGAAATGAAAGATATGGTGGGCAATGCCATCTATATCTGCCCCAACGAGTACGGCGGCCGGGGAGTAGCTACACATTTCAGAGACATCCATATCTCCGATGTGAAAATTGACGGGGCGAAAAAAGCCATCTATTCCTATGGTATGCCTGAAAAATGGCTCACCGGGATTACTTTTAAAAACATTGATATCAAAAACGCTGAAGAAGGTGCCCTCCTTCAGCGTACCAAGGACCTGGCACTGGAGAATGTTTCCATACAGGCTGAAAACGGGCCGGCATTGATCATAGATGACATCATTGAAGGGAATCTGACCAACCTTTCGCTTGAACCGGAAAATGGCCAGCCTCAATTGCGCATAACCGGTGATGAAACCGGATTTATAAACATTGATGACTCTGTTCCCGGCGAGGAGATGGAATTCAGAGACCGGGCTTCGGAAGATGTGCTGGAAAAAGATGGGGAATAGCAGGTAATGATTGAATGGATGGTCATTTGGTAGTTATTCAGTGGTCATTCATCGAGAGGTTGGCAATGGGCAGTTGGCAGTTGGCAGTTGGCAACCCCGAAGGCTGCAGTTGACAGAGACAAACAAACCGGTGGAAGGGGTTAGCCTGGAACCGCTTCTTTTTCATGAGGGCAAAAGTCGACAAGAACTCAAGGCACTCAGTGTTGAAACAGGTATTGAACTGGATCGTCTTCTTTCTGAGAACGAAATTACAAGAGAACTGACAGGAAAAATAACCCAGGCTCATGATCCTCCGTTATATGGTAAAGAAAGGATTGATCGTTGGAAATATTATAAAAAAAGTTTTTTACCCATGGATTTAGGCACTTAAAGCGCAACTTGAACCAACATGTTGTTCAAACTTATCTAAATATTGGTTTCTTCCGCGAAGCGCTTTTTTCCCAGGCTTGCCCTGAAAAAAGGTAGTACCTTACCGGTCAAATTCTTGCATTTTTTGGCAAAACTTGGCCGGTAAGGTACTGTCATTAAGTTGTTTTCCCGGAATGATTACAAGTCTGGCGGATAAATTTGATTAGAACAACAATCAGTTTCACAACTCCTGTTCTGGAATTAAATCGTCATATTGTTAAAACGTTATAGCTTTCAGATCAAATCGCCCTTCAGATCCATTGTCAGAAAGGCAATAATATTAAAGCACAGGACGGAGTAAAACCCTGCCCTATGTATAAAAACCTGATTCAAGCTCCGGTTGATGCCGATTTATAAGGCATAACCTTTACAGGACCTAACAGCCCGGAAGGTTTTAATTCCCAATCCGAGGCATTATATTCCTCGTAATCGTGACTGACAAAGTTGATGTCATAAAATTTCTTCCATTCAACATCCCGTGAATCCAGATCGCGGATACGATTGGCCGAAAGGTTGGTCACTTCAATGGAAAGCTCATTTTCACCGGTTTTTATATGATCCGTTACATCGATCCGGAACGGATGGGCCACCAATACTCCTGCCGGCTGACCGTTAACCCATATTCTGGCGCTTTCCCGGACATCCCCAAGGTCCAGAATCCAGTGATCGCTATTTGTATCGGGTATTTCGACACGGATTTTATACCGTGCGGCTCCGGCAAAGCGGGCAGCGTCTTCGTCTCCAAGCTGGGTCCAGCATTTCAGTGTATCAGTGGTAAAACCCTCCGGCAGAACCGGGCCGCCTTCCACAAAATCTACCTTCCAGGTTCCTCTAACCGGTATATCCTTCTCTATTGGCTTTAAAACCGGCCAGCTTTCCCCTTCAACCTTTTCCTGATGATAAACCCGCAAAATACGGGATTCACCAGACTCGATCTGAAGATACACTTCGGGCTGTCCTGCATTTTTCCGAACAGGGACAATACCAGTCTGCCCGTTCATGGGATCCATCAATACGGCAGATTTACAGGACGACCCCAGGCCTGTCCATCCATCCACTTTTTCGGCTGTTTGATTGGAAATAAAATAGGATATGCAGGCTTCCTGTTTCCGGCGAATGAATCTCAAACCTGTATCTGCCATTGGTTCCCTGTCAATATCTGTCATGGCTAACAAATGTTCCAGTTGATCACTGAGAATGACTTGTCCGGAGCCAACCTGCGCAACACCTTTTGAATCGAAGGATAATCCTTCCTGCAAACTCATCAGCTTTTGCCTCCGGTCCTGGTGTTCATACCATCCGGGAACATCTTCCGGTAGCTGCTTCCACACGAGTACAGTGGCTCCTTTTTCTGCCAGATCAACCAAATGACGGAAAGTGGAATGCTTCATGCAGGTGGCAGCGGGAATCAAAAGGGTAGCATACGATAAGTCACCTTCTGTAATTAGGGATCCCTGAGTAAAGCTGGTCTTTTCCAGTTGATCGTCGGAAAGAAAATCAAAAGTATAGCCACTCCGAATCATCCAGTGAGCGGCCTCTCCACAGTCGGTTCCCTCTATCCATTCGGTATGATGTACCGGAAAACGCAATTCCTCATCCCCGTCTCCCATCCACAGGTCGTATAGGGGCCAATACAAAAGCACATCATTATAAGGGCGGCCGCTTTGAAGCTCACTCTGGCAACGGGTAATATAGGCATTCAGCACCGGAATGTCCCTGAAGATGGAGTTACGGTAATTGGCCTGTGTGGAGGCATAGAACAGCCATCCCGGCCAGGCTGTATCTTCAGGAGCATAGCATATACCGTGATAATAGATACCATTGATCCCGTTTATAAACAGGTTATCTGCTTCTGCTTTGATGTGGGAAAGGGCGGTGTGGTAATGGTTGCGCAGCCAGGTAAAACTCTCCGAGATGATCACATTTTTCCCTGTTACATGTCCCGCAGAGGAGGCAAATTGGTTGATCAGATCAATCTTTCCTTCATACCTGCACCATTTGGGATCGCGGCGATACCCGGAAATATCAAACTTATTGGCTCCAAATATTTCAGTCTCCGGAAATTGGGCAGCTCCATACATATCCAGCAGATTGGCAGGTGCTCCATGGGCCTGCATGCGCAATCCGCTCCCATAATTTTCCGCCCAGCCAACAATATCTCTGACACGATCAATCAACAGGTCTGAAAGCGTTTCGCGGTAATCGCATATGACACGCCTTACTTTTTCGGTTTCACCTTCACCTCCAAGTGCTTCTGCATAATCTTCCGGTTTGTATCCCCTCAGCTTTCTGAAAGCCTCCGGCATTTCCGGACACCAGTTACCCGGGTTCTCAAATGAGTCATAGTAAAAAGCGCGGGGGGAATGTCCCTCCCCTGCTTTAAATTTCTTTTCAAACCAGTTCAGATGATGATTTAGCGCTGCCGGTGAATAGGGATTAAAACATAATCCCTTGCCTCCCGGACCAGCCCGCTTGACTTCTGCTGAAAGCTTTTCTGCCTGAATCCCGCCCTCTTTCACGGAAAACGACTGCTCTCCGTACTGCCTGGTAACATGGGGTCCTCCCCACCGCCATCCTGAAGAAGGTGTCAGATCGATATTCATATTCAGCCTTTCGGCCTCTTTCAAAGCATGGTTAAACATTTCGAACCATTTGGGTGAGAAGAAATCAATGAAATTTTCTTCTTCTCCTTTAACACCGTAAATACCTATGACTCCCATGTTACCCCAGCCTGCCCTGTGATAGGTTTCAAGGTTCCAGGTAAGGTCTTTTTTGGTCACCGCACTTCCGGGCCACCACCAATAGGCACCGGGTTTTGACTCCGGACTTACTTCAAGCCATCCAAGTGGACCACCGGACTTCCCGGATCTTATGAAAGCATCCGGCAGCGTCCATTCCGGAGTAGTTGTTAAATCAATCGGTTTCTCTGAATAATATTTTCTTTTCCCCTGTTTGATACCCTTCATGCTGCAGAGGGGTAACGCTGCAATGCTCAGCGAGGAAAGGGATAACATCTGAAAAAACCGGCGGCGTGATATTTTCATAACAATATAAATTTTTTAGACAAGAATCATTGCTTAATCTGATGGCATAGTATAATCGGATAATCTATCAATAATACGGATATATTTGACATGACAATTTGACAATAATTCATTTCTCCAGATTTTATTCATTATCCAGTCCAACCTTTCCCTGATCCTGATACAGCTCATTCAGTTCCTCCCAGCGGGCTTTCATTT